>PLML01000098.1 GCA_003141525.1 Bacteroidales bacterium
GTCAGCTCTGCTATTGCAAATGCAACACCATCTCTCCTGGAAATGACGTATAATCAGACTCTTGCCAATATTGTTCCATCTACTTCTGCTTTTTCGGTTCTCGTTAATTCAGTAGCCAGAACAGTTAATGCAGTTGCTATTTCAGCTACTAAGGTCCAATTGACCCTGTCAAGTCCCATTGTTTATGGCAATGTTGTGACAGTAGTTTATACTAAACCTTCAGCCAATCCATTGCAGACAACTTCAGGTGGCCAGGCAGTAACCATTGGCCCTCAGGCAGTTACTAATAATGTCAATTCTATTATCCCTGTTTATGTCAGCTCTGCCGTTGCAAATGCAACACCGTCTCTCCTGGAAATGACATATAATATGACTCTTGCGAATATAATTCCTGCTGCTACAGCTTTTTCGGTAATGGTTAATTCAACAGCCGGAACAGTTAATACAGTTGCTATTTCAGGAACAAAGGTTCAATTAACTTTATCAAGTGCTATTAAATTTGGTGATATTGTTACAGTCTCCTATACAAAACCTACCACTAATCCATTGCAAACTGCAGCAGGTGGTATAGCTGCTAGTATTTCAGCCCAATCGACAATTAATAATTTAGTAAACACGACCAAAGACACACCACCTATTACAATAACAATGACCGTTTCTCCCAATCACGTCCATAGAATTCTTAATGTTATGTTAGCATACTCCAGCGCTCCATCAGCAGCGCTATCTCCCGAGATAATAAGAATATCCGATCTGTCAGGGAACCTTTTTATTGAGAAAGCGATAGTCACAGGAGTTACAAACATTAAAATTCCATTAAATCTTGATTCGGGCATTTATACTGTTCAGATGCTGGCAGCTGGTGTGCAAATGGCTTCACGTAAAATAATAGTTTATTGATTATCATGGAAATCAATAAGAATGGTTACCTTAACATAAAATGTCAATTTTAGTTGTTTACCTTATATACCTCCCGGTATTCATTTCTTTCCTGCGAAAAAAATGTTGAAATAGGGTCCTGACAAGTGACTTAATTTGGTCAGAATTTTGAGCAATAAGGTTTGTAATCCCAAGCTGAAAAACTTCACCCACAAGTTTTCTTAACTTATTGGCGGATTTCCCAATAAATATTTTTTTTAACAGGAATCCGCTGGCTGCACCCATTAAAGTACCTGAAAAATTTTCAGCCAGATAATCAGATGAGAAGGTTTCTTTCAAAGCATCCCTGAGAAGATTAACTGGCTTTAAACTGTCTCGGATAAGGTATATATTGTCCTTCAATAGTCGTCCCTTAACGCTTTGCTCGACCTCTAGTTCCTGAATTGCGCTTTTAAGGCCGGCAACAGAAGTTATAGTATTCATCCATTATTATTTAAGTACATGTTTTATGAAATAATTCCCGGCCAGCTTTTTAATCCATCTATGCATAAAGAAATGTATAACAATTCCTGTAATTACATAAAATGCAGCTACCACAAAGAATCCATAAAAGGGTTTCCCAAGGATTTCGCCCAGCCATAAGGCTAATCCAAGATTCAGAAAAAGCAAGAATGATGCAACAAGCAAAATGACAACAGAAAGAGGTACAAAAGAGGATACAATGTCTGCTGTTTTGTCAAGCGCTTTCAGCTTAACTAATTCAATACTTGTCTTACCGTATTCTGTTGCTCTGTCAAATAAAGTTTCGATCAAATCAGCTTTATCTTCCATATCTTTCATCTTTAGTTCAGGCTGTGGCATTTTTTGCCTCTTTTTTTGATTCGTTCGCTTTTGCTTTACTCTTTTCGGAAATGTCAGCAGCTTCTTCCTTTACCTTATCGACTTTTACTGAAATACTGTCAAAAAATTCATCAAATTTTTCTTTCAGATCATCTGTAAGGTCCTCTGCTTTCTTTGAGATCCTTTTCCTGGTATTCCAGCCTTTATCCGGAGCAAATAATACCCCTAATACTGCACCTACGGCAACACCTGCCAATACACCTAGTAATACTTTTCCTGAGCTCATAATTATCTTTTTAAATGATTATTGAAATGTTATTATTTTAAATAATTGTCATTCATTTAACAAACCTTATATATAGAATGTTCTGCCTGATCACAAAAATAAGCAGCACAAGCGAATGAACCTAATCATCATATTATTTTTTCGCTCCTGGTTCAAATTCGATGATTTATAACTCTTATTTGCTGTAGATAATTCCTCTCTTAATCCTGGCTGTTTTAAAGTCAGATGTATTATGAAAAGTTATAGATGGAAAATTTTCTCTGGCAAGTTTAAGCATCCATTCACTCTCTGCAAAAAAAACAGGGTTATGTTCCTTATCATAGGCTATGGTCCCTGATTTTCTCTTCAAAAACTCTTCAAGTTGTTTCTTATTATCGGTTGTAATCCAAAATGCCTTGATAAAAGGAAGATGAGAAAAGCTGCATCTGGCCCCATATTCATTTTCCAGTCTGAATTTTATAACCTCATACTGAAGTTCCCCGACTGTACCAATGATCTTTCTGTTTCCTGGTTGTTGCATAAAAAGCTGGGCCACACCCTCATCGGTCATTTGTCTGACACCTTTGTCAAGTTGTTTGGTTTTTAAAGGGTCGAGGTTATTGAGCTCACGAAGTATTTCCGGCGAAAAACTCGGGACACCCCTAAAATGCAATAATTCACCTTCGGTAAGCGTATCGCCTATTTTAAAATTTCCACTATCATACAGACCAACGACATCTCCGGGATAAGCCTCTTCGATAATGCTCTTATTATTTGCCATAAAACTTGTCGGAGAAGAAAACCGGATCCTTTTTTCCGACCTTGTGTGAAAGTAAAACTTGTTCCTTTCAAATCTCCCTGAACTAATACGCATAAAAGCTATTCTGTCGTGGTGCTTGGGATCAAGGTTGGCATGGATTTTAAATATAAAGCCGGTTAATTGTTCTTCATCAGGTTCTACTGGCCGTTCCGATGCCTGAATAGTTCCAGGACATGGAGCAATTTCAAGAAAGGTTTCCAATAATTCCAGCACTCCGAAATTGTTTAGCGCGCTTCCGAAAAACAGTGGTGCCAAATATCCTTCACGATACAGCGACATATTAAAGGATTCAAACATATCATTTACGAAGTCTATCTCTTCCCATAACCTGGTTAAGCTTTCAATACCCACGTATTCTCTAAGCTTTGGGTCTTTAATATCCTTTGTACTTATAAGATTCTCAGAGAGACTGGTCTTTTCCGGGGCAAAGATCTGAATCTCTTTTTCGTACAGATTATAAACGCCTTTAAATTGTTTACCATTTCCGATTGGCCATGTATATGGGCAGATAGCAATTTTCAGCTCCTTTTCCAGCTCATCCAGCAAATCAAGAGGCGAAATACCTTCCCTGTCCATCTTGTTTACAAAGATTATAACCGGTGTATTTCGCATCCGGCATACCTCCATCAGTTTACGGGTTTGTTCTTCCACGCCTTTTACACTGTCGACAATAAGGATAACACTATCGACAGCCGAAAGCGTCCGGTAAGTATCTTCGGCGAAATCTTTATGTCCGGGAGTATCTAATATATTAACCCTGATATCATTGTATTCGAATGCCATTACTGAAGTGGATACTGATATCCCCCTTTGTTTTTCAATCTCCATGAAATCGGAAGTAGTTGTTTTCCTTATTTTATTACTCCTTACCGCTCCAGCAGTCTGTATTGCTCCGCCAAACAGAAGCAGCTTTTCAGTCAGTGTCGTTTTACCTGCATCGGGGTGACTGATAATTGCAAATGTTCTTCTTCTTCTTATTTCGCCCTTTATATCCATAAATATTCAATTGACTGATACTTTTCAGTTGTCCAAGCTTTAAACTATAATTATTCGGGATTTTATTCACATGATGGCACAAAAGTAATAATAATTGACAAAATGTAAAAATCACATGCCCTGATGCAAAGGAAAAGGGAAATTGCGGACTTTATAAAATCAGGATGCTCCTATTTTGCTGGATAACTGACAGGATTATTCAAAAGAGGGAACTGAGAATCTTTAAGTTTCAGTATCTCTTTTAGTTTAACCTGATCCATGGTTGCTCTTGGTCTGGTACTCAATCCGGTACCGGCACAAAAGATTGAAATGTTTTGTGAGACAATTCCGGCATCCATTGAAGCAATAGACAATTTTCCGGCATTATCACTCCCTGGAAATCTTGAAACATCTGACACCATTAACAGAATAACTGAAGCCTTGGCGAATTCAGCCTGTCTTCCTGCTACTGCCAGGCGCTGATCACCTGCAACAACCGGATCCAGTGAATTGGTTGCAGCATTATAAACATATACTCCTTCCTCCATAAATACATAGAGATCAATGTCTTGCGCATTCATTGCAGATGGAGCAGTCCGTTTTTTAAGTTCAGGTCTGTTAATACCATCAGCCGCCCATAATAAATCTGATAAATCCTGGAGTTTTAATTTATCACTGGTAAATCCTGTTGCTGAAGCTCTTTTCTCAAAAGCCTGCATAACCGGTAGCCCTCTTGTTTTATCAGGAGTATTTAAAGCTATAGACTTCAGTTCCTGAGCATTTAGCCTGCTCAGAATTGTAATAAAAATTAATAAGCATAATAGTCTTTTCATATTCGAAGATTTAAAAATTAATTTAATGTAAAACCAATTTCAAACTATTTCAAGCTATTTCAAGTTATATCCGTTATTTTGCGATTAGACTACAAACAATAATAACTGCAATCAACGCTGCTATTGCAATATACGCACCCGGCTTTGAAAAGTTAAGTGTCCATCCCAACGATGTATGTAATTTAGGGACAAGTAATCTGGGATCCTTCCTGTTAAAATAAAACGGTCCCTTCCAGTATCCTGGATTTTTGCTCATCTCATTAAGATATTCACTGTTATATTTCGATTTCATTTTATGATTTTTTTACTTTGTGAGCCTTTATGCAATCCTTTGAGACACTTTGTGGTTAAATTTTTTTTACTTCAAAGTAACACAAAGTTCATCACTAAGTAACACAAAGAAAAGGTCACTTAATCCAGTTAACCCCGGCTGATTTTACATTGCGTGAGTTGGAGCCTATATAAATAATAAAATCACCTGGTTCCCAGTCGAATTTCAGCTCACTGTTATAAAACTTCAGATCATTTACAGTAATATCAAAATTAATATCCTTTTTCTCTCCCGGCTGAAGCAAAATCTTTCTAAAGTTTTTCAACTCCTTCACGGGACGGGAAATAGAGGCTGCAGGATCCTGAATATACAGCTGGACAATCTCTTCTCCAGCTACTTTACCTGTATTTGTCAGAGTCACTAAAGCGGTGAGTTTTTCATCTCCTTTGAGTTGGTTTTTGCTTAACTTTATATCACTGTACTCGAAAGTAGTATAACTTAGTCCATAGCCAAACGGATATAAAGGATCGTTGGAACTGTCAAGGTATTTTGAAGTGAATTTATTATTCGGATCCATCGGCCGTCCGGTATTCTTGTGGTTGTAATAAAGCGGAATTTGACCAACAGATAATGGGAAGGTGGTTGTCAGTTTACCCGAAGGATTATAATCCCCAAACAAAATGTTGGCAACAGCATTTCCAGCCTCAGTACCACCGATCCACGCTTCCAGAATTGCACTTACATTTGCATTCTCCCATGCCAGAGTCATCGGTCGGCCATTTATAAGAACAAGGACAACTGGTTTTCCCGTTGCCAGAAGAGCCTTAAGCAGCTTCTGCTGAATCTTTTGAATTCCTATATCGGTCATACTTGACGCTTCACCCGTCCAGGAGGAAGATTCGCCTAGGACAGCAACTATAACATCCGCTTTATCAGCAGTTAAAAGTGCCTCTTTCAATAATTCCCGGCAGGTGATGGCAGAGTCTGATGATTGCTTTCTACCAGGCATTCCAAATGGTGCCTCGTTTTTTGCAAGAATTGGATTATCAGTAAGTTCAGAACCCTTTGCATAAAGCACATTCACTGAATTCCCTCCGATATTTTTCAAGCCGTCTACAACTGAGAATACCTTACCCTGACCTCCGGCAAATGACCATGAGCCTTTCACATCTTTCCCGCTGTTACCCAGTGGACCTATTACCGCGATAGTTCCAGATTTTTTTAGTGGAAGAATATGATTATCATTTTTAAGAAGAACAATCGATCTTGTAGCTATCTCCTGTGCAGTCTTCAGATTTTCGGGTGTCAGCACATCTGTCTTAGCCCTTTCTGCATTCATGTAACGGTAAGGATCATCAAATAATCCAAGTTTATATTTTGCCTCAAGTACTCGTCTGCATGCAATATCTATATCTTTAATAGTTATTTTCCCTTCATCGAGAGATTTTTTCAGAGTGGAGAGGAATCCTTCCCCAATCATATCCATATCTGTTCCAGCCTTCAGAGCGAGGGCTGAAACTGTCTGAAGATCACCCATTCCATGATTGATCATTTCGTTTATTGCGGTATAATCTGTAACTACAAATCCCTTGAAGCCCCACTGATTACGCAATAGTTCAGTAAGCAACCAGTGATTACCGGATGATGGAATGCCGTCAACAAGATTAAATGAAGTCATTACACTTCCTGTACCGGCGTCTATAGCAGCTTTATAAGGAGGAAGATAATCATTATACATGGTTACTTTACTCATATCCACTGTGTTATAATCACGCCCTGCCTCTGCAGCACCATATAAAGCAAAGTGTTTTACACAGGCCATCATGGTATTATTGAGAGAAAGATCGTTCCCCTGATATCCTCTTATCATTGCTTTGGCAACCTGAGATCCGAGGAAGGGATCCTCACCTGCACCCTCGGCAATTCTTCCCCAGCGCGGATCGCGGGCAATATCGACCATAGGCGAGTACGTCCATTCAATACCATTTGCTGTTGCTTCCTGAGCGGCAATCCTGGCACTTTTTTCAATCAATGCCATATCCCATGAGCAACTCATTGCTAACGGAATAGGAAATATTGTCTGGAATCCGTTAATTACATCCATACCAAAGAGGATAGGAATATGATGAGGTGATTCCTTAACCGCTATGTCCATGCAAGCTTTCATTATATCCATGGAGGATGCATTAATTATCCCTCCAATCTTTCCTTCCCGTATTTTCCTGGGTGTTTGTTCATTTACCGTAGAACCTGTAACAAATCCACCGGAGTTGTTAAGATTGAGCTGTCCTATTTTTTCTTCAATTGTCATTTTATTCATCAGATCATTGATAAATAAATTCATTTTTCCATCCTGACCCTGAATCTTAAGAAACGAAGTCAGCAGCAATAATAGAAATCCTAGTCTTTTCATTTTTTTTGATTGTTCCTTTTTTGATTCTTGATTTAACCCACCACTAATCCCTCCAAGGAGGGGAACTTGTGAATCTGACTCGTCGTACAAAATTAATTGAAAGCCGCCAGATAGGTTAACTACTTGATAATATATATTAATTATCAGGAGTTATTGCAATAGTTTATTTAAGGGCAGGTGCCAGGTAGACGTCAAGCAGCCTGACATATCCGTTCCTGCCAAAAATCGCAGTGCAAATCCCTTCATTTAGGGTAAGTCCCTCCACTTCAGAATTTCCTTCTTCAGTAGTGATTCTTATGATATTCCTTGATGAGATGTGGTATATTACAGGTATCTGGCAGATTGTAAATGCAAGACTGTCAATTCCTAAAGGTATAATCTTTTCAGTATTTCCGGGAGATATATAATGAAAGTTATCCGGAGAACGCAGGAACTCGGAACGGCGCAGCAGGCCTGGATTAAATGAAATCTTACCCGATTCGACAATTACACCAAGTTCGCCGAACCTGGAAATTATATCCTCTTTAACCTGACCGGTCATTCCTGGCTGCTTTGCACCGCCATTTCCCGGAGTATGTGAATAGGCATCAGTAGGAAAAGCACCATACACTTCCGGTTCCTTGTTTAAACCTATTCCGGCACGTACATCGTAATAATGCTGAACCATCTTACCTAGCTGATCATCCCCTGCCTTAGACTTAAGAGCCAGGAAATAGTTTTCACATACTGCCAGCATCAGTTTAGAAACCATATGCCAGTAAATACAGCCAAGTCCTTCGTAACCATAAAACGTTCCTGAACGACCTGTAAAAGACTGGTGGTCAAATACTTTTTCGTAAAGATCAACGATATACTCTTTTTCGGCTTGCTTAACCTTGTATTCAGGCTCCAGAAGATCCAGAGCTTTTTTCAGAGATGATGCATTCCTGAAGCCGCTGTTAAAGTGAAAGAGACCATCCATGTCTATATAGAGGATGCTAATATTTTGGTTCCTGATCAATTCCGTAAGGAGCTTGGATTTGGTTACCGATTCAGAAGGGATGATATTCTTTTCTGTAAACCGGGGGAGCTGCCTGTCGGGATAAAGCATATAGCTGTATTGGTCTTCACGAAACATAGCGCTTCGTTTTAATGCATCAAGCACTTCATTGACCTCGTCGGGTTCCAGCAAACCCGAAGTTAATACAGCCACCTGTCCTTCAAGCATTTCGTATAGCCTCCGTATTGTAACACCATCATCCTTAAATGAAATCAAGTTGTAAGAATGATAGAGATTATCGCTACGCTTATTTCTGAGGATCGACTTATCGATGAACTTCGTGGTTAAGTTAAAAAACTGATCCAGCTCTTTAGCTGTAACAAAACTCTTGCTTCCCGAGAAACCATTATTATAAAGTTTTTCCCTATAGTCACTGCCAGCCTTACCCAGGGCATCAATTATTGATTTCCGTTCTTTGTCGGAAAATTCTCTTAGTAAGAATGTTTCGTACTGAATGAAAACATCATTTATTGATTTGAAAAATGAGATGACCTCCTCTGAGACTTCGAACCTGCTATCCTGGTTTTCTCTGAACAACTCCCTTAAAAAATGCTGGAGTCTTCTTAAATAGCACAGCGTAACCATCGAAGTGCCAAATCCAACAAGTGCATTATTTGCATCGTTCCATTCTGGACGCTGTGTATTCATCCATATTCCTGCATCAGGTATAAAATTTGAAAGTTTAGTCAGAATGCTCACCAGGATCTTTTCAGTAAAGTTGACAAGTTTAATCTCATCATTACTATCTTTAATGAGCTTCCCATCGCTTCCGATTGAAGCTACCCTCCCAAGTGCCGCCTTTTCAGCCTCATAATCAAAGTCAATAGTTTCAAACGGGTTTTTTACCAGGTCTTTATATAGTTTAATCCTGTATGGTACATCCGCAAAGGCGAAAATATTCTCTGAAAGCATTTTATTGAGCTTACCGGGATGGTAATTTTTTGAAATCACGAGCAACTTCAGTAAATAAATTACCTGGTGATCTCCCCAGTACCCTATACTTGCCCATGGATCATGAGGGTCTGGTGACTCCCAGTCAATTCCACCCCGTGTTATGCGGTAGGGATTATATCCATCTGCTGTTGATGCATTTAAGAATTTGCATATCATACTCTCAACAAAGGATGGATAAGATAATGCCAGTGCCTCCCAATTCTGAAAGATATCTCTCCAGTTACCCTGATAATTCAGGCTTTTTGAGCCATTTTCTTTTTTTAATTCAATAGAAAATATGTTCCAGGGACGTGACGGGTCACCATGCCTTCTGCTCAATGCAAGCGGCAGATATTCATAGCAAAGTCTTAGTAATTGTGAATCATTTTCTAAAGCAGCTTTTTCAAGTAAAGTTTGTATACTAATATGTATATCAATCGATTCAAGAAAGGACCTTTTTCTTAAATAAACACTTGAATTGGCTCCCTTGATAAAATCAATAAGGTCATCTTTTGATATCCAGTAATTATTATCAAAAATACCGCCCCGCATTACATTGAAGAAAACATTTGACAAGTGCCTATTTATGCTCAATTTATCTTCTGTAAGTTGTAAACCGTCAGCAGCGGCAATTATATTAATCAGATCATTGGTACATTCTGCCACATCTTTTTTCAGAAGTTCGGCAATACTGTCATTTCCTTTTAAAAGATGTTCCAGAGAGGTAATCTGTCCGGCATCTTTATTCACATCTGCAATTACGTACCAGGTCTTCTCCTTACCGGCTTCAAGATTAATATCCGCATTTATTAAATAGGCTCCCCTTTCTGCCCTTACATCTCTATCTTCTTTTACCTGATTCCCATTTCTGAAATTATCTATATAGCGTGCTGATAAAAGTATTTTTGCATCCGGGATACCTTCTGACCATACAACATTTGCGGTTAAAGCTTCGCTGGGTTCAGCTCTGTCAACAATTACTGAACTCAGCATAAAGAGGGCAATCTTGGTATTTATCAACAACTCACTCTTTTTATATGCATCGACCAGGTTGCTAAACGAAAGCTGGAGAGTTCTGTTAAGACCTGCCGGCAATATATTCTGTATTCCATCAAGTATTGAGATACTACAGGCAGTTTCCCCGGAATTACTTAATACTGATTTTCTTATAATACCAAATCTTTCACTGTTCATCCACCAATATGAGAAAGTTATCTTCAGCTCCTGATTTATCTCTTCAAAGATGATTTTATTACCCCAAATGCTTTTATATAAATTCCGTTGAATTTTGTAAACCCCGGAGTATCTATCTGAAAAAGGCTCCCATAGACAGGTATGATTTCCGATGGTAACAAGAAATATTGATTTACTTCCGGCGATTTCTCCTGAATCATGAATTTTGTCAGCAGTATAATATGGGAACAAGGCGTTATCGGGATTTTTTCTGCCAGCTGTAATCCCCCCACTGCTCCAGAGAAACATCCAGTGGTCAGAGTTACTGACGATAGTAATAAAAAACGGATCCATCTCGTTGTATCCGGTAATTTTGTAAAAAGTCTCTCCGTCAATTTTAACAAACCCGCCGGATAAACTTTTCATTTCATTGTGAAGGACACAATTGCCGAGCAAAATTCTCCTTTCTGCCTTTTTTGACATAGTTTAAAGTTGTTATATCTCTTTTTTAATTGAGTTCATATACTCTCACATAATCAATAATAAACTTAGCAGACTTCATTTCAGGGTCCATTCCTTTAGCTCCTCCCCAACCTCCGCCCATGGCAAGATTAAGGATCAGGTTTTGTGGTTTATTAAATGGCCAGGTTAAATTATTTGACGTATCGTGATAATCAAAATATTTCTTGCCATCAATTAAAATAGTTATGCTTCCACTAAGCCATTCGACAGAATAGGTATGGTATTCATTATTCATATTTTCGACATCAACGATTGAGGTTGGCTGGTTACCAAGCTTAAAATAGTATGCACCGCAATGTACTGAGGCATGCGTTTTACCGTTCCCTGTTTTTGGGTCCAGCTCAAAGCCAACATTTTCCAGAACATCAATCTCCCCACAATAGGGCCATGACAATTCATCCCTGTATTCATCTCCCAGTATCCAGCCTGCTGACCATGTTCCTCTTCCTGCCGGTACTTTTGCCCTGAATTCGATTTTGCCATATAGAAAACTCTCCTTACCACGGGTTGTCAGACGGGCAGAACTCCATGGGTATAGTCCGTCATCTTTTCTTGCTTCAATTATCAGGTTACCGTCTTCCTGTCTTGCATTTTCCATTCTGTTAGCAGTATAATACTCCAATTCATTATTTCCCCAGCCCCAGTTTCCTATATCGAATGTCCATTTTGATGAATCGGGCAGACCAGTGCCGTTAAATTCATCACTCCATACCAGTTTCCACTCTTTCCCTGAGGTTTTTTGTGTTAATACTACAGGAGAGCTTTTGTGCTTCCTGATCAACTCAAAGCATATCTTATCTAATACTACCGCACCTGTGTCATAATGAAGACGTATCATATGCATACCGGAATCCAGTGGCGAACCATCTTTCTCAATCATATTATCAGTTCCACCCGGGGAAGGTCTCTTAAGCATCATATTCCCGGTTATATTGTATGTCCTTCCATCTTTATTATCAACATAATCTTCAACCCAGCATGCCACTTGTGATGAATCTGAGGTTTCTCCGTATAAAAGGATCTTATACCGACCCGTTTCAGGAACCTTTAATTTATACTCAAGCCAGCCGCCGGTGCTGCTTTTTACATAGCCTGTATTTTTTTCATTGAATTTTACGACCGCGGCAGATTTTGAATTTACATAATCCTCAGCCTGTACAGTTATAGAGCATGAATCTGACTTGCTGACGTTGTCCTGATTTTTCTTATTCTTTTGATTGGAAGTACAATTCACAGTCAATATTAAGATCAAAGTGAATGCGGTCACAATTTTTATTCTGATAAATGAAATCATAATCATTGATTTAAGGATTATACATTAAATTAAAGCTTCTGCGAAAAGGATCTTAATTCTCAATTTATGCATTAATATCCGGCATTGGTTTTGTCTGTTCTTTATTTCTTTTTTACAAGGATTGCTTCCAGCTCTTCAAGAGATCTTCCTTTGGTCTCAGGTAACAATTTCCAGATAAAGGCAAGACCGATCAGAGCAAAGATCCCATAAAGTAAAAATGTTCCGCTGCTTCCCAGGGTGGCTAATTCCCATGGAAAAACAAGCTGTACAAGGAAGCTTATTGCTGAATTGATAAACCCNNATCAGAGTCGGATTCATAGTTATTGAAGCTGAAATGAACTCAGATTCATATTTCTTTTCAACCTCTTCGCCCATGACTTTTTTGACGCCATTTTTAAATTCAGTATCACTTTTATAGGTTTTGTTCATTACCGGCATAAGCTGAACCTTGTTTATTTCCGCAGGCAGTTTAGAAGCTGATGCATCTGTCAATTCATATCTGGCAGAATTGAAACCATAGGCAAGCAGAAACATACTTATGGTAATGAAGGAGATACCGGCAATAAGTAGTGGTTTTCTTCCAAGTCTGTCTATCAAAACCATAGCCACAACAGTAAATACAACATTTGTAATACCAACCAGAATGGCCTGAATAAATGCAGCATCAGTTCCAATTCCTGATTGTTCGAAGATCATTGGTGCATAGAAGAATACAGAATTGATCCCTGTAATTTGCTGGAGAATAGCAATGACAATACCTATTGTCAAAACCAGTTTCATTGCCGGAAGAAACAGATCTTTAACAGGAGTCTTTTGTTTCGGGGCTGATTCTTTTGAAACATTAACCTTTATTTCATTAATAACCTTTTCTGCATTATCATCATCATCAAACCTCTTCATAACCTTAAGAGCTTCATCATATCTTCCCTTCATTACGAGCCATCTTGGACTTTGGGGTATAAAAAGCAGAAGGAAGAAGTAAATAGTTGCGGGCAAAAATTCAATTCCAAGCATCCATCTCCATATATATTCCTTTAATTTAAGTGATTCAACCCATGATGCATCTGATTTTGAAAGATGAACAATAAGGTAGTTGGTAAAAAAAGCGACAGATATACCGACAACAATATTTAACTGATTAAATGACACCAATTTACCACGCTTATCTGAGGGTGAAATCTCAGCAATGTACATTGGAGCAAGTATTAAAGAAGCCCCGACCCCAACACCTGCTAGCATCCGTGCAATCACTAATACAATGAATGAAGGTGCCAATGCTGAAAGAAAGGCTGAAAATGCATAAAGCAGGGCAGATGCCTTCAGGACATAGGTTCTGCCAAACTTGTCACTTAATGGCCCGGCAAATGCCATTGCTGCGGTGGCCGCAAGAGAAAGAGAAGCAACTGCCCATCCTAGTTCAATCTTCGACAAATTAAATTCTGGTTCGATAAATTTTATTACTCCGGAAATAACAGAAGCATCGAATCCCATTAAAAAACCGCCAAGAGCTACAATCAGGGCGGTAAGTACAACAGAGCTTTTTTGTCTTTTCATATTTGAAGTATTAGATTACTTTAAAAAATAGATGGTTAAATTTATGAATTACCCGGGAATAATCACATAGTAAAAAATATCTTAAGAAAAAAAATCGGATTATCACTATCATAATGTTTGGATTTTATTGATGGATCTGGGAGATGAAATTGCTTCGTCGCTGTGCGACTCGCAATGACCGCGTAATTACCTAACTTACAGCGTCATTGCGAGCGCAACGAAGCAATCTTCACATCCCATCCTCAAATTAACTTATATTATTATCCTCCCAGAGGGAGGTTTGGGGCTGATCCAAAATTTAATTAACTTTGATTATATGAAAAATTTCCATAAATGAGAAACATTAGAATACTCTTCCCTGCACTTCTTATCATATTATTTGGTTGCAGGACTGCTTCTGATTTCAATCAGGTCTTAGAGGATATCCAGGAAAATCTTGATTTTGGAAATGTAAGCATAGTAGTCCAGATTGCCGACTCCTTAAAGAAATACAGTACTGAAAATAAAGAGATACTCCGCATTGCAGATTCGCTCGAAGAGATTGCAAAAAGAATCAGTATTGATTTTTCGGTGACTGAAAAACAGGTAATCGGGCAGATTGAAAAGCTAAACGGTCCAGTTTCTGCCAAGGAAATGGCAGCCTGGGAAAAAGAAGGCTGGCTGGAATGTAGAATGATTGACGGTGAAAAAAAATATTTTAAAAGGGCAGCATCAAATCTTATGCTGATGAAAAAATTCCATGAACAAAAAGGTCAAAAATCCGGGGAAAAAGAACTTGATCCGGAGAAGATTTTCCGGCTGAATCATACTGAACGGGTACTTGAAGCTTCTGATAATCAAAGTAATCCAGTTGTGCCTGTAAAAATGGAAATCACTTACACAGTTACTGTCAATCCCGATGCTGTACCTGAAGGAGAGAAGATCAGATGCTGGTTGCCATGGCCGAAATTGGATCATGCAAGGCAAAAAGAGGTAAAGCTTTTGAGTACCTCAAATCCGGAATATACCCTAGCTCCCGACACGGCAATTCATAGTACGATATACATGGAAGAGCGCTCAAAAAAAGGGGTTCCGACTGTTTTTCAGATTTCCCTTGATTATGTATCAAGTGCTCAGTATTTTAATATGTCGGGAATTCACATATTACCTTATGATAAGACTACAGATAATTATAAGAAATACACATCTGAGCAGCTTCCTCATATCTGCTTTACCGATGAAATTAAACGACTCGCTGACAGTATTGCAGGTAGTGACAATAATCCAGCTTCAATAGTAAGAAAGATCTATTTCTGGTTTAAGGAAAATATACCCTGGGCCGGCGCGCTTGAATATTCTATTATACAAAATATCCCCGAATACGTAATTAAATACAGCAAAGGTGATTGTGGCCAGCAAACTTTTTTGTTTATGTCACTGCTCAGATATAAAGGGATTCCCGCAAGGTGGCAGAGCGGTTGGATGATGTCACCAGATTATCAGAATTTGCATGATTGGTGCGAGGTTTATTATGAAGGCACAGGCTGGCTACCTGTTGATGTTTATTGTGATCTCCAGAAATCTAAAAACCCTTTAATCAGAGATTTCTATCTTTCAGGAATCGATTCCTACAGACTAATAGTGAATGACGGGGTGGCCGGACCTCTCCATCCTGAAAAACAATTCATGAGAAGTGAACCCAATGATTTTCAGAGAGGAGAGGTTGAATGGAAAGGAGGAAACCTCTATTTCGATAAATGGGATTATAACATGAAGATTGAATATTTAAAATAAAAAGGGCTTTAATCCCTTGTTCCATTTGGCAGAATTGTCCAAAGCTGGTCTTTTTTCACTTACAAATTCTCTGATTTTTTTCCAGAAGATCTACTCAAATATGCAACATTGAGCATCAAATAATCGTATAATATAACGAAAGCGATGCATGAGTGAATTGAATTTAGTTCAATTTTATCCGGATAAGAATAAAAATGAGAGTTTTCTTTATTCCATTATTTCTAATCTTAATCCCAATATGTCTTCATGGGCAGGATTGTAATATTGTCTCCAAAGCCAATAGTATTGTCCCCGACAGACTATGTTCTCCCTTATCTGTTAATTGGAGAGTGAGTTATACTGGAGTTAATAATGCCGGAACCAGCGTTCAGATAAGCTATGACTGGGATGATGGTTCAACAGATACCGAAGCTGCTGCGAATATCGGAGTCGGAGCGTTTCAGGCTGTTGCAAATCACATCTACGTTTCTACCGGCAATAAATGCAATTACAGACCAAAAGCGACACTTGTAGTTAATGGAGTTTTATGCACTTCATCAACGCAGGAACAGATAGTTACCGTATGGGACAATGATGATCACAATGGTGGTCATATGCATATTAACCCTACTGTTTATCCAATTTGTTTTGGCAATAGTGCCAATGTAAGGTTTCAGGATCTGACTCAGTTTAATTGTGTACTTCCTCAGGAACAGGATGTGCCAAATCTCTATACGCGATGGGTTCAATGGATTTATGGAACTGACATTACTATGACCGGTCTTCCGGTAACCATTAATGGAACACTAATGTCTTTCCCCTTTTCAGGACCAATAATCACGCTTCCCGGACCAGTTACCGGGTCAGGGGTGTATTCAGATATTATAAATGTAGCCAATGATAAGCTGATTGGTCAGTATTTTCAGGTGACATTACGAAACTGGAATTATTGTAACCCGTATGATGATCCGAATATTCCTGGACCTCCTTCAGATCCCGTAAATGGTGACCATCCTCCTGTAATTACCACTGCAATAATATTAATCGTGCCGGATCCTGATGCTACAATAACTCCCGTGGATACAATGTGCATTGACAGTAGTCCGGTAACTTTAAGGGCTCATGATTCAGGAGGAACCTGGTCAGGAGATGGTGTCACAAATGATTCATTCGATCCTGGATCAGCAGGAGCTGGAAATCATACAGTCAGATATGATATCACGGATTCTAACGGTTGCAGTGCAACCGATCTGATAACTATTACTGTTATGCCTTTACCGGTTGTAAATATTAATCCTGTAGGGACACTCTATATTAATCAACCTCCGGTTGAGATGACTGCCTCTCTTCCTGGAGGGACATGGACTGGAGATGGAGTAATCAATAATATGTTCGAACCCGATTCCGCAGGTTTAGGAATACATATTATCACTTATCAGACTTTACCTGATAAATTCGGATGTCAGGGATCAGATACTATTCATATAAAAGTTATAATGCCTCCGGAACCAATAGCTTTATTTGAACCAGATACTGTCGGTTGCTCTCCTCTTCTTGTCCAATTCAGAAACTTGAGTAAAAACGAGGGATCATACTTATGGGATTTTGGAGACCAGACATTCTCTTCAGAACAAAATCCATCTCATACCTATAATATTCCTGGAAATTATATAGTGAAACTGACGGTCACGAATATTGCCGGACAATCATCCTATAACGGATTGATAACAGTTTACCAGAAGCCAACCGCAGTTTTCAATGTTTATCCTACTGAAGTCATTAATAATTCTCAGGTAGTAGTTTTTACAAATTTCTCGTATGATGGAGTATCCTGGCTTTGGAATTTCGGAGATGGGAACACATCTGTCGAAGAAAGTCCATGGCATAAATATGAATCTGAAGGAATATTTAAGATTACATTAATAGTGACTTCAAAAGACGGATGTACAGATTCAATGATGTACAAATCTCCTGTTGTGGTGGACTATAAAACCGGTGATATAAGATTTCCGAATGCATTCAAGTGGAATGAGTCAGGGCCAACTGGCGGATACTGGATTGATAATCAATTAGATGATAACACTTTCAGGCCGTTTTTCACCAATGTAATAGAATATAAGTTACAAATATTTAATCGCTGGGGCGTTTTACTTTATGAAAGCTCAGAACTTCAAAAAGGCTGGGATGGATATTTTGGGCATGAAAACCTGGCGCTTCAGGGAGTATATGTTTGGAAAGTAGTTGGACGATATGCCGATGGAACTTATTTTAATAAAATTGGTGATGTAACTTTTTTGCATTGAAATAAGTGTTACAAAAATGCAAAATACACATACTATGTCTGAGAAACACCCGTTTTATTAGACAATATTGTTTTAATAAAAGGCAGATTGAACATGTTGTTAAATCAGATGTTCTATGATAAAGGCTGCTACCTTATTTGAGGTTTTTTACTCAATTTAACAAAAGTCAAATTAATACTTAAAGTTATGAAAAGGAACATTTTGGTAATTGGTATGGTTTTTGGGCTGCTTGGCTGGAGTTGTTCCAAGGTTGATAATCAAACACAAACACTATCTCAGGGACTGAAACAGTCAATTGAACAGAATACTGCTGCAATTAATACGGCAATAAGTAAAATTTCAGCAACTAAAGGCTATCAGGTTCTATCCCTGGATGCTGCTCCTGCAGCAAAAGA
>PLML01000101.1 GCA_003141525.1 Bacteroidales bacterium
AAGAATGGGTAGTAGTTTAATAAATCAAGGTTATTAATAACTTTAAAGGCAATGAAAAGATATAGATTCTTATTTGTTTTCATCCTTGCGATGGGATTAATCCAGGGATGCACAAAGAATGATCCCGAAAAGGATCTTACCAGTTTAACTATTGGCACCATGAACATGGGAAATTTCAAACCCAGCAAAGTTGTTGCATATAAACCACTTGAAGGATATATTGTAGAGCTTACCTCTGATACAATAACTTTTACAATACTTTTAACGGATCTAAAAACAGGCAACTATTCAATTACAAATCAAAATCTTTCAGAAGGAAAAGCAATTTTTAATATAGGATTCAAACAATCAGCTTATTCTGCTACCGAAGGGACAATTTTGATCACCGATACCAGTAATAATAGTATTTCTGGAAGTTACTCGGTAACCAATTCTACGAATGGAAACGGTGAACCGCTGAAAATTTCCAATGGCAAGTTTGATAAGGTGCAAATTGAATCTTTTGTATATGGTACCGTTGAAGATTATGAACATAATCAATATAAAACATTAGAAATCGGGACGCAAACCTGGATGGCACAAAACCTGAAGTCAATTATTTATTCAAACGGAGATTCGATAATAGAAGTTTACCGATATAACAAAAGCGACAGTTTAATGAATATCTATGGCTTGTATTACACGTGGTCGGCTGCTACATATAACAGTAATATCGAAATGACCCAAGGTGCCTGTCCTGTGGAATGGCATTTACCTTCTAATAATGAATGGCAGCAATTATTGAATGAATTAGGCGGTGAAACGATCGCAGGTGGAAAACTGATGAGTATGTTATTATGGGATGTTCCAAATGGATGGGCAGATAACGGAAGTGGATTTTCTGCTCTGGGGGCTGGAGTACATCATCCAATTTTAGAGTACCCCGATTTATCTGAACGGATAGGTATGCAGACCTATTTCTGGAGCAGCACTTTTAATGAAACGGTAGGTAATCTCTCTACCGCCTGGTCCGTTGGACTTAGCAGTGGAACCTCTTATGCATTAAGATCGCCTTATTACCGGACAGATATGGGTTTTTCTGTGAGATGCATAAAGAATTGATTCGCCCTCATTAGCGATTCAAATCAACATGCCAAACATTTCGTAAGCTTATGCCACATATATCGAGTTTTGTCTGTATGAATAGTCCTGTTTTCTGCAACACGAGCTATAAACCAATGATGATATCATTACAAAAGAGTTAATTATACCTGATTTTTTTTGTTATTAAATGGTTGTGGAACCAATGACCTTAATAACCGATTGTAAATCTTTCCCGGTGGTGTGCCGGTTTTTCAAGTTCGTCTATCATCGCCACAGCATAATCCCGTACAGATATTCTGCCAGGGCCCTGATTGCAGGCAGAATAAATTCCGGCATCACTCCTGCATCCATCATCCTTTTCCCTGGTGATATGAAAAGAGACCCTGCCCCGCCGACAACCAGAAACCGCTTTACCTTTGCCTTCCTGACACCTTCAAGTATTGCCCTGTAGACCCTGGTTGTTTCCTCTGCTATATCCGGATTCTTCCAGCCCGGGTTATAGGCACTTATCACAACATCTGCACTTTTACACACCTCGGTTACAGTATCACTAAAAGAAACATCACCTTGTTTCACAACCAGGTTTTTGTGCGTTGCAGTTATCTTTTCAGGGTGACGGACAACAGCTGTGACCTTATTGCCACGCTCAAGAGCTTCATTCAGGATAGCCGAACCGACAAAGCCACTTGCTCCGATTAGTACTATTCTTTTTATACCTCAGATGGTTATTAAGTAATAATTACAAAGTTACAGTTTAAGAAATAACCGGTAGAACATTTTAATTTATACATACGTAAATTAACGAAAAAGCCATAAAATACGAGATCCGTTAACCCTGCTTAGCGTGTAATTTTTCACAATTCCGGTAACATTTTTGTAAACTACTTTTCATTTCTATCAATTATTCTCTTCAGTATTGTTTGAAAATCGTAATTAATGCTTTGAAATTTGTAATTTTGCAGGTATGGAAAAGATTGAAACAATAGAAGAATTTTACAAAAGGAAATTCGACTGGATGCCTGATAATTTAAAAAATGAGATCGGCCATTTCAATGTCTTTAGGTTAGAACCATTTGTCGGAGATAAGGCTCAGCCTGTGCCATACAAAAGGCGTGATTTTTATAAGATCATGCTAGTGACAGGTAACAGCAAAGTTCATTATGCCGACAAGGTTATTGAAGTTAAAAAACAGGCATTATCATTTTCCAATCCGCAGATCCCATATAAGTGGGAACATCTTGATAATATGCGGAGTGGCGCCTTTTGCATTTTCAATCAGCATTTTTTTCATCAGTTTGGTGACCTGAACCAGTATTCAGTTTTCCAGCCCAATGGTACCCATATATTTGAATTGTCGGATGAACAGGTAGAAAAATTAGCTGCCATATATGAACGCATGTTTGAAGAGATCAATTCTGATTATCTACATAAATACGATGTCTTAAGGAATCTTGTTTTTGATCTCTTGCATTTTGCAATGAAACTTCAGCCAACAACAAATTTTGACAAGCAACAAATAAACGCTTCGAAAAGAATTTCTGTTATGTTTTTAGAACTTCTGGAGCGTCAATTCCCGATTGATGACCTCCACCAGAGATTTAGCCTCAGGTCAGCCTCTGATTTTGCAAGCCAGTTAAACATTCATGTAAACCATCTGAACAGAGCCATAAAGGAGACAACACAAAAAACTACATCTCAGGTTATTGCAGAACGCATTTTGCAGGAATCAAAAATCCTGTTAAAGCATAGTACCTGGAGTGTGTCTCAAATTGCATACGCACTGGGTTTCACTGAAGTAACCCATTTCAATAACTTCTTTAAAAAACATATTCAATTAAGTCCTCTGAAATTCAGAAATGTTTGAATCCCCGCAAGCAGATTTTCCTTTGCTTGCTGCTTATTCAGCAAGCATTTAGAAATTGCCTTAGATGATCAAAGCAATTCGAAGCAAGCTGCGAATTGTTTCAATTTCGTAAGTTCTTGTTTTATTTTAGTTATTATATGGCATGTTTCATAGTTATTTTTGTACTATAATCAAAAACATAAAATTATGAATACTAAAATTCCAACACGCAAATTAGGAAAGAGCAACCTTGAAGTCTCGGCTTTAGGGCTTGGTTGCATGGGGATGAGCTTTGGCTACGGAACTATTGCTGATAAGAAGGAGATGATCACACTTATTCATAAAGCAGTAGAAAGCGGAGTTACTTTTTTTGATACTGCTGAAGTTTATGGACCGTTCATCAATGAAGAACTTGTAGGAGAAGCTCTGGCTCCTTTTCGCGGTAAAGTGGTGATAGCCACAAAATTTGGCTTCGACACNNGACCTTATTAAAGAAGGAAAAGTGAAACACTTTGGTCTTTCCGAAGCAGGTGTGAAGATAATACACCGTGCTCATGCAGTCCAAGCTGTTACTGCTTTGCAAAGCGAATACTCATTGTGGTGGCGGGAACCGGAAACAGAAATAATCCCAACACTTGAAGAACTTGGAATAGGGTTTGTACCATTTAGTCCTCTTGGCAAGGGTTTCCTGACAGGGAAAATGGACCAAAACACAACTTTCGACAGTAAAGACTTCCGCAGCACTGTTCCTCGTTTATCGCCTGAGAACCTTAAAGCAAACCAGGCATTTGTAGATTTGCTGTTAGAAGTTGCAAAACGGAAAAACGCTACACCTGCTCAAATTGCTCTCACATGGTTACTGGCACAAAAACCATGGATAGTTCCAATTCCGGGCACTACAAAGTTGCACCGATTAAGCGAGAATCTTGGAGCTGCAGCAGTAAAACTCTCATCTGAGGAACTTCAGGAAATAAACACCGCATCATCAAAAATCAAGGTTAAAGGTGATAGATATTCAGGTGGTAGTGCAAAATTGATTAATCGCTGAGATTATATACGGAATTGAAGCTCTTCGCAGTAAGCTACGAAGAATCTTCGATCCCCTAATGTAAATTCTTAATGCTCGCTGACTCCGCAGCAAGCAACGGAGAATGCGCTCGCGGGGATTCAAATTAAGAAAAAAGGAAATTGAATAAAAAAGTTTTAGTGTTGTCCTCAAGCCCCCGGAGGGGAGGAAACTCAGATTTGTTATGTGATCAGTTTATAAATGGATCAATAGAAGCTGGTTATCCTACTGAAAAAATATTTCTAAAAGATAAAAAGATCAATTATTGCACAGGATGCGGAACCTGCATTGACAGAGGAAAGAGCTGCCCCCAGAAAGATGGCATGGCTGAAGTTCTGGACAAAATGATTGCAGCCGATGTGATTGTAATGGTAACTCCCGTTTACTTTTATACCATGTGCGCACAGATGAAAACACTAATTGACAGAACCTGTGCTCGATATACTGAAATCAACAATAAGGATTTTTATTTCATTGTAACTGCTGCCGACAATAGTAAACCTGCGATGAAAAGGACTCTGGAAGAATTTCGGGGATTTACCTATTGTCTGGACGGACCAAATGAAAAGGGAATTATCTATGGAACAGGTGCCTGGAATATTGGAGATATTAAAAAGAGCGATGCTATGAAAAAAGCATTTGAAATGGGTAAAACAGTTTAAAACTATGAATATAAGTGAAATAGCAAACAAAAACCATGAGGAACTGTTTCCGAATCACAAATCAACATTAAAGGTAACGATCCGGAACTGATAGAGGTATTCGATAATTTTGCCTTTGATGAAGTAATTAGTCATGGGAACCTGGATACCAGAACAAGGCTGATGGTCCTTTTAGGATCAATGATTGCAAGCCAGGCTTTAGCCGAATATAAAGTGATGCTTGGTGGTGCACTGAATGTAGGTGTAACTCCGGTTGAAGTGAAAGAAATTGTATACCAGGCTATACCATATGTATGAATGGCAAAAGTATTTGATTTTATCCATGCCACAAATGAAATTCTCGAAAGCAGAGGAATAAAGCTGCCATTAGAAGGACAGTCAACCACATCACCCGAAACACGATTTGAAAAAGGATTGGAATTACAAAAAACAATTTTCGGAGAAACGATTGATAAGATGTATAAGGCTTCACCAGAAAATCAAATGCATATTCAGAAATATTTATCGGCAAATTGTTTTGGTGATTACTACACCAGAAAAGGACTGGATATAAAGACAAGAGAACTTTTAACGTTTTCCATGCTCTTATCCCTGGGAGGATGTGAATCACAGTTAAAAAGCCATATACAAGGCAATATAAATGTTGGAAATGATAAAGAAACTTTATTAAGCGTAATGACACAATTATTACCTTATGTGGGGTACCCAAGGACTTTAAATGCAATAAAATGTTTAAATGAAGTATTACCTGAAAGCTGCCGATGTGATAGAAGCATCAGATCTTGAATACACCATTCTGAGACCAACCTGGTTTACCAATGCAGACGAAGTGGATTATGAAATAACCAGAAAAGGCGAACAGGAAAAAGGCTCTGTGATTACTCAAAAAAGTCTGGCGACTCTGATTACCAATATTATCGGGTTTCCTGAAAATTACATTCGTCAAAATCTGGGAGTTAATAAGCCTTCGTGATCATACCTGGTTTTTTCTTTTTATTGCATCATTAGCAACTTAATAGGGTCAGATCAGATCATATATTTGAATAATAATTTCTATATTGGAACTTGAGAGTTTAAAACTTAAAACAGCAATAATATGATAACAAAAATTTGTCGAAGAAGCATTTTCCTTTTTTTTTGCTTTGTTGCAATAAATTCCATCTATGCACAAGACTGGCCCCAGTATCTTGGTCCCAACGGAAATAGTTCATCATCCCAGAAAGGTATTTTGCGCTCCTGGCCTGAGAAAGGGCCGGAAGTTTTATGGACTGTTAACGTTGGCATAGGTTATGGCGGACCTGTTGTCAAAGACGGTAAGGTCTATTTACTTGATAGAGATGACAAGGTTGGCGATAAAATGAGGTGTTTCGACCTTTCCAGTGGAAAAGAACTCTGGAATTTTGGTTATGATGCTCCCGGATCTGTTATGTTTCCCGGCTCGCGAAGTGTACCGACTTTAGACGGCAATCGGATTTATTCGTGCGGTCCTTACGGAAATCTGTACTGCATAGACATCAACACGCACAAACCGGTCTGGAATAAGAACGTTTGGACTGATTTCGGCGGCGGTCAAATTCCGAGATGGGCAATTACTCAGTGTCCTTTAGTTTACGGTGATTTGCTTATTTTGGCTTCACAGGCGCCTCAGGCGGGGGTTGTGGCTTATGAAAAGCTCACTGGTAAGGTTAGATGGACAACACCGTCTCTTGGACCCGTCGGATATGTTAGTCCGGCAATCGTAAAAATTAGCAGAGATAGCCATGTTGTTATGATAACAGCTTCATCTGGTGGTAGTTATGGAGAAAGCGGCAGCGGCGGTAAAGTCGTTGGAATTAACCCGCTTACCGGGAAAATCCTGTGGGAATATACGAACTGGCAATGTTCGATTCCAGTCCCAAGTGCAGTTGATGCCGGTGAAGGTAGAGTGCTGATTACAGGTGGATACCAAGCTGGTGCGGCAATGATAAAAGTTGAGAAGAAAGCAGATGGCAGCTATGTCGTTACAGAACTTTATAAAAATGCTGATTTCGGCGCTCATACTCAGCCTCCGGTTCTATATAACGGCTATTTTTATACTCAATATACAACCAATGAAAGAAAAGACGGCATGGTTTGTATGAGTATGGACGGCCAGATTAAATGGAAAACCGGGAGGTCTCCGTTATTTGATAAGGGTGGCTCGATTCTCGCCGATGGGTTGCTTCTCAGCACTGATGGCAGCAATAAGTTGTATCTTATTGAGCCTGATCCGTCAGCCTTTAAGCCGATTGCATCAGCAGCGCTGCTTGTTGTAGCATCAGGCACGGATACAAGGTTTGGAACTCAAAACTGGGCACCACTTGCACTTGCCGACGGCAAGCTCCTGATCCGGGATCAAAGCCGGTTAATGTGTGTCAAAGTTGCTAAGTAATTTTTGTAATCAATTGATGAAAAAACAGTTATGTTTTACTGATTCTTAGTACGGTCCGCATTGGGCACCGCCGGTTATACAGTATGGTATTCTGTATATCCGGCATGGATCAGCACTGATGGCTTATAATATTAAAGCAAAATAACTTATATTAATTGTGAAATAAATTTAGAAAAAGGCCGGATATCCGGTTGCAACTTTTAACCGTTCCCCGGTATCAAACAGGGCAAGAGGTCATTTTCGACCTCACAGAAATGTCCGTTCCCCAATTTTTTGTTATTACTTTTTTGTATTCAATTCATATTTTACTATTAACTTGATGGGCTAATGGGGAATAATAAATTTGGGATTTGATATATGGTCAGAATAATATCTAACCATTTCGCACGAGGGCAGAGAAATCGCTTTAAAGGTGCTCATCTTGAATTTAAGCAAATATTAAAATGGAGGACATAATAATGAGAAAAACAAATGGAATGAATCGAAGACAATTTATGCTTACATCTTTGGCTGCCTCAGCAGGATTGGTAGCAGGTGCAAGAGGATTTTCTCGGAATACACAGGTTAAAAAATCCGATATGAAGGTCGGTTTATATGGCATTACTTTACTTGGAATCTGGTTTCGGGGAAAAGCATCTACCCTGGAAGAGCAAATTAAAATAGCTAAAAAACTAGGTTATGATGGTGTTGAAATTGAAGGAAAACGTCCTCATGGAAATCCACTTGACTGGCCTTCAAAAAGATGTAAAGAACTGCGCGTTGTTGCCGATAGTGAAGGTATCCTGATTTATGGGGTAGCAGCGAATAACGACTTTAGCAGTCCTATTCCGGAATTCCGTGAAGCTCAGATTGCCTATGTTAAAGATTTAATAAGAATGACAGCAGATATGGGTGGGAAAACTCTCAGGATATTCCTCGCATGGCCCGGAATAACAAAACATCCCCAGCTCGCACAATACGAAGTGGCAAAAGATATCTGGAAATATACTCATGCAAAATTTTCTGAAGAAGAAACCTGGGGTTGGTGCCACGATGGCGTGACAGAATGTACGAAGTATGCGGAAGATGCCGGTGTAATTCTGGCTTTACAAAATCATGTTCCGGTAATCCACGACTATCGGGATGTATTGAAAATGGTAAGCGAGGTAAATTCTCCCAATCTGAAAGTTTCATTGGATGTCTGGGCTTTGGATGAAAAAACTCCTGAATATATTCAGACAGCTGCCAGGGCTGTAGGCAATTTGCAGGTATTGTCACATTATGGCGATGATATTTATGATCGTAATGCCGATGGCAAAGTAAATGGGGCTGAATATTATAAATATTTCATTGGGGCAATGCATGAAATTGGATTCAAAGGTTATCTTGGCTATGAATTATGTCATCCTCTCCCTGTTGAGAACGGACAGACCGTAGGTATCGAATATGCACAAAGGAAGGCGCAGGAAGCCTGTGAATTTATGAAGCGAATGATTAAAGAAACTGCACAGGTATAATAAAGTTAAAAATTCTATACGCAGCACAAAACACCGCACTTGGTTCAAACTTGCCAAGTGCAGGAATAAAATCAAATTTTTATTGATATTTGCATGTTCTGATTAGCAAAATATTTTAAACCTATGCTGAAAAAATTTATTCCATTTGAAGTCCTGGAAAAATTCATGGTTAATGTTATGGTAACGGCAGGTATTCCTGAAGAAGACGCAAAAATAGTTGGTGATGTATTGCTTCAAGCCGATAAACTTGGATTCGACTCTCATGGAGTAAATCGCCTAAAGAGCATATATCTTGACCGTATTAAAGAAGGCATATTAAATCCTGTAACCAATTATAAAATCATAAAAGAGGGACCCACAACAGCAGTAATAGATGGACAAAATGGAATGGGCCATGTTATATCATGCAATGCTATGAGGATGGCCATTGAAAAAGCTAAAAAATATGGCATGGCCATGGTTACTGTACGTAATTCAAGTCACTTTGGCTTTGCAGGGTATTATCCGCTGATGGCTGTTCACGAGAACATGATTGGCATTACGGGCACTAATGCTCGTCCGTCAATTGCTCCGACTTTTGGCGTGGAAAACATGTTGGGTACCAATCCTATGACCTTCGGTATCCCAAGCGATGAATCCTTTCCATTCTTACTTGACTGTGCAACATCAATTACTCAAAGAGGCAAAGTAGAGCTTTATGCCCGCGAAGGAAAGGATTTACCCAAAGGATGGGTAATTGATGAGAATGGCGAAAGCAAGACCAAATCATCAGAAGTGCTTGAAGATCTTATTGCTGGTAAGGCTGCACTAACCCCACTTGGCGGAGTGGGTGAAGAAACTGCCGGATATAAGGGCTATGGATATGCCACGGTTGTAGAGATTCTTTCAGCTGCTTTACAGCAAGGCGCTTTTATGAAGATGCTCATTGGTTTCAAAGATGGAAAAAAAGTTCCATATTCTGTTGGGCACTTCTTTATTGTTATAGATATCAGTGCTTTTACTGATCCTGATGATTTTAAAAAGACCACAGGTGATATTCTGCGTGAGCTCAGGGCTTCAAAGAAAATGCCCGGTCAAACCCGTATTTATACCGCTGGCGAAAAAGAATATGATACCTGGCTTGAAAGAATAGATAAAGGTGTGCCTTTTAATAATGAACTCCTGGAAGAGTTCAGAGGATTATGTAATTCTTACAACCTTAAGGAATATCTGCATCACTTTGAAGGCTGACTGGTTTATACTTTAAACGTTCCTTCAACTGGTAGCAACTTTCAATGATCAAGGGGTATCAAGCAGGACAATTTGTGAATTATCACCAGCTTGAAAGTATTTAATTTCGATAATTATTATTTAAGCAAAATAACTTTCCTGCCATTCTCTCTTCTGATGATAAGCAAGCCACCACCAATCATTGGCTTCCATTCATAACCTTCGCCAGCTTTGTTTTCGGTAATCGGCTTATTTTCTAACAACACGGAAGATGGCTTTTTTTTCAGCTTAATTTTTTCAATACCCATTGAATCAAAGGTTCTGTAAAATAATCTCACCTTACTACTATCTACGTTTTCAAAGTTGAGCCCAAAATATTTTTTCAGATGTCCTTCATAATCTGCCTGCTGAATTACTGAGGTAGAGGCTAGTATATGATCTTCATCTGGCGGTGTTAATAAAGGTACTGCATCCATTGCTCTAAGGAAATGCCTCACATAATCCCCATAACCATCCGTTAGCCAGGGTTCATCCCCGGGGTATCTGTTCTTGCCATCAAAATCCACCATATAAGTAGTCCAATTTAACTCACGCACTGCATTTTCATACATACTGCTGTCTCCTGTTAAACTTTCATAAAGCAATTCATCAGCAGCCTGTCGGGAAGAATGGCTGTTTCCGGGTTGTTGATATACTGTTTGCTCATTGGTAACTATAACACCATATTTCCCCCACTTATCATTGGCAAAATTTTTATGCGACCAGAGAATAATTTTTTGCACATCATTTTTCCAATCGGGGAAATATTCCTGGTGCTTCATTATAAAACGTGCAAAAGTCATAGCGTTGATCTGTGTTTCGCTCCACCAATCCACATCTTCAAAAAAGGGTCCCCATTTATTTTCTTTCAAGGGGTATACTTTCATCCAGTTAAGCAGGGTATTAAAACCCGACTTGTAATTGTCTGTTTTGCCAGCTTTTAGATCTATCAGATCAAGAAACAATTGCAAGGTTGGTGCCCAGTTGCTGGAATATCCTGCACTATCAATCCATGTACCTGTAAAATCATGGAAACGCAGCAAAACTGTTTCACCGGTAAATACATTTACTTTATAAGGCAGGGGTGAGTAATTAAGATTACCTTCTTTCATATGCTCTGCCAGTGTGTTTGCTATTTTAACAGCTGCATCCAGATAAAGCATATTCTCACCTACATTATATGCCGAACTCATTTTATAAAGGTGTATGAGTTCCAGACCGAAGGATCCGGCCTTATCGGGTTGTGCAATATCCTTACCGTTACGCATATCACCATCATAACATCCCGAATAGATATATGTGTTGTAAGGAAAAGGAATGTCGGGCCATCTGGCATCTGCAGGAGACAAACCGTGTGTAAGATAATAATCTGCAATAAAACTCATATTCACTTTGACCCTTTCATTCCCGCTATAGGGATAATACAATCCCCATGAGGAAAGTGCCATCGCAAACTGGTCTCCACCAATACCGCGAGGATCATTAAAGTTTGCATTCCATACCTGATGGTTCATGTAATAAGGGAGTCCATTCATATCTTGCCTCATGTGATCCCAGAAATTCCAAACAAGATTTATCACATGATCATAAGACTTTCCGGGGTTTTCATCGTACCAGGGAATAATCTTTCCGCTTTTATCAGTTTGAATAGGGTGATAGATCAGGATTTCTTTCCCCTGTGAAAAAAGATGAATGAAAAACAATAAAAAGATGCCGGTAAAAATAACTTTTCTACGCATGAGTAATATGTTTAGTACTTATATAGGACAAACTGTTTTTTGAACATAACGAAGTTAAACAGAGTTTTGTATAGATAAGTAAGCAGAATCAAAATAAATTCATGCTTTTAGCATCTAGCTTACTAAGGTCATTAAACTAGTTGTAACTTTCAAAGGTCAGGTGTTCAGATCACTCCCTTAATAAATTGATATTAAGGAATTTCTTATCTCCATTTCTTTGAGGTTAGCCAGGATGAATCCTACGGTTGAAAACAGAAAAATCAAAAAGATCTTGCCTCATTTTTGCCAGGTAAGTAATTTCATTTCTCAGTCAAATCTTTTGCAGCAGTTTCCATTAGCAAATAAAAAGCCTGACCTTCTGGTGCAACATATGGCCGGTCAAAATCTGGAATACCACATACATTTTGAACATAGCCCATATTGTCAACATGTTCATTGGCAGCTTTTCTCATTTTTTCTGCTTTTTCCAGGTAAGTCGATTCAATATATCCGGCAGCAACCCCTCTGAAAATAGTATAGCTTATCATCTGGCTTAGATTAACTTCCGGAAAAGTGTCTGGTTTATTAATAACATTATTAAATAAGCCATCTTCACGCAGGTATTTTAAGCAACCATTTCCCACGCCCCAAAAATCCTCTCTGGCGAATTTTTTATTAGGGGCATCCCAAATATGTGAGTAAAGCTGCTCCTGCTCATGGTACAAATATTTTCTGTAGCCCTCAATCTGTTTCAATGCCTCGTCAAATTCTCCGGTTGCTGCAAGAAAAGGCGGTAGCATATAAAAAGCATCTGACATGATGAATTTCATCGGTTCCTGGGTGTGATAAATAATTCCTTCGTTATTTTTGTGATTTGTATTTTTTATCACCTCAAGCATCTCATTTACTCCTTTTATAAAAACAGGATCGCCGGTTAATTTTCCAGCAAATAGAACGGCTTCACCTATGCTGGAACAATCATTAACAGGCATGTTTCCACCTATCACTGAGAAGCGGCCATCTACCTGTCGCATAATTGCAGCACGGGCAAAGGAAACAACTAAATCATATTCACCCATTTCCAAAAGGGCCTGAGCAACAGTGCCTTGCTCCCAATTATAGCTTTGCATTCCAATTGTAGCAACTAAAACTCTTTCAATTCTATCCTGAAGAGATGAAGGTTTACCCTTAAAGAGATTCCCTGTCCTTTTTGCCGGAAGCTCCGGAATAGATGACTTTGATTGACAAGAAATAGCACCAGCCGTCAATCCGGCCAATCCTAAAGAAATTACACCTGTGTTTTTAAGGAAATTTCTTCGTGAATTATCATTTTTTGAAGTTTTTAATTTTCCCATTTCAGTTTTAAATTATAAGTTCCCTTTTAATTTACTGATTAAAATACAATTAATTAATGCAAAACATAATCTTTAACAGTATTGATATTGAAATCCAATAACTGAATGAATCGACATGGTTTTTATGATAGTAAAATCATTAAAGGCATTGATTAAAACCTTTATAATAAAGTGAAATTAGTTGTTTTTAAAAGCCAAATCAATTTATGGTTACATTTAAATGAATTATAGATTGTACTGAATAGATTGAAAGCCCAAGGCAATAATTTTACAGACTCAATTCCGTTTATATATTAGCTCCTATGTAAAAAATATTCGTATTGAACCAAAGACAGTGATTAGATTTTTAAAAATTGAAATTAATATTATAAAAAAACTAATTTGGTGGCTTAGTTTCATGATATTTTTATTTCCATATGAATTAAAGAGTCAGAATCCAGACAGCCTAATCCAGTCTTTAGATAAAGAACCCAATGATACACTCCGTATTAAAGCTTATTTAAAAATCATCAAATTTTTTAATTCCAGTGAACCTATTAAGGCATTGCCTTATGATATTTCATTAACTACGCTCGCTAAAAAAGTCAATATTGAAAAATTTCTTGCAGCTTCCTATAATCAACTTGGTATAACATACTATCTTCTTGGGAATACAAATCAATCTGCAGAAATGTTTTTAAAAGTGTTAAAGGTCAATGAAAAAAATAACGATTCATTAGGTATATCAAGGTCATTTAATAATATAGGATTAGCTTATCACGATGAAAAAGCATACACAAAATCTCTTGAATATTTTAAGCAATCGTTGGAAATAAAACTAAGAATTAAAGACTATCCTACATTGTGGACTACATATATAAATATTGGATTGTCATACAGTGCTCTTAATGAATATAACAAAGCTCTGAATAATTATTATTTAGGTTTAGATGCGTGGAGATTATTAAAGGAAGAAAAAAATGAAAGTTATGCAAGTATTATGAGTGAAATTGGAACGCTCTACGAGGAAACTGATAGTTTGAAGAGTGCAGAACAGTCATTAAATGAGGCTGTAATTTATTTCGAAAAGAGCAAATCCAGTTTCAGAGTTGCGAACACGCTACTTCATTTAGCTATAATTTATAGAAAAAAAGGGAATAATACTATTGCCCAGGATTATCTGAATAAATCTATAAAACTTATAAATGAGTCAGGTGCATTTTCAATTTTACCCGATTATTTTTTAGAATTATCAAAAATAGAAGAATCAAAAGGAAATATAAAGAAAGCATTTGTTTACTATAAAAAACAACAAGTTTTAAAGGATAGCTTGGATAGAGAGAAAAATTTGAAAGAAATGAACCAGATGCAGGAAATGTATAAGATTGAAAAACAAGAAGCAGAAACTGTAGCATTAAAAAAAGAAATAGAGCTTGCTGGGGAAAAGTTGGTAAGGACTAAATTAATTACTTTTGGAATTATAATTTTGTTTATCCTTGTTTTTGTCTTTTCGATTTATTTATTAATAAATATAAATCGTTGGAAAATTGCAAATAATAAATTAAAAAATCAGCAAAAAATTATTGTCGATGACAATGAAGTACTTGAACAACAAAAAAAGGAGTTACAAATCCTGGCAAATGACTTAAAAAATTTAAATGCCGACAAGGACCGTTTTATATCAATTCTCGGACACGATTTAAAAAGTCCGTTTAACAACCTGCTTGGTTTATCAGAGGTATTAACAGAAGACATTCATAAACTCAATATTGGAGAAATTGATAGTATCGCAAATGATATTAATAAATCAGCTCGAATCGCGTTTAGGTTACTTGAAGATATATTGATGTGGGCTAAAACAAAACAAGGCAAGATGCCTTTCAATCCGCAAAGATTGAGTTTCGCATATATTTGTAAGAATACTTCAGAAATCCTTAATCCGAATGCTGCTGCAAAAAACATTACAATCCATTTTATTGAACCTGAACAGATAAATGTCATTGCGGATTTTGACATGTTAAAAACTGTAATGCGTAATCTTGTTTCTAATGCGATAAAATTTACAAACAACGGTGGAGTAATAAACATTAGTGCAGTGAAAAATTCCGGAGATGTTACAGTATCAGTTTCTGACAATGGAATTGGAATAGAGCCAGAAAACTTAACAAAACTATTTGATATCTCACAAGTTCTTACAACAAAAGGCACATCAGGAGAAACAGGAACAGGGTTAGGCTTATTGCTTTGTAAAGAATTTGTAGAAAAACATGGTGGTAAAATTTGGGTTGAAAGTGAAATTGAAAAAGGAAGTGATTTTAAATTTACTTTGCCAATTTTTACCTGACATATCAAATATTGATCCCCAGTCGAATAAAAAGGCAGACAATTATTCCTGTTTTAAAATTTGATAATAATTGATCGTATTGCCTTAAATTTCAATTCTTCTAACATCAAAAGACATTTTAACTGGTTGCAGCTTTCAATAGGCGGAGGTACTTTATAAAAAGAAGTCCCTTGCATCTCAAATATATGAAGGGACTTTGATTTAATAGAAAGTATTGCAGACTATATGGATCAGGCTAATCCCGTAAAAAAAAGTAAGTTCTTTTAGATAACAGTCAACTTAATGCAATAAATCAGGTAAATTAAAAATCAGTTAGTTTTTAATGAATTTTTTTGTGACTAATATTTCTTTGTCCTTAATCATCATAACATACATGCCAGACCTATTCTTTGAAAGATCAAATTGTTTTAATATTTCTTCTTTTGCAACTGGCCCATTATATACTTGTTTCCCTGCTATATCCGTTATAATTATTTCACCATTTTCAAATTGTATCGGGTTAACGAATTCAATCGAAAAATGACCATTATTCGGATTTGGATAAAGCTTAATAATATCGGAATTGGCATCATATTTAGTCTTAATCCCTACAACAAATTCAACTGGTGATGAAATAGTGGTATCATTTAAATTGTCCGTTGCAATTGCCGTTATAGAATAACTTCCTGCGGCTACATTTTTCCATATATAGTTATAAGGAGCTGCAGTCAACTCGACAAGTTCAGCCGCTCCATTATAGAAATCAACCTTACTTATAGTACCATCAGGATCAGAAGCAATAGCATCAATCTCGATCGTAGAAAGGTTTTCGTAAGTGTTCCCTTTACTCGGATTAGATATCTTTACTATTGGATGTATATTTGTGACATGAATATCATTAACTACAGAAACTGAGATTACGGATGATGTGGTTTTGGCATTCAGGTTGTCAGTCGCAATAACAGTTAAAGAGTAATTTCCTGCTGCCACATTATTCCAGGTAAATGAATAGGGAGCTGCAGAATTTGATCCAAGTTTAGTATTACCATTATAAAACTCCACCGTACTAACAGAACCGTCTGTATCAAAAGCATTGGCAGTAATTGTAATATTTGCCGGAGATGTAAATGAACTATTGAGAGCCGGAGAAGTTATCACTGCAGTTGGAGCAATATTAATGCAATTATTTATGACCCGCTGGTTGGTAATACTGGCGGCTATTCCACCTGATGTTGTCTGTATTGGATTATTTGAAGGTTTTATGTATGAAACTGTCACAATGTCTCCGGAAACGATTTTGCTCGACAAGGTCAACTGAACCTTAGTCCCGGATATAACAACTGTATTAATTGTTCTGGCTACTGAATTAACACTAATCGAAAAAGCAGAAGCAGATGGAACAATATTGGCAAGAGTCATATTATAAGTTATTTCCAGAAGAGATGGGGTTGCATTTGCTACAGCAGAGCTGACATAAACCGGGATAATAGAATTAACATTATTTGTAACTGACTGAGCACCAATGGTTACTGCTTGTCCACCTGAAGTTGTCTGCAATGGATTGGCTGAAGGTTTAGTATAAATTACTGTCACAACATCGCCATAAACGATGGGACTTGACAGGGTCAACTGGACCTTAGTACCTGAAACAGCAATTGTATTTACAGTTCTGGCTGTTGAATTAACCATTACCGAAAAAGCTGTAGCTGCAGGAACTATATTCGCAAGAGTCTGATTATATGTCATTTCCAGGAGAGACGGGGTTGCATTTGCAACGGCAGAGCTGACATAAACCGGGATAATAGAATTAACATTATTAGTAACTGCCTGAGGGCCAATGGTTGCTGCTTGTCCGCCTGAAGTTGTCTGCAATGGATTGGTTGAAGGCATAGTATAAGATACTGTAATAACATTACCGGAAACGATGGGACTTGACAGGGTCAACTGGACCTTAGTACCTGAAATAGCAACTGTATTAACAGTTCTGGCTGTTGAATTAACGAGAACCGAAAAAGCAGAAGTAGATGGAACAATATTGGCAAGAGTCTGATTATATGTCATTTCCAGGAGAGACGGGGTTACATTTGCAATAGCAGAGCTGAC
>PLML01000095.1 GCA_003141525.1 Bacteroidales bacterium
AAAAGGGTGAGACAATCCTTTCGGCCCTCAACCGCAACGGAATTATTATACCTACTCTCTGCCGGATGAAAGAGTTTACACCTACAGGTGCCTGCAGGATGTGTGTTGTTGAAGTCGAAGCTCGTGATCGGCTGGTTACAGCCTGTTCACAACCTGTAGAGGAATGGATAAAGATTAAAACACATTCACCCAGGGTGATCACAGCACGAAAAACAATAGTTGAGCTGTTGCTGTCAAACCATCCTGACGATTGCCTCTATTGCGACAGAAATCTGAATTGTGAACTTCAGCGTCTTTCGGAAGAGCTGAATATCAGAGAACGACGCATACGCGGCAGAAAAATAAAACCCCGTCTCGACCAATCCAGTCCTGCTATAATACTGGAACTCTCCAAATGCATTCTTTGCGGTCGATGTGTCCGGGTCTGCGAGGAAGTCATAACAGCGACATCACTGGATTTTATTAATAAGGGAAGAGATACCCATATCGGTGCTGCCATGGACAGGGATTTTAACTTTTCGAGCTGTATTCATTGTGGTCAGTGTGTGCTGGTTTGTCCTACAGGTGCGCTTCATGAAAAACACAATATTACAGAAGTACAGGAATACCTTAATAAACCTGAAATAGTAAAAGTCATTCAGTATTCTTCAATGGTGGTTTACGGGATAGCCGAAGAACTTGGCATGAGATATACAAGGGAATTTGATAAGATTCTTAATGCCATCCTTCGTAAAATCGGTTTTGATAAGGTTTATAAAACAGGTTTAGGCACTGACGTTTGTATAACCGAAATCGCAACTCAGCTCTCTGAAAGAATTGAAAATAAGTCAGAAAATCCTTTATATATCTCTGCTTGTCCTGCATGGGTCAAATATGCAGAGCAATTTGTTCCTTCGCTTATTCCTCAACTTTCGACCGTCAAATCCCCGCAACAGATTACAGGGGTACTCATTAAGACTATGGTAGCGGATCAGCTGCGTGTTAAACCTGAAGAGATCTTTTCCGTATCTGCAACTCCCTGTATGGCGATGAAATTTGAAGCCCGTCGCGACGGAATGATAAGGAAAGGTATCAGTGATGTGGATTCTGTTTTGACAGTGAGGGAACTGGCCAGGCTTATAAGGTTATATGGCATTGACGCATCAAAAATTGACCATGAACCGGCTGATGAACCTATGTCCGGAAGAAGTTCAGCTGCCATACTGGCTGAGGTATCGGGAGGGATGGCGGAAGGCGTCATCCGGACATATCATTATCAGAAAATGAAGAAAGAGCCTGATAAGAAGATTTTTAAAAAGCTGAGGTCGGGAGGGTCATTCAGGGAAATATCAGTAATGGTAGGAGATACTGACGTTAAAGTCGCGGTTGTGGATGGTCTAACAGGTCTGGAAAAGTTAAAGGTTTCCATAGCAGCCGGTAAAAAGTATGACCTGGTTGAAGTGATGACTTGTCAGGGCGGATGTGTTCATGGAGCCGGTTTGTCATTTAATTCGTCCAAAGATGAAATTAAGAGCAGGTCGAAGCTTGTCTACCAGTCGGACGATATAGAAGCAATTAACCTGCCATGCAAATCCCCGGCTCTTATCAATTTATACGAGAGGCTCTTAAAGGATAATGCTGACATTGCAGACAAAAAGATATTCTTTACTCATTTTGAGAGAAGAAATGTATTATTATGATCAATAACACGATTTAATATGTTGGTTTACACCATAAAGGAGCTTTGCAGGACATGTTATACATGTGTAAGGGAATGCCCTGCCAAAGCTATCAGGATAGTGGGAGGGCAGGCTGAGGTAATTGATGAAAGGTGTATTGCCTGTGGCAATTGTACAAAAGTATGCAGCCAGGGAGCGAAGGTCTTTCTAAATACAACTGACAGGGTTATAAAACTTCTCGAAAGTGATTCGAAAGTTGCAGCCATTATAGCTCCGAGTTTTCCTGCAGAATTCAATGATATTCCTGATTATCACATTCTTATTGGAATGATAAAAGCACTTGGTTTTGAATTTGTAGCTGAAGTGTCATTTGGTGCTGACCTTGTTGCGGACAGGTACAAAAGACTTGTTTCTGAGGAAAGAAATTTTTATATTTCATCTGATTGCCCTTCAATTGTTAACTATGTCAAATTCTATCACCCGGCGCTTGTGGATAACCTGGCTCCGGTTGTCTCTCCCATGGTAGCAATGAGCAGAGTGGTTCGTAAAAAATATGGCAATGATTTAAAAATTGTATTTATCGGTCCTTGTATAGCCAAGAAAGCAGAAAGCAGTGAAATTGATGAGGCTATAACCTTTACTGAATTAAGAGATATGCTGGCCGACAGTGGCATTGCTCCTGAAGCCACAACTCCGGGAGACTTTGATCAGCCGGTAGGTGGAAGGGGAGCGATATTCCCTGTGGCAAGGGGATTGCTTCAGACAGCTAAAATAAGTGATAACGCCATTTCCGGAAATATGATAGCTGCTGAAGGAAGAATAGATTTTCAGGGAGCATTAAAGGAATTTGAAGCTGGTCTGATAAAGAACCAGCATATGGAACTGCTTTGTTGCGAGGGATGTATTATGGGGCCTGGATTATCAAAAAACGGCAAGCAATATAACAGACGTTCACTCGTAAGTTCCTATGCCAAAAGTAAAATGCAGAATATTGATTCGGGGAGCTGGCAAAAATCATTTGACGAATACTCTGAGCTTGACCTTTCCGTCAGACATAGACCCGATGATCACCGGATTGAAGCTCTATATGAGAATGATGTGAACGATATTCTTATTAAGATGGGAAAGAGGACGAAGAAAGATCAGCTTGACTGCGGTGCCTGTGGTTATGAAAGTTGTGTGGAGCACGCAATAGCAATCAAAAAGGGACTGGCTGAAGTAGAGATGTGCCTTCCTTATACCATCGAAAAACTTCACAAATCAGTCAAAGACCTTGCACTGTCAAACGAGAAGCTCTCATCAATGAAACAGGCTCTTAAACAATCTGAAAAACTGGCTCATATGGGTCAGCTTTCGGCAGGTATAGCACATGAGCTTAATAATCCGCTCGGGGTTGTTATAATGTATAGCAATATCCTTCTGGAAGAATCGAATGCAGAAGATCCTGTCAGAGAAGATCTTAAACTGATCGTGGAACAGGCCGGAAGATGCAAGAAAATTGTTGCAGGACTGTTGAATTTTGCGCGCAAGAACCAGGTGAACCATCAGATGGTCAGTATTATTGACCTGGTAAATCACAGCCTTGAAAGTCTGATAGTACCGGAAAAGGTAAAAATCAATATTGATGACAGAACCACAAATCCTGAAGCAATGCTTGATCAGGAGCAGATGATGCAGGTACTTACAAACCTGATCAAAAATGCCTTTGATGCTATGCCGGAAGGAGGGACAGTCAATATTAAAATGGAAGACACGCTCAGCGATGTAATAATAGTCATAAGTGATACAGGTATTGGTATAAAGGAAGAAGACAGGGCTAAGATTTTTGAACCATTTTTTACTACAAAAAGCATCGGACAGGGTACCGGCCTGGGACTGGCAACTGCTTATGGCATTGTTAAAATGCATAAAGGCCAGATCTCAGCCGATTCAAATAACAATCCTTCATATGGCGCAACAGGAACCAGTTTTAAGATTGTATTGCCAAGGAGAAAAGAATAGGCTACAAAATTTGACTTTGATTTAAAGATTTTTTAGTAATTTGTGGAAAGATGAATAAGAGTGATATAACAATACTGGTGGCTGATGATGATCCTGATTACCTTTTTCAGACAGTATTCAATCTTGAGAAGGCTGGTTACAGGACTATAGCTGTTGAAAGTCAGGCTGAGGCTGAATCAGTGATAGCAAGATCCAAACCTGACCTGGCAATATTTGACCTTATGATGGAAAGTGATGACAGCGGTTTCATATTATGTTACAAGATAAAAAGAAAATACCCCGAAGTTCCGGTTATTCTGGCTACAGCGGTTTCTCACGAAACAGGATTATCATTTAGCATCGATTCCGACCAGGAAAAATCGTGGATAAGAGCTGACAGATACCTTGAAAAAGGTATCAGGCCTGAGCAGCTCGACCAGGAGATTATGAAATTATTAAGATTTTGAAATGGCTGTTCTGAAAGTACTTGTTATCGATGATGAACCGGGGATACGATCAGGTGTTTCCAGGATTCTCAATAACTTTCATGTCACATATCCTTTTATGGATGAGGATTATACGTTTGAAGTTACCGAAGCTGCAACAGGCGAGGATGGAATCAAGGTTCTTGAGCGGGATATGCCTGATATTCTTTTGCTCGATAATAAGTTGCCGGGAATCCAGGGAGTTGAAGTACTGGAGTATATCAGGAAAAGAAATTATGATATTGTTGTCGCTATGATCACATCTTACGCTTCTCTGGATGTCGCAGTCAGGGCAACCCGGAATGGTGCTATCGATTTCATTCCAAAACCTTTTACGCCTCAGGAGCTGAAATCCAGCATCGAAAACATTACCAAACAGCAGTACCTTAAAAGGATAACTCACAGGATGAACCAGGAAGGAAAGAAGGTAAGGTATCAGTTTCTTTCTGTATTGTCCCATGAGTTGAAAGCTCCACTGAACGCACTGGAAGGATACCTGAGGATGATGCAGGACAAACAGTCAGGAGAATTAATTGATGATTATGCAACTCCTATAGAAAGATCTCTCCAGCGGATACACGGAATGAGAAGCCTTATTATGGACCTCCTTGATTTTACTAAAATCAGACTTGAACGAAAAGAAGAAAAGATTCAGGAGGTAAATCTTGCTGAATTGGCTTCAGAAGCAATAGTTACTGTTCAGCCATTTGCTATTCAGATGGATGTAAACATCACTCTCGATGTAAGGACCGATGTCACTATCTTTGCTGACCCTGACGATATTGAGATTGTATTTAATAATCTCATTTCTAATGCGGTTAAGTATAATAAAATAGGCGGCAAAGCAGAGATTACAATAGATTGCTCAGACAGCGAAGCAATACTTATAATTTCAGATACAGGAATTGGGATTACAAAAAATGATACTGAAAATCTTTTTGCAGAGTTCGTAAGAATCAAGAACGAAAAGACAAGGAATATTTCAGGAAGCGGACTGGGATTATCTATAGTTAAGAAGGTTGTGGAATTATATCATGGAACAATTAAAGTTGACAGTACTCCCGATGTAGGAACAGTATTTACAATAAGATTACCAAAAAAACCAATAACTACTATCTAAAAACCATGATGAACCAGTTCCTGATTTATCGGGACAAGTTCCATTATCCCATAAAATTAATTATTTCATGATGAAACTACCAGGAAAAACAGTTGAAAGGCTTAGCGAGTACAGAAGGACACTTCTGGAATGCCTTAATGAAAAAAGAAACTTCATTTTTTCTCACGAGCTGGCTGCACGTCTTCATATTACAGCCGTACAAGTTAGACGCGACCTAATGCTGATTGGTTATTCGAGTGTGCTTAGAAAAGGATATGATGTAAGGGAGCTTATTGATACCATAGGTAAAATAATAGATTCTGAAGAGAGCATACATGTGGCAGTAATCGGGATTGGGAATCTTGGAAGAGCTGTTGCCGGTTATTTTAAGGGCAAAAGATCAAAACTTAACCTTGTGGCATCGTTTGATAACGATCCGCAGAAAATAAATAAAGTTATTTCAGGAGTAAA
>PLML01000135.1 GCA_003141525.1 Bacteroidales bacterium
GCAAACTGCAAACTTGCTCCACCGCCAAGAAACAGAACCTGGTAGCCGGAGGGTATTTCGAGCAATTCTTTGAAAAGTGCAATTGTGTCGTTTATGCAGGCAACAAATTCCTTACCGCGGTGAGAGATCTCAAGTACGGATAATCCTGTACCAGCAAAATCTTTTATTCCTTCAATAGTTTTATCAAGTGTATATTGGGGAAGAATTGAAGGGCCGGCATAAAAATTGTGTTTTTTCATAAATGACTTTTTATAATTAATGATTGATACTCGGAATCCATAATTTACAAAATTATATAAATTATTATACCATCTGATATTTAACACTTACCGGACATATTTATAAATCAGCAATAAGTGCCCCATTTTTCATTACAGGAATTTTATCGGTAAAATCAGTTGACAGACAAAATTCAATACAATCATCAAGATTTTTATCTCTCAACCGTGTCCGCTGTGCTGCCTTTTCAATGTAACCTGGCAGGTCAGGAGATGCAATCGACCACAGGTCCATAGCAACAAGTGTTGAATCACAAATAGTTGTGTAACATTTGCTCCTCATAAGTATATCTGCTATTGCTCCGGCACAAACAGTATCTTCGATATTGAATCTGTTTTTCCATCCTGCACATAGTAACAGGATATCCCTGTCCTGCTTAATCAGCCATTTTGTGAGTGCTCCGATATTAAGGAACGATCCTATAACGGTCATATAAGCTGATAATGAAAGATTAATTATTCCTGTGCCATTAGTTGTGCTGTAAACAATGGTTTTGCCGTTAACCTTTTCTTTTGTGAAGTTGAACGGAGAATTTCCAAAATCTGCGAAATCCAGTACATACCCGTCGCGCTCGGCAGCAACAAGATAGCCTTTTGACTTGTAATCCATTGCCTCAGCTACTTCTCCAACGGGTATTATTGAAAATGCACCATTTGCAAAAGCTGTGCAAATTGCCGATGATGCACGCAGTACATCGATAATTACTATAATTGAATTAGCATGTCCTTCAGCTTCAAACAGAGCAGGTGAAAAACATGTTTCGAGGTTTCTTTTATTCATTTAATATTTATTTCGGAATTGGCTTCGCCGAACTCGCTTTGCTCGGTTCGGATTTTCGATTTCGGATTTTTTAATTCGCAATCAACACTCCGAAATCCGTAATTTTAAACGTTTTTGTTATAGATTGGAAGGTCGACAATTTTTGCTTTAAGATCTTTGTTACGAATTCGTATAAATATTTCTGTGCCTGGTTTCCAGTAGCCTTCATTGAGGTATGCCATTCCAATTCCCTGCTTCATCATGGGAGACATAGTTCCTGAAGTTACTTCTCCAATCAGTTCACCCTGAGTATTTACAACCTCATAATGCTGTCTTGGTATTCCCCTGTCTATCATCACAAAACCTTTCAGTTTCTTTTGCACTCCCTCCTCTTTCTGCTTCAATAACAAAGATTTATCAATAAATTCCTTATTCTTATTAAATTTAGTAATCCAGCTTAATCCTGCTTCGATTGGTGAAGTATCATCATTGATATCATTCCCATAAAGACAAAAACCCATTTCCAGGCGTAATGTATCGCGTGCACCCAGGCCTATTGGTTTTATATTAAATTCCTTGCCAGCTTCAAAAACAGCTTTCCATAGCTTAGGCCCGTCTTCATTTTTAACATATATTTCACATCCGCCGGCACCTGTATAACCTGTAATAGAGAATATTACATCATTTATTCCTGCAAAATCCAGCACCTTGAATGTATAATATTCCATATCTTCCACAGGAGTTTTTGTGAGTTTCTGCATGGCTTTAAGAGCTAATGGTCCCTGAACAGCAAGCTGAGCTATATTATCTGAAGCATTAATAAGTTCTTTACCCGGGTTCAGTCCGAACCTTTCTGCATTCAGAACACACCAGTTCCAGTCTTTTTCAATATTTGCTGCATTTACTACCAGCAGATATTTTTCTGCATTGTATCGGTATACAAGCAGGTCATCAACAATTCCTCCCTTACCATTCGGAAAGCATGAATATTGGATCTTCCCGTCATATAGTGCTGACACATCATTTGATGTTATATATTGAAGAAATTTCAGCGAAGAGGGACCAGTAACCCAGAATTCACCCATGTGAGAAACATCAAAAACCCCGACTCCTTTTCTTACTGTTATATGTTCTTCGTTGATTCCAAAATATTCTACAGGCATATTGTATCCGGCAAAAGGAACCATCTTGGCGCCTGACTCCTGGTGAAATTTAAAAAAAGCAGTATTTTTCATTAAAACTTGATTATAAATAATAAACTTTATCACCTATATTTTTATGGAATTTGCAAAGCAAACAAATCCTTTCCTAAAAGAATCTGATGATTATCAGAATTCAAGTATTTTAAATTCAACTCTTCTGTTTTTAGCCCGACCGGCAGCTGTGGAATTATCAGATATAGGTTGCAATGAACCATAACCTCTGAATTCCATTCGTGAAGGGTCAATACCATTTTGAATAAGGTAATCAACAACAGCCTTTGCCCTGGCTCCCGAAAGTTTAAAGTTAAGTGGTTCGCTTCCTGTTTTATCTGTATGTCCTGATATTTCAATTTTCATATGGGTGTTCTCCTTCATAATATTCAATAAGCGTTCGAGCTCTCTATATGACCCGGATGTAAGTACAGATTTTCCTGTTTCAAACAAGATGTTATTCAGTACAACCTTCTTGCCTACCTTAACCTTGATAAGGTCAACATTGAGATTATAAACTTCTTTTGACCAGTTATCAGGCACATCAATTCGTTTCAAATCTGATAGAAATCCTGTGGCATGGAGATCAATCATATAAGATTTTTTTGCCGGTAGTTTCACTCTGTAACTGCCATCTTCATCAGAACTGGCAGTAGTTCCGATAACTTCTCCGCTTGAAATATCCTTGAGGTCAATTTTTGCAAGTATCGGTTCACCGGTCTCGGAATCTTTGACTTTTCCCACAAGATATACCGGATGTTCCTGCTGGGTAGCAACTTGTTTTACAACTAAAACGGTATCTCTTATAATAATGGTATCGCGTTTAGGTGGTGGAAGTGTTAGAATTATCCGTTTGGGCGGCAGTATCTTTCCCTTGTATATATCTGATCCGCCATATCCACCGCTCCGGTTTGAAACAAAATAAAATGAGCTATCCTCAACAGGCGAAGGATAATAGAAGACTTCGTCCCACGGAGTGTTCACAGGGTAACCAATATTTTTTACAGTGTCCCAAGCACCAGATTTATTTTTTATGCTATAAAAGATATCAAATCCACCTATCGAGTTGTGACCCCTGGAACTAAAAAAGAGAGTATCTCCGGTTTTTGAGAATCTTACTGACTCTTCATCATAAATTGTATTAATTATTTTCCCGGCATTTTGTGGTTTTGACCATTTACGGTCATTTATTTTCTTTATAAAGTATATGTCTTTCCCGCCTATATTATCTTTACCATGATCTGAAACAAAATAAATTTCGTTTCCATCAGGACTGAAGGTAAATGATGTTTCCGATCCTCTGGTATTGATCCCGTATGGGACCGGTTTAGGAGTTTTCCAGATACCCTTTTTGTTTAATGATACCTTTATATCTCCATTGTTTGAATAACCGGCATAAATATAGAGCATGTTATTGGTTGAATTGATATAAAGTGGTGCTTCACAGTATTTTGTATTCAATTCTTTACCTTCTGAAGTAGCCGGTTCCCATGAATCATGGTTCAATTGGGAAACAAAAATATTTTCGTCAAATTTTGTGTCGGGATGACGTTTACCGGATTTAGGAATTTCCCTCCTTGATGCAAAATAAATTGTTTTTCCGTCAGCAGTCAAGATTTCGGAATAATCATCAGAATTAGAGTTGATATTTGGTCCGAGATTATCAATAGAAATTCTCAATGTATCTTTCGTGATGATCAAAGCAGAGGTGCATTCCTGAATGCATTTTCGTGCCAGCAAGGTATTCTTTTGATTCTTTTTTCCCTGAGAAGCCAGGTAACCTGTAAACTTTTCGATTGCTTCCGAAAATCTTCCTGCATATTGAAGCGATCTTCCGGCCAGTAAAAGAACATCCTGAGCTACATCTTTCTTTAGCTCGATAGCCTTAAGAAAAAAACCTGCCGCTTCCTCTTTTTTATCTGAAAAAAGAGCGGAAACTCCTGTTTTATAATTCAGTTCGGCATTTGAATTATTATATACAAGTGCCTGCAAATATTCATTATATGCATCATTGTACCAGATACCTTTTTCACCAAAATAAGCATCTCCATCAGCCACATGCCTCCATGCCTCTTTAAATCCTGGTTTATTAATTTTAAAATCCTTCAGGCGGATGGACACATCAGTCTGAGCATCGAGAGCCAAAGAACTCAGAAGAAATACCGCAATTACTGAGTTAAGAAAACATCGCATGACATCCGGTTTTTGTACCTATAAAAGTAGCACTTATTTCCTTTATCCAAAAAAACCCTCTTGATTAATAAGAGGAAATCTTTCCCGGAAGGACCAAAATATTATTATATTTGTTTGAAATTTTTTGCAAAGTGAACTAATATTTTATCTCACCAAGAAATATGGATTACAAATTCATAAACATGGAATATCTTGATTCTGTATCAGGAGGAGATCCCGGCATCATTAAAGAAATAGTTGTAATATTCAGGGAGCAATCTGTCGAAATATATAATGAAATGAAATCCCTCCTGGCATCAAAGAATTATGCTTCTCTTGGATTGCTTGCCCATAAAGCGAAATCGTCAGTTGCCATAATGGGGATGAATAGGCTTGCCGAGATGTTAAAAACATTTGAACTCCAGGCGAAAGAAGGAAAAGAACCTCAATTATACGAAAACTATTTAGAAAGATTTAAAAGTGACACAGAGGAGGCTTCCAGGGAGCTTGATGATATAATCAGTAACCGGTTAAAGGGAATTGAATGATCAATATTGAAAAAAAGGATAAGATAGACATTATATCCTTCTCTGTCAATAAGATCGACGCTCTGATCATTGATGAAATCAGAGAGAGAATTCTTAAAGTGTTTGATAATCCGAATTCAAAAGTAATAATTGATTTAAAAGGTGTGGATTATGTTGACAGTTCAGGGTTTGGCTGTTTCCTGTCGGTAATGAAAGCTGCCAGGAACAACTATGGTGTATTGAAATTTGCCAATCCGGAACCCAGAGTTACTGAATTGTTCGAGACACTTCACCTTCAAACTGTTTTTCAGATTTACCCAGAAATTGAGACCTGTTTAAGGTCGTTCAAATAAATCTCGATCTATTTTGTTCCTTTACTGAAAGAAAGATGACCATCTATTGCATCAACCACAATTATGTCCTCTTTTAAAACTTTGCCACCTATAATTTCTTTAGATAATTCATTGACTATCTCCTTTTGAATAAGCCTTTTTACGGGTCTGGCTCCCAGTTGCGGATCATAACCTTTCTCAGTCAGCCAGTCAAGAGCATTCTTTTTCACAATGAGTTTAAGGTTATATTCGGCGAGCATATTTTCTATTTTGTCGAGCTGAATCTTTACTATCTCTTTTATCTGATCTTTAGTTAAAGGCCTGAACATAACAATTTCATCAACTCTGTTAAGAAATTCCGGTTTGAGTGTTCTTCTCAATAATGTAAATATTTCCTTTTTGAGAAGTTCTTCTTCCTTTTCAGGCATCTTGTCATTCCATTTGTCCATTCTGTCCCTTATAATCTCTGATCCCAGGTTTGATGTCATAATAATAATGACATTCCTGAAATTCACTGTCCGGCCCTTGTTATCTGTAAGTCTTCCTTCATCAAGAACCTGAAGGAGCAGGTTAAACAGGTCGGGATGTGCTTTTTCAATTTCATCGAGAAGAACAACAGAATATGGTTTATGCCGTACAGCCTCAGTAAGTTGTCCTCCCTCGTCGTAGCCAATATACCCGGGAGGTGCACCTATAAGTCTTGACACAGAATGCCTCTCCTGGTACTCCGACATATCTATCCGGGTCAACAGGTTTTCATCATTAAAGAGGAACCCTGCAAGTGCTCTTGCCAACTCCGTTTTTCCAACTCCAGTAGTTCCTATGAAGATAAACGAGCCGAGCGGTTTTTTCTGGTCATGCAATCCGGCTCTTGATCTTCTGACGGCATCTGCTACTGCTGTTATTGCTTCATCCTGTCCAACCACTTTTTTATGTAATTCTGACTCGAGTCTCAATAATTTTTCTTTTTCGCTTTCCAGCATTCGCGAAACTGGGATCCCGGTCCATTTAGATACTATGGCTGCAATATCTTCCGACCGGACTTCTTCCCGGATAAGAGAACCTTTAGTTCTTTTCTTTTCAATAAGCTCCTTAATTTCTGATATTTCCTTCTCGAGTTCAACTATTTTTCCGTATCGTATCTCAGCCACTTTTCCATAGTCGCCACTTCTTTCGGCCTGTTCAGCGTCAAATCTAAGCGATTCTACAGCTTCTTTTTTAGACTGAACCTTCTCAATCATCTCTTTCTCAGACTTCCAGCCGGCTTTCAGTTCATCCCTTGTGGATTGCATATCAGCAAGTTCACGTGAAATCTTCTCTGCTTTAACAGTATCACCATCCCTCCTTACAGCTTCCTTTTCAATTTCAAGTCGAGTTATAGTTCTTTCAGCCTCATCAATCTCTTCCGGCACTGAATTCATTTCAAGTCTTAACCTTGATGCCGCTTCATCAATAAGGTCGATTGCTTTATCGGGTAAAAACCTGTCAGTTATATACCTTGTGGAAAGATCTACAGCTGCAATGATTGCTTCGTCTCTGATAATAACTTTGTGATATGTTTCATATTTCTCACGAATACCTCTAAGTATTGAAATGGTATCTGCCCTGTCCGGTTCATCGACCATTACAACCTGGAATCGTCTTTCAAGAGCTTTATCTTTTTCAAAATATTTCTGATATTCGCTTAAAGTTGTTGCCCCTATCGCTCTCAGTTCGCCTCTTGCGAGAGCCGGTTTAAGGATATTGGCTGCATCCATTGCCCCTTCCGACTTACCTGCGCCAATAAGAGTATGAATCTCATCGATAAAGAGCACTATTTCCCCGTTTGATCCGATAACTTCGTTCACAACCGATTTTAATCTCTCTTCAAACTCCCCTTTATATTTTGCGCCTGCAATAAGGGCACCCATATCGAGCGAGTAAATGATCTTCGATTTTATATCCTCAGGCACATCTCCCCTGATTATCCTGTGAGCCAGACCTTCGGCAATAGCTGTTTTGCCAACACCTGGTTCCCCAATCAGAAGCGGATTATTTTTTGTACGGCGTGTTAGTATCTGCAATATACGACGTATTTCATCATCTCTTCCGATAACCGGGTCGAGTTTTCCCGACCGTGCCCTCTCATTAAGATTAATTGCATACCTGTTCAGAGAATTAAAAGTATCTTCTGATGTCTGGCTTTCGATTGTCACTCCTTTTCTAAGTTCATTTACAGCTGCTATCAATTCTTTCATGGTAACTCCATGATCTTTAAGAATGCGAGCTGTTTTATCATCAGTATCAAGAATACCCATCAACAAATGTTCTGATGATACAAATTTGTCTTTCATTAGTGAAGCATGGTCATTTGCCTTCCTGAATGCCTCTGATACTGAAGAAGATATATAGGAATCTGCGCCGCTGACTTTTGGATATGAATCAATAAGTCCATCGATCTCTTTTGCCAGAGATACAGTGTTGACTCCCATTTTCCCGAAGATGAAATTTGTTATGCTCTCTGCTTCGCTCATAACACCCTTGAGAATATGGGCACATTCAACTGCCTGTTGTCCTTTAGCGCCCGCAATATCGAATGCTTTCTGAACAGATTCCTGAGCCTTTAATGTAAAATTGCTTAAATTCATAAAACTGCTTTTGTCTATCTGTCTGCAAAATTGCTGCCAGTTACTCAAACCCATATTTTATTGTCGTTTTGGCATCTCAGAATCAATCTATTATGCCAATCTGGCAAAGATTTTCTCTAATACCCCAAACCCAAGTTTAATTTGACTTAAGATCACAGATTTTTCTCCCCCTCGGGGGAGATGTCATCCGCCAGTTGGCGGATGGCAGAGGGGTTTTACAATCGATACAGGATTTACTTAGGCTAATCCTTCAATTTGATCAACCCCCTTTTGATTTCCCCCCGAGGGGGGAAAAATACTCGAAGTTTAGGATAATTCAGAAGTAATAAATTTAGAATTATCTTTACCCAAAATTCTGAACTATGGGCAAAGTTTTATGGAAGCCGGGAACGATGATTTATCCATTACCGGCAGTAATGGTAAGCTGCGGATCAATTCCTGAAGAGTATAATATTATTACAGTTTCATGGACAGGTACTATATGCACTGATCCTGCAATGTGTTATATATCAGTCAGGCCGGGTCGTCATTCATATAATATTATAAAGAAGAATGGTGAGTATGTTATAAACCTGACAACAAAATCTCTTGCTTTTGCCGCCGACTGGTGTGGTGTTAAATCGGGAAAAGATCATAATAAGTTCTCTGAAATGGGATTGACTCCTGTTCCTTCCTCAAAATTAAAAGCACCTTTGATTAAAGAATCGCCTGTTAATGTCGAATGTATTGTTAAGGAGATAAAAGAACTTGGATCACACCACATGTTTATATCAGAGGTTGTTGCTGTTAATGCTGACGAAAAATATATTGATGAGGAAACGGGACTCTTCAAATTGAATGCTTCCGGTCCAATATGCTATTCTCACGGAAAATACTATGAAACTGGCAGGTTAATCGGCAAGTTTGGTTTTTCAGTAGAAAAGAAAAATAAGAAGAGAAAGTAGACCAATAACTTTATAAAGGACTAATCCATTAACCACAAAGATCACGAAGGTTTAAAACCTAACACAAAGTCACACAAGGGATTTACCAATGATCTTACCGGTTTAGACAGATGGTAAAAGGATGGAATAAAGTAAAAAACATTAATTAGGTTTCTTTGCTCCAAATAACTAATTTCATATCTTCAAAGCGGGAATTATTAAAGTGATTTATTATGAGTGAGAAGATCCTGGAAACCCTGATGCAGCTTTTTGCGATAATTGCCAAACCTCAGACCAACGATAAAGAGAGAAGAGGCGTTGTTGAGATTTTTCTAAAACGTATGCTCAATCAGGAACTGGTAAACAAATATCTCTCCACATATGATGAAAAATTTGAAGAAGCCATCAAAAAGCTTGAAAAGAGCAGTACAGAAAGACGCGAAGGTGCTATCGCTATCAGGATCAGGAAGCTTTGTAAAGAGATCAATGAACAGGGTCAACTCGACCAGGAACAGAGAATAGTAGTAGTCATACAGGTACTTGAATTCTGCAAATCGGGTGGTCAGGAAGTCAGCCAGCTTGAGCTGGGTTTCATCAGCACACTTGCAGAAGGATTGAATATTACCCTGGAGGAATATAAATTCATTGAAAGTTTTGTGCTGAATTCATTTAGAAATATTCCTGCAACCTCTGATCTTTTAATTATTAACGGAATTAAGAATTTTGAGCATAAAGAGGCAAAACATGCTTATAAGGATTTATTGAAAGGGCATATCTGGATACTTTTTGTACCCTCTGTAAATAAGTATTTTGTAAGGTTTACCGGTTCCGGGGAACTTTCTATGAATGCACAGTTGCTGCAAGAGGATAAAGTATATCCATTTAGTCAGGGTTCATCTATCAAAGGATATAAGATAACACCTATATATTACTGGGATGTTACAATGCAATTCCTGAAAGAGGAGTTCAAAGCATCAAGAGTAGTTTATGAGGTAAATAATCTTGAATACCGGTTCAAAAGCGGAGAGGTGGGAATTCATCACATGAGTTTCAAGGAAGAATCAGGAAGGATGGTTGGCATTATGGGAGCCAGCGGAGCAGGAACATCAACACTCCTCGGGGTTTTAAACGGTATATCTGAGCCATACGACGGGGAGGTTCTGATTAATGGAATAAGCATACACAAGGATAAAGAAAAAATAAAGGGGCTGATCGGATATGTTTCACAAGATGATCTGCTCATTGAGGAGCTCACTGTTTTTGAAAATCTTTATTACAATGCTAAACTTTGTTTTGATAATTTGACTGAAGAAGAAATTATAATAAGAGTCGATAGTGTTCTGAAAAATCTAGGGCTCTATGAAATAAGGGATATGAAGGTTGGCACTCCGCTGAACAAAAAAATAAGTGGAGGACAGAGAAAGAGACTCAACATATCCCTTGAACTTATCCGTGAACCAGCTATAATGTTCCTCGATGAACCAACATCCGGTCTCTCATCGCGAGACTCTGAAAATATCCTTGACCTTTTGAAGGAACTCGCCCGGAAGGGTAAACTTCTCTTTATAGTTATCCATCAACCTTCATCTGAGATATTTAAGATGTTTGACAAGCTTATAATTCTCGATAGTGGCGGGTACCTTATATATAATGGCAATCCTGTGGATTCTATTGAGTATTTCAAAAGAAAAATTGAACAGGCAAATTACAATGAGAGTGAATGTTATGTATGTGGAAATGTCAATCCTGAACAGATATTTAATATAGTCGAGACAAAAGTATTTACAGAAAGCGGGCAACCTACTGAAACACGAAGGATCTCGCCGGCAGACTGGAGTAACCTTTACAAAGAAGAAAAGAAAGAGGACAGACTGGAACCCGGTGGTTCAATACCGGAAATAAATTTCAAAACTCCAAGTAAACTTAAGCAGGTTATAGTTTTTACCAAACGTGATGTGCTATCCAAGCTTGCTGATACACAATATCTTCTTATTACACTGTTAGAGGCACCAATCCTTGTATTTTTCCTTGCTTTTCTTATAAGATATTTTGATAAAAGTATCAAAAATCCCCACTATTCTCTTTATGATAATAGTAACCTGCCGACCTATATTTTCATGTCGGTAATTATAGCTATTTTCATGGGCCTCACAGTCAGCGCTGAAGAGATAATAAAGGACAGAAAAATACTAAAGCGAGAGGCATTTCTCAATCTTAGCTGGAATAGTTATCTGATGTCAAAAGTGTTCGTGCAGTTTGCGATATCAGCAATCCAGGCTTTCACATTTGTACTTGTTGGTAACTGTATTATTGAGATAAGAGGGATGATGTTTGAGTACTGGCTCGTTCTGTTTTCCTGCTGGGCAGGGGCAAATATGCTCGGACTTGTAATATCAGACAGCTTTAAGGCTGTTGTAACTATTTATATATTAATCCCTATTCTAGTCATTCCCCAGTTTATTTTAAGTGGGGTAATGATCAAATTCGAAAAGCTAAATCCAAATATATCCTCACCGGTTGCGATTCCTATATATGGTGAGTTCATTACTGCCCGATGGGGTTACGAAGCCCTGGCAGTCAAACAGTTCATCTATAACAAATATGAACGTCCTTTTTATAATTATGAAAAAGAGATGAGTAAGGCCGTATTTAAGAAAGAATACTGGAATGTTGAGATAAAGGGTGCTCTTGATAATATTATCAACGATCTGGATAAAGGCATAAAAGATAAAGAATTCAAAGATGATCTGCTACTTGTGTCAAATGAAATAAATAAACAACTTATATTAATACCGGAAATCAAATTTGATTTGGTTGATCAGCTAACACCGGACAAAATTAATAAAGAAACAGCTAATGCTGCTATTAGCTATGTTGAAACAATCAGGAAACTTTATGTTAATCTCTATAATGATGCCAGTAATCTGAAAGAGGAATTGAAATCTAAACTTGTCGGAGAAAATTTGCAAAAATTCCTGAAGATCAGAGACAGCTACTATAATAAATCGCTTGAGGAGTTTGTGAAGGACAAAAATGAGACAACAAAGATCATTATTTACAAGGATGAACTGGTTCAGAAACTCGATCCTATATTCATGGATTCCAAAAGCAAATTTATAAGAGCACATTTTTATGCACCTGAAAAGCAGATTTTCGGAACAAAAGTTGACACTTATGTAGTAAATGTTATTGTTCTCTGGGTTATGACTTTCATTCTTTATCTTGCTCTCTATTTCAGATTACTTAAGAAACTGCTCGATTCAGGGGAATATTTTATTGGAAAAAAGCGGAAAGGTTCTGAGCAGGCAGGAACGGTATAAAATCGAGTAGGAAGTGAGT
>PLML01000193.1 GCA_003141525.1 Bacteroidales bacterium
ACACAAAAATTTTCACAGGCTCTGTTTTAGAAAAAAGTCATTATTCTAACTAAACATAAGGATTATTTTCATGGGAACTTCTATAATTTGTGGCATCTTTATAACAACAACTGCAGGACTCATTATGGGCTTAAGCCCCACACCACTTAAATTCATACGGCAGTTCAAATATGAACAATTCGGTTTTATTTCCATGCTTGTAGCTCTTTTGATAATCCCCTGGGGAACCACAATCATTTTCTGCCATGATCTTCATTCAGTTCTTTCGGAGATTGACAAAGGAATTCTTTTAAAAGCCAACTTCTTCTCTTTTTGCTGGGGTATCGCTCAAATACTTGCAATGCTTTGCTTCCTGCGCATCGGAGTAAGTTTGACATACGGCATTCTTTGTGCCTTAGGAGCTAGTGTCGGTGTAATTACCCCAATGATATTCAAAGCGTCAGGCATTTTCTCTGAAGCACCTGATTTAATGTCTAAAGCGGGTGTGACTGTTCTTTTCGGAGTTGCCGTAATAATCATTGGCATTTATTTTGCAGCTCGAGCTGGTTTTAAAAGAGAAAAATTAAGACAGATTGATCCGTCCGAAAAATCCGAAACAAAATCCGGCAGTTTTAGTATAGGTCTGATAATGGTTGTTATATCAGGTATATTATCGGCAGGTTGGGGATTTGCTTTTGCATATAGCCAAGGACCAATACTTGAAATATTGAATAAACATCGAGTTGCCGATTTCCCTTCCAAAATCATTGTATGGGCATTTGTTTTAATCGGTGCCACCTTAATTAATATCATTTACCCAGCTTATCTGCTTACCGTAAGCAAAACGTGGAACATTATTACTAAAAACGGAAGAGAAATCATTCTCAGTATCAGTTATGGATTGCTTTTCTTTATCCCGAGTATCTTGTTAGGAAAAGGGATGCTTCTGTTAGGTATTTTGGGTGCTTCAGTTGGATGGGGTATCGCTCAGGGATCAATTATTTTAGGCGGACAATTGCTAGGTTTTGCCAGTGGTGAATGGCGAGGCGTAGCAGGGAAACCTAGACATTATATCTATACTGCTATAGCGGTTCTGATATTATCTATGTTGATCCTAACGTTAGGTAATATATTTGCTCAACATTAAACCCAATTATTTATAATATGTCAATAGATCCTGATCGTATTAGTCGAAACAAGAATGCTCTGCGTGAAAATAGTTTGGATGCTTTTATCTGTCGCTTACCTGAAAATGTGGTTTTTCTCTCTGGCTGGTGGCCCTTGACAGGTACATCCTGGATAATATTTACTGCTGACGGATATTCACATCTAATAGTTCCGGCATGTGAGGCACAAGAGGCAACTGCTGAGGGTATTACTGAACTTACGACCTACGAATGGGCTCATCTGGCTGCAAAAGATCCGGTTGGCGAAACAAAAATAGCTTTGAAAGTCGCAGCTGAAAAATTCGGTATTGAAAAAGGTCAGATCGGCATTGAGGAGATCTTCGAAGGTGTTGCCCCACCACTTAATATTGGAGAGCCTTCAATCCCTGGAAAGTGGTCAAAGCAATTAATTCAGCAGATTTTGCCGCAAGCAAAAATATCCGATGCTACAGAGGTTATTAACGGTTTAAGGGTACTCAAGACTCCAACAGAAATTGAAAAGCTTCGTATAGCAAATGAAATCGCTAGTGTTGGCCTAGATACTTTCAAGAAGAATGCTATGCAAGGCATTTCGGAAATAGAACTTTTAGCATTGATAAATAGTGCAATTGCTGTAAAAGGAAGCGGCTATAAGGGAATAAAATCAGCACGTGGATTTGCACAGATTTCATCAGGAAAAGGCACAGCAATGGCTTGGCGGCCTTGCGTAATAACTACTAATCGAAAACTGCAAAATGGTGATATCACTATACTTGAGCTGGCAGTTGTAGCTGATGGTTTTTGGGCTGATAACACTAGAAGTGTAGTGGTTGGTGGGCCTGACAAATGGCAGAAAAAGATTTATGAAGTTATCCTTAAAGCCCAATCTGCTGCAAAAGACGCCATTAAGCCAGGTGTAAAAATGTCAATCGTTGATAAAGCTGCCCGAGACATTATTAATAAAAACGGTTATGGAAAATATTTCATCCACATTACTGGTCATGGGGTAGGCTGGAGATATCATGAGTTCCCACCCTTACTTAATCCAGGAAACGTTACTCCTATGCAAGAAGGGATGGTTACTTCGGTCGAGCCAGGTATTTATATCCCTGATTTTGGTGGATTTAGGGTTGAAGATAATGTCGCGGTTAGTAAGTCCGGATTTGATGAATTAAGTACTTTTAATAGAGATTTAGCCTAGCAAATGAGTGACACAATACTTGAGAAAATGTTTTCTTTGCAAGGAAAGACAGTTGTCTTAACAGGCGCTGGTGGTATCCTTGTTGGTGAAATGGCTATGGCAGCTGCCCTATGTGGAGCAAATACAGTCCTTCTAGACATCTCGAAAAATTCAGGCAGAAAAGTAGTAAAAGCAATAAAAGATAAAAATGCTGAAACAATTTTCCTTCAGTGTGATGTTCTTAACCCAAAAAACTTACAGGACTGTTGCCAAAAGATCCTTGATAAATATGGAAGAATTGACTGTCTGGTAAATGGTGCAGGAGGCAACAGGATAGAAGCAACTACATCTGAAACTCTTTCATTTTTCGATATTTCAATTAAAGACCTTAAACAGGTACTTGACCTGAATTTTATCGGAACCATGCTTCCGTGTCAGGTATTTGGTAAAGAAATCGCAAAACAAAAACAAGGATCTATAGTCAATATATCATCAATTTCTGGTTTCAGACCGTTGACCTGTGCATCAGCTTATGCAGCTGGAAAGGCAGCAATCATAAATTTCACAAAGTGGCTCGCTGTATATATTTGTCACAATTACTCCCCACAGATAAGGGTTAACACCATCGCACCTGGCTTTTTTGTTACGGAACAAAACAGGTTTCTACTATATGATAATCTTGGTCAGTTAACACAGAGAGGTCAAACAATACTTGACAAAGTACCCCAGAAACGCTTTGGCATGGCTTCTGAATTAACTGGTGCCCTGGTTTGGCTTTTAAGTGAATCCTCATCTTTTTGCACAGGGGCAGTAATTACGGTAGATGGAGGGTTTAATGCATTCAGTGGTGTCTAATTTTAAAATTTGTATAGTTGTCCAAGCGCAATCATTTTTGAATTGTCAATGTGCTTTCTCATTAACTCCTTTGCAAGCACTGTATTACGCATGCTAATTGCATCTATTATTTCAATATGTTCTTTGGTTGCTGATTCTTTTGTGTCTTTTTGCATGAAGCCTAAGCTTCGGAACTTCTGAATTAATCGAAAAAGTTGATTCAACATCTGAATCAATCTTTTTTTCCCAGTTGAATTTATTAAATAGTCATGCAATTTTGCATCCAAGTCCGCGTGAATTTTCACGTCCTCTTTGTTCAAATTAGTAATCATTTCTCTTTTTAATTCTAGAAGCTTTTGCATGCTAAGAATTGGTGCAGAAATCTCCAAGCACAACAATTCCAGTGATTTCCGGATTTCGTAAATTTCTTCAATTTCATCAGCTGAAAAAGGCAAAACCTTTGCCCCCTTATTGGGTGATATCTGCACAAGTCCATCCTGCTCAAGTTGTTGTAAAACTGCCCTTACAGGTGTTCGGCTTATATTAAACTCTGCCGAGAGAACTTCTTCTTTAAGTCTTATATTTGCAGGGTATTCCCCAGCTATTATTTTATTAAATAAAACTGAATAAATATCTATCATACGTACTATTTTTTCGTTAATTAAAATATAAATGACAAAGTTAAGAACAAATTCTAAAGCTCAAATGTATACAATTATACAATAAATATTGTATTCTTAAATTATATAATGTATAATTGTATACAAATAAATTTCATTAAGTTTGTTTTGACATTGGTTGTTTGCATAGGTTCCTATTGCTTACTTATGACAACTTTGAGTCCTCTCATACAGGGAGTATCAACAATGAAGCTTGCGTTGCAAAGTCAGAAATAAGGTTATTGATGATAGTCACAATAAAAAACTTATTTTAATCTTATCGTCGCAGTGACACAATAAAATAATAAAATAAAATTATCATGCTACTGTCCAAATGACAAAAAAAACATGTATATGAACCAGCAAATAGATAAATCTTAAAACCTTCTCGATGATAATCTGTCTGAACTTAAACAAATAAATTATGATAACCAGTTTTGAACATGTTGGACTTAGTGTTTCTAATCTTGAACGCTCTATAGATTTTTATTGTAAACATGTAAATTGTAAAATAATTCGCATTATAGAGGCGAATCCTGAGCTTAAGCTTGGGAAAGTAGTAGGATTAAATGGATGCTCTGCCAGGATAGCACATCTTAAAACTGGAGATAATATGCTGGAGCTTTTTCAGTATGTTGTCCCCAGAGGAAAGAGAATCCCCAAAAACTATAAACAGGCTGATTTGGGTTTAATACATGTTGGATTCACTTCTACAAATGTTAGAGATGATTGCAGAAGGATGAAAGAAAACGGCGTCCGTTTTATAAGTGAACCTGTAGAATTCCGTCCAAATGTATGGATTTGTTATTTCTATGGACCTGATGGTGAGGTTTGCGAAATAAGAGAAAGTTGATAATTGTTACTTTATAATATTATTATGATTTAATGAGAAAAGAGCTGATAAATTATGATTTCAATGTAGTTCATTGGAAAAGTGAATCTCCTGACTTAATGTTAATTGACTCCAAACTTATAGCAAGAATGCTTTTTGATATTAATGTAATACATGAATTTGAAAAAGGTCTTTTATCTTTGAAAAACGATGATTGTGTATGGGGCCCAGTACATTCTAGCATAGGTCAAGAGGCCATTGCAGCTGCAAGTGTAGCTGCTCTCAGAACTTCGGATAAGTTTTTCGGTACTCACCGCTCACATCATCAGTTTCTTTCAAAAACCCTTCAATATTATGTCTCGCAACAATGGAACCCGGCAGAGCAAGTTTTACCTTTTGAGGCAGATACTATTATAAGAAGAACTCTTGCTGAAATAATGGGATTATCTGATGGTTTTTGTGGTGGCAGAGGAGGCTCAATGCATCTCAGATGCAAGGAAGCTGGATTTCTGGGTTCAAATGCAATAGTAGGTGGTGGTATACCTATTGCTACGGGGGCCGCCTTTGCAGAAAAATTTGAAAAAACCGGGAACATTGTTGTTTGTTTTTTTGGAGATGGGGCAATAAATCAGGGAGCTTTTCATGAAGCATGCAACCTTGCCGGATTATGGAAATTGCCAATTATTTTCGTTCTGGAAAATAATGAATATGCTGTGGGAACCTCAATTAAGAATTCATGCGCAGTTTCCAATCTCTCAGTCAGAGCCGCTTCTTATGGGATTAATGCCCATCTTGTGGAAGCATATGATATAATTGCAATTTATCAGGCAATAAAAGAGGTTTCAGAGAGCATTCGGAATGGAGATAAACCATGCCTTTTGGAAGTAAAAACTTACAGGAGGTATCACCACGCTGGAGATCAACCCGGCAGCGCATTTAATTACAGAACCATGGAAGAAGAAGAATATTGGCAAAAAATGGAAATCGTAACGACTTTCCCAGATCTTCTAATCAAACATAAAATCCTTACAAAAAAAGAGATTGATTATATTAAAATGCAGGCTATTGAAACTATTCAACGGGCAATAAATTATTATACAATTGAAGGAAAGCCTAGAAAAGTAAAAACTAATTTTTATCCATTAACCGATTCTGCCTCTGTTGGAGTGAGGAGTGATGGAAGTGAATTTGAAAAGGTAACATTTAGTGAAAGAGAAGATTATGATAATTTTAATGAAATTAAATATTCAGATGCAATTTCTGCCATAATAGGAAGATGGCTTGAAAGAGATTGGAAAACTTTTGTACTAGGTGAAGAAATTGCAAACTTTGGAGGAGGGGCATATGGAGCTACAAAAGGCTTGCCAGTTCTCTATCCTGACCGTGTTATTAATACTCCTATTTCAGAATCGGGATTCACTGGATTGGGTTTGGGGGCTGCATTGTCAGGAATGAGACCAATTATCGAAATAATGTTCCCTGATTTTTCACTTGTTGCCGCTGATCAGATATTTAATCAAATTGGGAAAGCAAGACATATGTACGGAAACACTACAGATATCCCATTGGTCTTAAGAACACGTATAGCAATTGGGTGCGGCTACGGAGGTCAACATTCTATGGACCCTGTTGGCCTATATGCCCTTTTTAGTGGCTGGCGAATTATTGCACCCGCAAATGCCTTTGATTATATCGGATTATTTAATACAGCAATGCAGTCAAATGATCCCGTTGCTATTTTGGAGCATCATATGCTATATTCTTTAAAATTTCCTGTTCCGGAAGATGATATTGATTATTTCATACCTTTTAATAAAGCAAGAATAATTTCAGTAGGTGATGATGTAACTTTAATAACATATGGAGTAATGGCATATCGTTGTGAAAGATTAATATCCGATTTTATAGAAAAAGGAATCTCAGTTGAAATAATTGATTTACGTACTATTGATTTACCAGGACTTGATTTTGATACCATAGGCGAATCTTTGAAAAAGACTGGCGTAGCAATTGTGGTTGAGGAAGCTCCGACAAACCATTCTATTGGAGCAAAAATAGCTGCTGAAATTACAGAAATGTATTTTGATTACCTCGATAGTCCTGTAATGCGTTTAACTTCATTGGATGTTCCAAATTCAGTTTCCAGAGTACTGGAAAAAGCTGCTATGATTGATGATGAAACTATTATTAACAATACTGTTTTAGCAGCAAAACGACAGTGGAAATAAATTTTTTAATAAATAAGAATTATATTATATATTCTGGTACAAAATTTTTTGTCTAAAGAACAAAAACATGAGCGAATTAAAAAGATTCAAAAATTATATGGATGGCCAATGGTTTGATGCCAGTACAAATGAAACATTTGAACAAAGAAATCCGGCTAAATTATCTGAGGTAACAGGATTATTCCCTTTTTCATCAAAAGATGATACACTCAAAATCATAGAATCAGCACAAAAAGCTTTCTCAGATTGGAAAGCTATTTCACCTGCTAAAAGAGCAGACTATCTTCGTAGTGTTCTCGTTTTAATGGTTCAAAGAAAAGATGAAATATCCAAAATCATTACTCTGGAAAATGGGAAAATTATATCTGATTCATTATCCGAAGTAAATTCAGCAATAAACGAAATGGGATTTCAAATAAATGAAGGATTACGCTTATTTGGAGAAACAATCCCGGTTAGTATTGAAGAAGTATTTGCATATACTGTAAAAGAACCATTAGGTGTTGTGAGTGTTATTAGTCCATGGAATTTCCCTTTTAATGTGCCGGTTCGAAAAATAACGCCAGCATTAATGGCTGGAAACACTTGTGTATTTAAGCCTGCAAGTTTAACACCTCAAACCGGTTATATACTAGCAAAATTATTTGATGATGCCGGTATCCCTGCCGGTGTTTTTAATATGTTAACAGGCTCAGGAAACGAGGTCGGTAATATAATAGTTTCAGACCCAAGAATTAAAGCTGTATCATTTACTGGATCAACAGAAGTGGGAATGGAAATCCTTAAAAAAACAGCTATCTACGCAACTCGCACACAACTTGAACTGGGAGGGAAGAATGCTACTGTTATTTTAGAAGATACAGATATTGATTCAGCAATAAAAGACGTTATAAGAGCGGCATTTGCATGTTCAGGACAATGGTGTACCTCGACAAGTCGTGTTATCGTGGTTAAAAAAGTGGCACAAGAATTTACTGAAAAGCTTGTTGAAGCAACAAATTCGATTATCGTGGGAAATGGTTTCGATAAAAAGGCAGGTATGGGTCCTGTTTGTGGTGCATCCCAAGTTGAAACTATTATGAAATATATTGAAATCGGCAAAAAAGAAGGAGCCAAATTATTAGCCGGAGGAAATAGAGTCACAAATAATGATTTCCAAGATGGCTGTTTTATAGAGCCTACAATATTTGGATATGTGAATCAAAACATGAAAATCGCACAAGAAGAAATCTTTGGACCAGTACTTTCTATAATTACAGTTGAAAATCTTGAAGAAGCGATAGAAGTTTCAAATGACATAAAATACGGATTATGTTCTTCAATATACACCAATAATATTAATCATGCTATGAGGTTTATTGAACAAACTGAGGTAGGATTAACACATGTGAATCTGATGACTTCATTTAAAGAACCTCAGCTTCCATTTGGGGGGATTAAGGAATCGGGTGTAGGTTTGCCAGAAGCAGGGAAAACAGGCATCGAATTCTTTATAAAATACAAAACCGTTTACATGAAATATACATAATACTATTCGTACTATCCATCCAACATTTATTGGCTAAACGAGTTCAGAATTATTATTTGATTAATATACATTATAAAATGAAATGATAGACCGAAAGATTTCAATTGATATGAATTGCTCTTTCTTCTTATTGCAGTATTATCACTCCCAAAAATCAACTCAATTTTCAATCCCACTGGGAGGTCATCAGCTAATAAGTCTGGAATCTTTTGATTGAATTCCTATTAGGAATCTTTTTGAAAACGCATAATTTAAAAATGTCAGAGAATAAAAATATAACCATTTCTAAATATTCTAACTTAAAAATAAAACTAGTGATCCCGATAAAAGCTCTTAAATACAGCATATGGGCATGAAACTGTTGTTAGATATACTTGATTTCCAAAATAATTTGGAGGGAAAATACATTCATATGGAGCTCCGTAGTTGTCCCCCTTCCTATAATCATTTTCTCTTAAGTCATCTATAAATTCACTAACGATTTTTTGGGCTGCATTAAAATCAACCTTAGCAATGGCGTAAACAACCCAGCCTGCGGGCGTACCCCAATAAGCACCGTTCTGATACACATTTTTTTTAACAGACCCTAATGTTTTCTCCCAAGCCGTACTGTCATTATAGTCGGCAGAAGTTGAGATATGTCTAATATTCCCTTTATATGCTAAAGTTCCTTTATGGTATTCATTTGCCAATTTTTTGCAAACAAAAATGGTATGCTCCTGGTCCAAAACATTAAGATACACTGCAAATGCTGTGCCCCAAACGTCGGGTTGATTACTCAAACCTGTTGATGCGAGAAGCATCCCGTCTTTATAAAAAACTTCAGTAATCGCTTTTCTCAATGTTTGAGCTATCTGTTTGTATAAATTTGCTTTATCTTTATTATTAATCATTTCAAACAGCACAGCTAATTCATTCGCTGCCCTAAATTTCAGTATTGAAGGGAAACATAAGTCTCCGGTAATGATGATCATATCCCTAAAACCGAAGTCACATCCCCTGAAATTTTCTGTTGTCCTAACAATCTGATTCTCAAGATTAGATGGGGGTACCTTGAACGCAACTTCAAGCCTGTCTATTAAGGACATCTCATTAATTATCTCAGATAATATTTTTTTGTCCGAGGTGGTTTTTACATAATAATATGTCATATGTATAAAATAAAACTGATCGTCGTATGGAGGTGTCCCTCCTCTTCCTTGTTCCTCATAATCATAAGTGCCCGGATAATAGATAGGCAAGCCATTATCAATTCTTATATGGTCGGCAATAGTGCCATAGGGAATTAAACCATCGTTTTTAGTTATCCATGTTTGATTACATTGAGTAGAGGCTGTCAACATTAGCATGTGCTTTTGTTCTTTGGCAGAAATAAATCCACATTCTAATGACATTGCGTAATCTCGTATCCAAAAAGCAGGATAACTTAGCCTTCCTCCAGGCCTTATAAGTGTGCCACCGGTATTATTACTACCGTATGTCTTCGAGATAAATTGCCCTGGATAAATTCTTGAACTTTCAAGCACGTCTTTCGTTAATCCCTCAAGGAATTCAAAATCAGAATTTTTAAATAAACTGCTGACGTTTCTGTTTTGGCTTTGCAATTTTCCTAAGGTTATAAAAAGAAAAAGAACAAATGGATAAATGTTGTGCATAATTATTTTAGGTTTTATTCTGGCTATCATGATTTGAATTCAATTTAAGAATCGATTTGGATTATTTGAATAGTAATTAGTTTTATTAAAGATTCTGATTCATGTAAAAAATCAGAATCGTTTTGGAGTTATCACAATCAAAAAGCCCTTATTTTGCGAAATTTTCATCGATTGTAATGATGGAAATATTTGCGCTTGTTGAAAATCTTGAATTTCGGGTAAATAAAATATATATTCTTTTTCATCATATCCTAATTTATTCCAATCCACTTTAATGTTGCAGACCTGATCAGTACTTCCCCATGCTGCCACAGAAATAATTGATTCCTTGTTACCTTTGTATAAGGTAGCTTTTACTAAATCATTGTTCACACTGAGCGGATTATTTTTTTTATCCCAAAAGCCAATCATCTCTTTCCCTATAATATCATACTGATCCCAAAATTTCCACAAAGGACATGGATTCCCTCCCCATCCTAGACGATTTGATTCACCAAATACCATTCCTTTCCATGGATTACCTTCCCCGATCATTTGTCCGGGTAACCCATAAGGTATACCTGACTGTTCTATCAGCCAATGATCAGGCATTCGACTATAGTCACGCCCCTCTCCAATCCAGGTAAGATCAATATATGGTAATAAATCCATATATACATTTAAACAGTTAGCATAACCTCCTGCTTTATTAAAAACATTCCAACTATGTAAATCAATTCTTCCATTAGGTCGATATCGATCTATAATCCTTCGGGCCCGACATAACGTCATTCTGTCAGAAGCAGCATCATCAATATATATTCCGTCCAATTCCATGTTTCTCACCATCCAATCCAAACCACTTAAATAAAAATTATTTAGTCGGCTATCCGGTGTGGTTATCACAGATATATCTGTCAACCCTTTAAATATACCTTCATTAATAACTTGACACCATGCAGGTATGTATTTTTCCTTAAGATTATCTTTACACCACGCTGGTGCGCCACTTCCATTATAAGTGCTAATATAATCGTTGCCCACACCAGGGAAAATAATTTCACTATCTAAAGAACGAAACGCCCAAAATTCAGGAATGTTTTTAGTTAATTCACGAGTAGTGTAATAAAATTTCATTCTCATATGATTCTTATGAGCGTCATTAATTAATCGCTTTAAATCAGAAATAAATTCATCTGCAAAAGGGTAATTTATGAATGGATAAACATCGCATCCATGGTGAATTGTAATAATATTTGCTCCATTTTCTTTCGCATTCTGAACTATATCTTTTGTACTGGTGCCTAAAACAGGATGGAAATATCGATCTCCAAATTGAACAGTTTTGTTGATAGGTTTAAATGGAGTGATAAGAAGTTCAAAATCGTAATGCAGGACATCTCCTTTTTTCAATTCTCTATAACCCGAATAGGCATTAACCATCACATCATCTCCATCCTCAGTGATTTTGACTCCGCCGGATCCATGATTCCCCCATGATGATGGTAAATTTAATGGGCCATAAGCGTAGTATATATTTACTAAAGGTCGCACATAATTCTCTCCTTTCCATTTTAGCCTCAATCCGCCATTTACCGCTCCTATCCAAAGCATATCTTGATTACTGATTGTATCCCATTTCCAATTATACGTTCCTTGGGGACGAAAACCTCCTTCAGTATTAAGGCCCATCATATACTCGGCTTTCTCCTTTGCCATTGGAACTTCCAATCGCATATCTTTGACTATAATTGGCATTAATGAATTAACAGTCAATTTATATTCAACATGACCATCAAACCCCAATGTTCCCTCACATTTTAATTCTACCTCGGATGAAGCGCTATTTACAACCCATGTAATTCCTGTCTTTGTTTCTTTTATAAATTTTATTTTCTCGGACTTAAACGTTATAATTTTCCCATCGTTCTTTTCTAGGATAAAATTCATAGGCTTATTGAGAATTTCTTCGCCATTTTCTCCAATAGTTTGTACCGAAGGTGTAAAATAAGTGAGTATTGACGATGGTAATCCATTTTTACCAATTGTAAATTGTCGTCCTAATAATTTGATATTATTGCTCTCCCGTACCAGTGTAGTGAAAGGTTTTGTGACAACATCCTCTATTCCTACAGTGCTATTGAGCCAATTCAGACGAGACATTCTTTTCCCTTCACTATAGCCATGATCTGCAACTTTATCTCCGGCCACTTTTAAAATAATAGATAAAATTCTAGCCTTTCCGTTAGATACAACACTTACCTTACCCTTATAAATGCCTGACGTAGTTTTATCCAGGTTAATGCCCACCCAAAAACTATGTGCTCTTCCTTTTTGCACTATTACTTGCTTTACAAAAGGTTTGCCGTGAAAGTTAATGCCGCCGGTGTCGAAACAAGTCATTTCTTTGATCGAAATTGATTTGCCATTGTTACCTTTCAACTCTGAGAATTTAACTTGTACGTTATTTAAATTATCTATTGCCCATACTACCAACTGGTAAGTGTAATATTCCCCAGGTTTCGCGTTTAATTCAAGTTCATTTTTTGACCAATCTTTTTGAAACCAATTTACACGGAGTGAATCAAACCATTGAACAGGTTTTTCACGTACTTCAGGAAACAACACAAAAGTTTGTTCCTGATATTTTTCCCCATAGCTTCTCAAAGCATTATCGGTAGAAATATAATTTTTCTCTTGTGATAGTAATGATAGGCTGGTACATAACATTGAGGCTAATAAGATTGATTTCATAAGGGTCTCCTTAATCTTGCTACTTAAATTTCTAAACTTATTTTATAAAACTGCACAATTTATAGTAGGTGGAAGTAGTGAATATCTGAGATTTTAGATTCATTGTCACCGATTATAATTAAAATAAACTCAAGATTTCTATTTATTTAATTTTCCTCATAATTTAACCTCAATATCATAGAAAATTGAAAGGTATTTAGCAGGCTGCTTTAAATTAGAAGTAATCACTAAAAGGTTTCTTTTCGATGATTGCTTTAAGCCCCATCATTGGTACGGCAATTCCTGCAATGAAACCTGAAGCTCCTCCTCCATTACCATCAGCTGAAACACATTCAGGAAATCCTAACTTTACAGAATTTTCTACCATTTCCCTGGCTATTTCTAATGCCAATTCAGGATTTTCTATCTCTATAGCAGGTAATACCCAGCCCGTACCTACTGACCAAAAACCTCCATTAATATAACTACCAACAAGTGAGCTCTCATATCTACCTAAATTCATATCATACTTTGCCGCCCACATTCTTTGCCAACCTTCAGGTTCTGCTATCTGTCGTGTTGCTCCTTTTAGGAAGATCGCTTTACGATTCTTTTCGTAATACTGACCTATTCGTTTTCTAATTTCCGGCTTTGACATCCAATATGCAAGACCATTACCCCAAACATTGATCTGACGACAATCTTTCGATCCAGCAAAATATGCTCCATGTTCCTCATCAAACAAACGATATAAGTTATCAGCAATTTCTTTTGACAATCTTTCCCATTTATTGATTTCAGTTTTTTCTATATACCCATTAAAAAACCGTGCTCCACGTTTTAATCCAAAATGGAGCACCATACTGCTCATCAGTTCAAAACCGGTTATTGCCACCATATCATGATAGCCAAAACCTACTCGCGCATGTTGAGGATCACTATACGCCAGTCCACATGCAAACGATATACTATCTATACCTCGCTTAAATAATAGTGCCCAATCTTCTTTTCGAGGAATAGTAGCTCCCATCTTTTCAATATAATCTATCAGTCGAATCCATGCTGCAGGTAAGTGAAGAGGCATTCGCTCTGTAGGATGTTGGGAAAAGGCATAACCTGGATGCATCATTGGCATTCCATCAGAATCTACTCTATCTGGAAACAGTTCCAAATCAACCATACTTTCTGTTAAAAATTTACTTATTTGTGTTAGTCTTTCCTTATCATATAGTCCAGACTCAACAAGCATCGGATACAAAAAATCATCAGGCCATAACCCTCGATAAGTATTACTCACGCATGGAGAATGTATTTTAAAATTATTATCATATTCTACTTTTGACCGTTCCAAACAATCAATCAAATGCTTTCTCAAAATCTCATATAGCTCTTTATAAGCCGAAGTATAAATACCACGATAAGAAATAATAGAGCTATTTGTTTTATCAATTAATATTTGTGAATTCGATATATGATCAGCTTGATTTTCGAAAGTATCAATTGGTAACATAAGTCCTGTTGCCCCTAATGTACCTGTCAATGATAGAAAATGCCGTCTTTTCATTTTTCTTGTAATTTTGTGTCCTAATTTACGATAGAGGTAATTTAATTTTTTAAAGATTTTTAAGTGTTAATGACTGTGATTCATATATTTGGATTATTTACATATAAACCCAAAGATTATCTTTATCAATATCCGCATTCATTGAAGTTTCCGATGTATAGAGCTATAATAGAGTACATTTGATTTCCATATTACTGCATATGCAATAAATTAAGGACCATGGCTGTAATTTATTCTATCACGATATAAAAACTTTTTTTGAGGTTCGTGATTAAATTATTCACTACTCTTCTTCCACCACTAACAACCAACCTTTTTTAGACTCTATTGTAATAGATTCATCTCGAGCAAATGCCTTTTCAGGTTGAAAATTCTTAATTGCGGGTGCAGTAATCTTGATATTGTCAGGATTAATACCTGCTCTGGCAAAATCTATTTTAAGTTTAACAGAAGTCGTTTCTTTTGCCCAGCTTGCTATACTAATGAGCATCTTTTTATTCTTCAAATAGGCTGTAGCCAATACATCTTTATTTGAAGTAGTGACAATAGGTTTTTCATCCCAATAACCTATCATCTTTGCATCAGCAATGCCAAAACTATCCCATGCCTTCCAAATTTCAGTGGGATCAGAGACTCCTTTATCAGTATAGGGCAAACGAGAAGTCATTCCATATATCATCCCCCTCCATGGGTTTTCACCTCCTGCTTGTGCCAACGGTAGCATATCGCCCATCAGTCCAAACGGAATTCCCGACACCTCTACCAGCCAGTTGGCTGGTGACATCTCATTATAATTATATAATTCGCCAAACCATATTTTATCCAAGTACGGGAAAAATTCAGTATATTGCAAAACAGGAGGACCTCCATAAGTTCCTGCATGCAGATCAATAATGCAATTTGGTTTCACTTCATTCATTACTTTACGCATACGCATAATCATTTCTCTTCCATAAGCAGCTGCATCGAGATACAGCCCATCTATACCCATCTCCTTTACCAACCACTTTAATCCTTCCACGTAATAATTATACCAACGTGTGTTGCCGGGAGATGTCATAATAGCAGCATCGGCTCCTTTTAGGTCACCGAGATACTGATACCATTGGGGAATATAGTCATCTACCAAATGCTCTCTTAACCAAGGATATCCCCCACCAGGACCGCTAGCAAGAATCTCGTCACCAAGACTTCTCAATGCCCATATTTCGGTTGTAAAATTTGAAAGCTCTCTTACTGTGTAGTAAATTTTTACTTTCATCCCTTTGCTATGCCAACGGTCAACAAAGTCCTTCAATTCCTTTACGGCTATAAAGGGATAATTAATGTTCGGATTGTACTTATTAGCTTGATGCACATTGATAACTTTAACACCATTTGCCACAGCCTTTTCTGAAGGTTCAGGAGCAAGCGGATCATGAAAATAACGATCAGTAAACTGACTGTATGTATTGAGTTTTTTTACTGGTGTTATCACAAATGCACATTCAAACTTAATGCTTTCTCCTTTTTTTATAGTCCTAGGACCACTATATACTATTGCATCCCGCTGATTTTCAGAAGTTCTGATTCTGAATCCACCTTTACCATTATTGTCCCAACTTGGAGGTGGAGCTGTATTGTAGAACATAAGCAATGGACCACTATACGGTGCCCCCCTGAGCTCGCAGCTTATACCACCATTTGTATTTCCAAGCCAAAAAGAATCATGTAATATGTCCCATTTACCTTCATGCGTTTCGGGGGTATCTGTCCCTGGAAGTCCCATTCCAATTATATAGCGCGCCATGTTTTTCTTAACGGGTATTACTAATTGGATATCGGTAACGTTTATATCCTTGTTTGCTTCAATATCAAATGTGTATTTTAGATATCCATCACACCATGCCTCAGAATGAGTCGTTAGCTTAATCAAATCATTTGTCTGCTCTATCTTTTTGGATAAAGAGCTGGCTGTCTTATTTGTTTCAATTATTTTATTTGTATTGAACTGTATATTGCCTTTCCCAGTTTTTATTTCAAATTGGATAGGTGCAGCCAAAATCTCTTTGCTCCATACTTTTATTGACGATGGTAGTCCACTTTCGGAAAATGAAAGTTCCTTCCCCGATAATACTACAACTTTTTCGTCTGGTACTTTTATGAACTCATAAGGAGGAATGGGATTGTCATCTATTCCTGCCGTTGAGTTCAGCCAACGTAAACGCGAATACCTCCAGGTCTCACCATCACCCCTGTCCACCAATATTTTATCCAATACTTTAATATTTACCTCTATGTATTTTTGTCCACAGTTTTTCGTATTTATCGTCATTTTTCCGCTATATTTTCCCGGTGGAATATTTTGCGGTATATCTACCCCGATCCACAAGGTTTGAACTTTGTTTTTTTCAACATTTACCATTTTAGAAAAAGGTTTGCCAAAGGGATCAATACCCCCTGTATTGAAACAAGTCATAGAAGTAACAGGTAAGGTATATTTACTACCTTTCAGAGATGTAAATTCTACTCTTACATTTTCAATATCTTCCATTGCCCAGAGTCCTACCTGAAAAGCATAATATTCATTTTTATACGCCGTTCCCTCAAAGACATCGGTCATTGGATTCAGGATCCATTTCTGCGGGATATTATCCAACATCCGGATGGGATATTTTCTGTCTTCCGGAAAGAGCAGAAATTTGCTGCCGCTAAGAGAGGATTTCAGAACTTCTTTCTCCTTCTCAGTGGCAATCACCTCCATAGGATAAAAAGAATCGAATTCCGTGCGGGCCTGAATTTCGACAGGTTTTGCTTCAATATAGTTAGATTTTAGATTTTTTTCGATATTAATTTTCTTTAACCAATGTTTATCCGGTGGAGGCTCTTGTGGCAGGTAATTTCTGCTGTACCCCCCCCATCCTCCTTGTAACTCATAAGGAAGATAATAAAAGTAATATTTACCAGCACTTACTGGTCCAAATAAAAGATTGCATCGCTCATTGTTTACATCTATGCGGTATATGTTTTGAACTGTATCGTTTGCCCGCGCATTTAAGATAATAAATCGATGTCTATCTACATCCTTGTCGTGACGTCGCCACTCCAGATTTAGATGGGCCACCTCTCCATCCGATGGGATATTAATTACAGCACGGTGATTACCAATAGATGAAGGAAATTCTGTAGGCATCGAATCGGGTCTGATTTTTTTATGAACCCTACCCATTATTTGCTCCCAAGGTTGGTTCGCAACTGAATAACGAAGTGTTTTTTTCTGATTACAAGCAAATAAAAAAATAAATATCACTCCTGCTAATAAAATGTTTTTCATGATGTTATTTTGAATTATCGTTTTTCTATTCTTTAACAATTAATATTAAACCTTTTGATGCCGGGATTATTAAATTATTTATTTCCACTTCTGATTGCGTTTGTAATTTGTCAATTTCAGGAGCCTCAATTTTTACTGTAGATGAATTTAATCCCAACTTATTCCAATCAATATCTAATTTTACAGATTGATCTTTATCTGCCCAATTCCCCATTGCTATCATTACTTCACCTTTTTTGATATATGTACTTGCTAATACATTTTTGTTATTAGTTTTAACAGCAATTTCAGGATCCCAATAACCCACATATCTTGAATCGGATATACCAAAATAGTCCCATAATTTCCATATGTTTGTGGGATCACAACCTTGCCATCCTAACCTGGAAGTCATTCCATAAACCATTCCTCGATAAACATTGCCACAACCAGCCAGCATTTCACCATATAGTCCAAAAGGAATTCCCGAAATTTCAATGAGCCAATAATCCGGATTTGTATTATAATCAAACCCTTCACCAAACCATAGGCTATTTATATAGGGGAGCAACTCCATATTTTGATTCGCAGGACTATTCATACCGAAATATTTATTAAATGTATTACCTGCATGAAAATCAAACAAGCCACCATCTGATGTTCTATCCATAGTCTTACGCAGCCTTTTCATAAATTCTCTATCGTAACCTATGCCATCTAAATACAAACCACTCACTCCTAAATTTTTTATTAACCAACTAAATCCTTCTACATAATAATTGAGCCATCGGGATAATGTTTGTGTCCTTATAGACATATCCCAATCTACACCTGTTCCGGACGGAAGAGGACTATGCCATTTCCCATCATATCTTGACCGAAGATGTTCATACAGCCACGGATGTCCCATTGTACCCATCGCATTAAAGTCCAAATCAATATTTTCTTTAATAGAAAAATCAGGCATCTTAATAACATTATCACGGGTATAAACTTCATCACCGAGTGATCGTAAAGCCCATAATTCAGGAAGATATACAGACAATTCTCTTACGGTATAATACAATTTTGTTTTAATATCATGACCTTTAGCATAGCTTATCACTTCTTTTAACAAATCCGGAGTAAGAAATGGATAATTAATAAAAGGATTGTATATATTACCCTGATGTAAAATCATAACTTTTGCTTTATTATTATTAATTACATCTTTAATGGCCGCCTCATCCGCATTAGAATCATGATAATAACGTTGTTCCCAATGCTTGTCATCCAAGGTCTTAAAAGGAGTAATAGCCAAACCAAAATTCAAAACCATCGTATCTCCGCTCATCATTGTCTTATTTCCTATATAAGCGGTTATCACAACTTCATTGCCAAATGATTTAATATTACATCCTCCTTTACCATCATTACTCCAATCTCTGTAAGGTCCCGTTTTCTTTAAGTCAAACATTGGCCAGTCAGGAGTCAAGTTTTTTAATTTCAATTGCATTCCTGCATTAACTGCACCCATCCAAACCATATTGCTTGTAATATTTGTATCCCATTTCCAATCTAAGTTTAGATTTTCAGGTGTTCGTCCTCCTTGTCTTCCCATTCCCATTAAATATGTTGCTGCAGATTTTTTGTAGGGAAGAATAAGTTTTACATCGTCTAATGTTACGTTCTTTTTAGCAACTATTTTTGTTTCATAATTAACATAACCATCACATTCCATCTTGGCTTTAATATAAACAGCTATATTTGCAGAATATAATGAGGTTTCCCAGGCAACAGTACCACTGGTCCTTAAGGTAATTACCGGGTCTTTTGCCTTCAAATCAATTACTTTATCTCCTTGCAATACATTAAGCCGTATTTCTTCAGATATTATCTCTTTTTCAGGTCCATTAACATCATGATTACTCGCTGAAAAAGAACTTGTTATCCTAGCTGGAAGTCCATATTTATTAAATGTTAATTTTCTTCCAAATATGGATACCGTATTTTTCTCTAACTTTACAGGAGTAAACGGTGAAAAAACCTCATTATCCAATCCCATATCTGAATCTAGCCAATTTAAACGAGACTGATTTTGGGGTGTATTATAACCTCTATTTTCCGCTATTCTTTCACCAACTTTTATCGTTACATCTATATTATATTCTTTTGTGCCTTGTGCTGATACAATTACCTTACCCTTATAAATTCCTGCAGGTTGATTCTCTTTTATATCTGTTATAATCCACATTGCCTGTACTTCACCTTTTGGCACATTCACATTTTTAGTAAAGCTTTTACCTAAATGATCACGGCCTCCTGTATTAATACATTTAAATGCAGTTGAGGGTATAGAAGACCCCTGGTCTGTCTTTAAATTAGAAAAGAATATTTGCACTCCTCTTAACTCCTTAAATGGGGCAAAAACCCCTAATTGCCATACATAAATTTCATTCTTAAGCGCTGTCCCTTCAAAGGGATAATTCGCTCCTTTTTTATACCACCTGTAAGGAATTGTTTCAAACATTCGAATAGGAAATTTTCTATCTTCCGGAAATATCAAAAACTCTTTATCCCTGTTTTTTTCCAAAATCTCTGATAACTCTTTCTGAGTAACAGGTATTTCCATTGGATAAAAACTATGAAAATCATTTTTACTCTCAAATCGAATAGTCTTTGCTATTCCTTGGATAATACTGTTTGCAATGCTGTTTTTCCAGTTAACATCAAATGTCTCTGCCGGTTTTACATAGTCAGGGTAAGGAAACCACCACATTCGACTGTCATTAACCTTTCCAGGCATGTAATACAAATAATATTTCCCTTCTCCCGAAGTTGGTTCAAATACGATTTCTGCATAATCTTTATTTAACTCTGTACTATAAATATTGTTTACTCGTTGGTCAGTAAATGCATCTATTAATATTAGAGTTTTTTCTTTAACATTATCCAATCTACGCCATGGAACAACTAAGCTAACTGCATTTGCTGCCTTTTCGACATAAATAACAGCCCTGTGGTTCCCAAGCCCTTGTGAGTTCCACTGACCTGTTCCATAAGTAATGTTCTGAATGTCCTGGGCATAAATTTGGACATTAAATAATACCAAAATGAAAAAAAATGTATTTTTTTTCATAAAATTTTTAATTTTTCTCATAATTGACTCCTTGCTTTTAATTAATTTGTCTTTCATGTTCATTTTGAGTTATTTCAATAAGATTCAAATATTAAATTTAAAAATTACTTATGTTGCAATTTCAAATGGCCTTTCGCCTTTTCATCATTTATTTTAATAAGCTGCATAAAGTCATTATTCTTTGCTACAAGGATGTTTCGGGTTTTATCTTGACCAAGATGAATTATTGCTATTTGCCTTACTTCTCCTTTTATGAATAATCCGCTTTTCAAAGCAACTACAGGTTCAAAATTACCAGCACCATCACCTTTTAAAAAAAGTCCAATACTGGCGTCGTTTCTGACAGCATCAACATCAGAACCATACATATTTCCTGCAATTACAAGGTCTAATAGCCCATCTCCGTCGATATCTTCCGCTATAATGCTGTTTGTTGAAGAAATCTGGGCCAAATTCTTTAAAGGATGAATCTTGAAAGTCCCATTTCCTTTGTTTTCAAAATAACAAGTAGAAAAATTCGTGGCTTTATAGTTCAGGGCACTTTGCAGATTTTCAGCTCCATATATATCTTGCAGAGTGGCTTTACCATAAGCGTCGTAAGATGGGAATTTTTGCAAAATAAAAGGACATTGCTCTGCAGAACGATCTCTACCATACAAAGGATATAGCGTTTCGCCATAATAATAGCCTAATACCAGATCTAATGTGCCATTATTATCAAAATCTTTTGCATATATTTCAAACGGTCTATTTTTGCTCGCTTTGTATTTATAATTCAAACCAAGATTCCCGGCTACAAAATCCATGTTGCCATCCTGGTTAAAATCAGCAGATGTAATGCAATTCCACCAACCAATATCTTGAGACAATCCTGACTCAACAGTAACGTCTTTAAAAACATTACCACAATTTTTAAATACTTTTGGTGACATCCATTCGCCCACTATTAATAGATCGAGTTTGCCATCATTGTTAATATCGGTCCAATTAGCATCTGTAACCATCCCTATATTTTTTAGTTGTGGGGCAATTTCGGAAGTTACATCCTTGAATTTGACTGTACCCGATTTACTCTCATTTCTTAGAATAAAGCTTGATGCAGGAAGTGGATACTTGCCTGGCCTTTGACGACCACCGACAAAAAGGTCCATATAACCATCTCCGTCATAATCTCCTGCTCTAACACAGGAACCACTTTTTATCATACTTGGTAAAGCTCCTTTTGCTTTTATAAAATTGTTTGAACCAACATTTAAATAAAGACGATCCTGCAGATATTGAGACCCCTCTTCAAACTCATCACTGCCACTAACCACGTATAAATCCAGTAGACCATCATTATTTGCATCAAAAAAAACTGCGCCAACATCTTCGCAATCCTTGTCTTCTGACCATGGTTGATTACCCAAAGCTTCAAAAGTACCACCACTAGTTTGAAAATATAATTTCCCAGAATACCCTTTAGCCCCTCCAATATAAAAATCGTCCATTCCATCATTATTAACATCACCCACAGCCATTGCCGGTCCCAGATCTGACATTTTATGTGGTAATAAACTTTCGCGGACAATATTATTAATTTTATTTTCTTCATGTTTATGATGGAGATTCATCTTTTTAGTTATATCAGTAAATAAGGAAGGTGTGTAAAAGGAGAAGTTATGTATTTGATTTGCTTCTTTATAATACAAGTTTTTACGCTGATTGCAGGGTATATTTGTAATTACCTGTTCTTTTCCATCAGGCCATATAACCTGGATTTCAGGTACAATAGTGTCTGATCCCAGCCCAAAATGTAGAATAGGACTTACAGAAGATTGGAAACCACGAGTTAGATATTGCTCTAGTACTTGAATACGAGTTGCTTGTTTTAGAATAATTTTCGTGCCTATACCCAAAGGATTTTGTCTCGGACCTATAAGATTAAACTGTATATAATTTCCCAAACCTTTTTCCCTGCAATTGTTTTTATAAATAAACGATATTCCCAATGTATTATTCACAACAATGTCCATGTCCCCGTCGTTATCAAAATCGGCATAAGCTGCTCCATTAGAGCAAGTAAGAAAATCGTTCGACCATACTCCATTCATTTTTTCAAAAGTTAAATCTCCATTGTTCCTGAAAAAATAGTTATTCTTTTTTCTTTGAGGCATTTGATTTAGAATGCCAAGGGTTGTGGGGTTATAAATGGAGCTATTTCTGCCCAATTGTCCAGATTTTGCTAATTCTTCAATTTTTTTTCTGAAATAAATCGCAAAATCATAATTCAAATAATCTTGTTTGTAGCCATTTGATACAAACAAATCTTTATTACCATCGTTGTCCATATCAAAAAGTAATGGTCCCCAGCTCCAATCGGTAGCTGAAATGCCAGCGATTTGAGCAATATCTGAAAAGCTTGGTTTTTGATTTTGTGCAATAATTCCATTATTCAGCTGAAGTGTATTATAAGGGTACTGATAGTGTAATCCCAAATTAACCATTTGTTGGAAATTCATTAAATTCATTGATCCATAGCTAGTTTTACTATTGTAATTATCTTCGGCCTGCATATCTAAAGTAATAATATCCGTCCATCCATCATTATTAAAATCAGCCAAATCGTTGCCCATTGAAGAATAAGATATATGATTTAAAGATTCATTAATACATTCAGTAAATGTTCCATTCTTGTTATTTAAATATAAGGCATCCTTGCCCAGAAAATCATTGCTTACGTATATATCAGGCCATCCATCATTATTTAAATCGCTCACTCCGACACCCAAACTCATAATTAGGCTATTATTAATTAGTCCTGCTTTTTTTGATACGTCAAAAAATTTCCCATTTCGGTTTTCATATAGTCGATCTCCGGTAATATTACTTTCAGTTTTTAAATTTTTGTTCAAGTATCTAAAATCGATAGCATTCATATCAGGCGAGGCATTTATCAAAAACATATCTAGGTCACCGTCACGATCATAATCAAAAAATACAGCCTGAGTAGAGCATAAATCTATATCAAGGCCATATTTTGAACTCTCTTCCTTGAACGTAGGAATACCCTCCTTATTTAAACCTTGATTTACTAATAGCTTATTCTTCCTCATTTCTGGGTCCATATATGGCCCGGCATTGCAAATATAAATATCCATCCATCCATCAGAATTTATATCTACGGTAGTTACACCAGTATGAAATCCAGCAATATTATCTGTTCCAGATTCTTCTGAAACATCTTTAAAGCTTAAGTTCCCTTTGTTTAAATAAAGTTTATTGCGACCAAGTGTAGACAAAAAAAACACATCCTGAAGTCCGTCGTTATTAAAATCAGCAACAGCAACCCCAGCACCATTGTTAAAATTCAAATAAGTTAATTGATCCATAGTGAACGACTCTGGAAGTTTATTTTCAAAATTAATTCCTGTTTCTTGTGGGGTTAATATTTCGAATAGTCTTTTTGGTTCTTGAGGAGAACTTGAAGAATTAGCTGTGTGATTTTTTGTTTTGCAAGAAAAGACCATGAATATCACGATATAAACTAAAAGATTTCTCATATGGATAGAAGTTTAAAAATTCGTTGCCCGGTCTATAATTTATTTATGTTATAAAACTCATGTTTTATCAGAGTGACTTGATAACTGCCAGGTCTGTGTCCCACGGTTTCATTATTTTACTAACAGTTAACCGATCATTACTTATTTTAACCCAATCTTTATCAGATGTATATTTTTTCTTCGGGTCTAATCCTATTTCTGATAGAGTTATTATACCCTGCGTTGTCTTTGAAGTATCAGAAAGATTAAAAATATTTATTACACACTGCTGTTTTTCTGATAAAGAGTGAATGTGTATTTCTTCGTTTATCCCATAAAAATCGCCATGTTTGAAAAAATCTTGTAGTTGAATATATAGCTTCATATTTTTGTGATGGTTTTCGGTAACTATTGAATCAGGGCTATCTCCTCCGATTCCGAGATGACGGGCAGTGGAGGCGTACCACCACAGCACAATACTGTTAGCATTATCGCGTCCCGTGTTAACATGCAAATAAATAGGGACATTGCATCCCAGATTGTAATAATACATGGCTAAAGCTGTTTTATCTTTCAGATGCTGGAATGGTTCCCACATGAGTTCAAATCCCCAATTCTCATCATAACTTCCCGGAAGGCCATATTTATAATATACAGGTGTAGACCTGGTCCAATGTCCTCCATTAATCATGTCATGCATCTCAATCAAAATGTTTGGATATTTAACATGAATACGCCTTGCCATTTCTACACAGGCATCAATATGATCTTCGTATAAATAAGGAATAGGATGCCCATGATTGAAATCCTCGCAAGAGCCATTCCACCATGTCCCATCAAACATAAGAAAAGAGACACCTGCTTCACAAAGTTTTAATAAACGTTGCTCTGCTTCATCCTGAAACTGTTTTGATCCCATGCATACTTGAGGTCCTATTTTAGCTGGTATTACCCTGTCTTTTAAGGTCACACTATCTTTTGTTTTTATTAGTCGCCTACATGATTCAGGCCAATCACTGATATTACTTCCAAAGTTGGATGTCCATGGAGGCATTGGTGTGTGCATAGATGTTTTTAGACCATATGTCTTTTCAATCATGTTAACGTAATTTTTACATTCACACAACCTTACTGTATCCCATATAAATGAACCAAATTCAGTGTCCCATCCGGGATCTAAATAAAGAGCTTGACAAGAATGTTCTACAGCCTTTTGGGCTTCTTTTTTCAAATTTTCGATTGTATAAACTTTATGATCTTCACCAATATCGTAAAGTTCATTCCAATGTACCGGAGGATTGAAATTCTTTGGGAACCGACACCCCATTTCATCCAACATATCCCTGTACTTGTAAGCAACTTGATTATATCCACCTGTAATTGGGTAAAAACGGTTCAAACCTAAATAAATAGTACATAAAGGTTCAAAGCGTTCCATTGTTGAAAGGCAAACCCCTTCTTTGTTAAATCCACCAAAATTCAGCCATCCGACATTGTCGAATGATAGTGTACTAAATATCATATTGTCTTGATTAAAACTAAAAATGCCTAATGTTGCTTTGTTATGTCGCCAGGCCCATCCTTCAGAAATAAAACTGTGAGAAGGAAGACGACGTGGAACATCCCAGGTAAATTCACTCGTCTGATAAACAAAGCCTTGGCCTTCAATTATTTGCTTGATATTATAGTCAATTTCGTTCTTATCGGGTAAGGTCCCCATCGATTTCGGATAATCGGAACGATGCAGAAATGGGACTCCTTGAAAATGGTCTTGTGTGAAATCATTCAATATTTTTCCATCCGCACCAATAACTTTTTTACTGAATGCCGTGTGAAAATGTTTAACATTTCTGCGTTCACCATGTGTGTTTACAATTTTCATCTCTTCAGCCAGAAAGGGACTCTCTGCCGAAAGTATCAGGTCATGTTCAATCTCGAAACCGCCGATTAACCCTCGAATATGAATTCGGTCAGATTGACATACTATCTTTGGCAATTCCAGACCAGAATATTCCTTGAGTTGTCCTGAAATCATTTCTCCAAGTTCATAATGATAAATCCCATCTGCCCAAACTACATTTTGCTTGAGGTCGGTAACCTTTACCTGGATTTTACCGGCATCGATTAAAACATCAACCTGAAAATTCTTATTGGTTAACTTAACGGTCTTTTCATTTTGTGAAGAAACCTTATGATTAATGCCCAGAAATATTATGAGTGTAAAAATTACTTTAAAATAACATAAAAAGTGTTTCATGACGAGAATATTATTATATGTTTATTTTGTTGTGGATATAGACCTTAAATCAAGTGCATCCCAGGTAAACCAACCTTCGCCCATAACTTTTATCCGGAGAAGATTGTCCCCTTGCTTCACTACCCCTTTAGGGATTATTACTTCAACTGTTTTTGCCTGGGCAAGGTGTGCCTGGTCGGACTTCTGAAATCCATAACCTTCCGGGAGCTCAGTTTCAAAGGATTTTCCGTTAAGATCAATACTTATCATTGCCCCTGTCGTTGCCTGATCCGAAGAGTGGATGCTCAGTAATGCTCCCTGGCTCATAGATAGGGCAGTTCCCTTGAACTCCCATTCCAAAGTTTTACTTTCGTCCGATAAAAATGGCACTTTTACTGCATCCGGCTGCCTCCCTTTTACTTGAATCAGGTTTGTATTAATCGAAGGGGCTAAGCCCGGATACCCTGCAAATTCCCAACACATGCGGTCTTCACGTCCAAGAGCCAGGAGTATGTCCGCTGAGGGTTTAATTTCAACTGGATCAGCATTCCAGCTTTCTACTCGCCATCCGGTTTGAATAAGTGTTAAACCATCCTTAGGATAAAGAGGAGCGCGTATCTGTATAGTTCTTGATTCATTCGGTGCAATACAGACATAAAGATTATACATAATCAGGTCCGTTCGATAGTTTAGCATAGGTTTCGGTTCGCAGAAAAGAGCTGTCATTTTTCCTGTGTTAGTTAATTTCAGGTCAAGCACCTCTTCTTCACCTTCTATGCGTAGAACAATTGACGTTACTTTTAGTGTTGTTCGCATTATAGGACGGAATATTTCGGGAAGTTGCCGTCCTTTTACATTCGCATAGCCTGTCGTATCTTGCAACTTTGCTAACATTTTTAAATTATCGTCCGAATCAGGGATATGGTTGTCAAGCAAACCCTTCAATGGAGCTCGCACACCTCCCAAACCAAAAATATGTACTCGTTCGTTCAGAACGTTGCCCACAGAGTCGGAAAGTTGCAACTCTACCAACACAGGACCGAAGGCAGTTTTTTCTGGTAACTTAATGGATATGTCCGCCAATTTCTTTACTTCGATAGGGTTAATTTCCACACTACCCTTACCTGAAGAAATAACTCTACCTCGACGGTCCCTGGCTTTCCATGACCAATGCAAGTTTTTTACCGGTATATCCGCATCGCTTGTTATATAGAGTGTTGTTTTAATACCATCACGAATATTATAGAGTGAAGAAAGATGTCTTAGTGATAAAGATAATTGTGCAGCTGCCTGCCTCACAAATGTATTATTCATAAGCAGGCGTCCGTCATAATCAACCTGATAGCTTCCGGCTCCATTGGTCCAGGGTTCATTAAAGTCCCAGGTCATCATTCCTCCCACTGCCGTTCCCCTGCGACGTATAGCATCTAGCGCATAACGCAATCCTTCAGCACCAATATACTGTCCTGCTTTCAATAAAAACTCCAGATTAGGAGCATCCCCAAAAAGAAAATCAATTACTGGTTTTTCGAGCCATGCATCTTCATCGAATACAGCATATGTTATATTTTTACGAATTACTATCGGATTCTCTTTCTCAAAAGGCCATTGTGCAGATGGGGGAATTTCACGTTGCCATACTTCTAAATGAGCTGGTGTCTGATAACCGAACTCTCCGTAACGCATCCTCGGATAAACATAACTTGAAGGCCCTGTCGGTATCGATCCGGTCTCATCAGGCACTCTTGGAATCAATTGATCCCATGTAAAATATACACCTATTGGATCAGTAAAATTCCATGGTCCATGGCATCCTCCGGTAATAGGGTCGGTATCACGGAAAACCCTTTCCGTATCTTCTTCTTCAAATATCTTGCGGATATGCTTAATCACTGTGAAATCACCTCCTCCACCATACCCCATTTCATTTCCACCGTTGTATTCGATAATCGAAGGATGATTCCAAACCTGATGGATAATATTACGTAATGTAGTATCTAAATTATTTAATAAACCAGGGTAAGGTTTCGGGTCTAGGGATGCAATAGGTATCTCTAACAACATCATAATACCTAATTCATCTGCTAAATCATAAACTTCAGGAGTAAAAATCACACCGCCTCCCCAGATTCGAAGTGCTGTAAATCCTGATGCCTTGGCCAGTCGCAGCAGATGTGGAGCACGCTCAGGAATACGTGCAAATAACAGGTCGGGGGGTACCAGGTTTGAGCCAATCATTCGTATTGCAAGTCCATTCACAACAGGCATATATTTCTCCGGAAAATCTGCCCGTGCTTCAGCTGTGAGTTGCCAACGAAGCTCGCGTACCCCAAAGTGTGTATGAATTGAATGTATTACTTTTCCCGAAGTATCAACTAATGTAACTTCCAAATTGTAAAGGTTTTGTTCTCCATGTCCATTAGGCCACCACAAGGCAGGATTTTCAAGGGCTATTTCCACATAAAGTTTATTTGAGCCTTCTGTCACGGAAAAGGGCGTTTCGGCGATGCGTTCTAACCCATTACCGCTGATCTTAAGTTTCAGCGTTCCCTTTTCCCTTGTCTGACTGTTTACCGCCACGTTCACCTGAACTTTTGCTTTCTTATAATTATCCGAAAGAGGTGTTTCAATTTTCAGATATTCTATAGCAGCCACTCCGCTTGCCTCAAGACGTACATCTTTCCATATACCCAATGTCCAAATATTCACTCCCCAGTCCCATCCAAAATTTGTAGGACTTTTCAAATCCTTAAGCGTTTCGAGTGTCTTAGTCAGACCCTCAACAAAATACCATTCCGTACGAGCTCCACTTTCTTTACCATCACTTTTCTCAATGTAAGGCGCCGAAATTGCCGGAATACTGGCTATCCGGACATCAAGCCGATTGGTCTCTCCAATTTTGAGAATATTGGCTACATCAAATTCAAAACGACGAAACATATTTGGGTTACTGCCAATCTTTTTGCCATTAAGCCACACTTCACAAGCGTAGTCCACTCCATCAAAAACCAGGCGAATTCGTTTAGCAGAAAAATCGGTCGGAACCTTAAATTCTTTGCGATAACACCATTCATTTTTTGCCACATCATATAGACGTATATCGCCGGCACCATACCATATGGGCTTCAATATCCGTGCTGCCTCCAAATCTGACTGAATGTTTCCGGGGACAGTCGCAGGTATCCAATTGCTGCAGAATGCTGCGGTCGAGTCGTTGGGGATATCTTTTATTTTCCAATCATTCCCATTTAATAATAAGGTTTGTGCAGTAATTATAGAAATATTGTTTATAATTGAAAAAATAAATAAAAAAATAATCCTGTGCATATTTCTTTTTTTCTAATTAACAGGTACATCTAAAGTTTTAAGATAACTATTCCAGGCTTTAGCAGATAATTTTATTGAGCTTAAATTTTGATTCGACTTCTCCGAAAGCAAATTTACCTTTATCTGGCGTTTCTGCCCAAGTGGTAAGAAGAAATAATTGTCAGTAAAATAAGCTCGAATTTCACTTGTCGAATCAACATTTAATTCAACAAAGAGTCCAACATTGTTCCCAACATTCTCGACTTCAATCACGCCTTCAGTATTTCCTTTCCCCATATTATGAAAATTGATCGCTTGAACCTTAAGATTAGTAGATGTTGCATGCAATAATGCTTTTAATAAGGGAGGGGAAGTGTTTTTTGCGGATGTTTCTGATTTGGATTTCTGGATTCCAAATGTGTATAAATTTTCTGCAATTACTTTTTCGTTCAAGTCTAGCAACTCTACATAGAGCAATGCAACATCGCCTTCCATTCCGGGGGAAGGTCTCCACATTATTTTGTCTACTATTTCGCTTTTTTCAGAATCAATATTAATAATCTCCTTTCCTTCATAACAAGTTTGACCATGAGTATTAAAAATACGCCAGCGTAACTTGTGATTAAGCATTTTGTTTATATTATTATTACTAACCCATACTTCTATCGTAAGTGGTTGTTCCTGGTTACAGTAAAGGTTAGAATATACACAGCTTACATCAACCGGAAAGCAAGTATTCTTAGCATAGTAGTAAGCCATCTTAGGTTTACCATAATATTCCACAAGACAACCATGTGCAGCATTAGGCCATGGCTCGTTTAAAGTCCAGGAGGTGAATGCACTTCGATGCCATTGGTTGCGGCGCATACTTTGGTTGGCATAACGAAGTCCTTCTGCCTGAACAAACTGACTACAGCGAACGGTGGTTTCCAAATCTGGAAGCTGTCCAAACAAAAATGTATATTGTGAAGGGAGCAACCAAAGTTCATTTGTAGTTCCAAAAGCACCCAATCCTTTATGCCATTTCCAATATGGATCTGAAAGTCTGACAGGCCAGAGGCTCTTTTCCGGCAAAATGCGCTTAAGCGTTTTTACTGAAGATGCCCCGGAGGCACCATATTCAGTCCATTCGATCGGGTCATCAGGACCATCTGTCAGGGGATAGCCTGTGTTATAGGTCTGGTAATGAGTTTTATATTCATATCCGTATGGGCCATGCCGCTGGCCAATTGTCTCAGGGTCGGGATCGTGAAACGGCCGGGAAGGGTCAACTTCATTGCATATCCGTCGTAACTGAGCCATCTGTCTGCTGTTTTGAGCATTTGTATACCACTCGTTGCCGCCTCCATAACGAACAATGCAAGGATGATTTATTAATAATGGCAGGATTTGGCGTGTTTCTGAAGCTGTAATCTTGAGTGCTTCGTCATTCTCAGGCAGTGGTACTCCTCCGTTAGGGAATTCTGCAAACAGCATAATACCATAGCGATCACACAGATCATAAAAAATCTGCTTGTCAATTATCCCCCCACCCCAAATTCTAAAAAGATTAAAGTTGGCCTGAGCTGCAAGACGTATCAAATGCTCATAAAATTCAACTCCCGGCCTGCCAAAAAGAAGATCGCACGGAAGCCAGTTCGCCCCCATCCCCATAATACGCTTGCCGTTAATTTGCATAAGATATTTAGGTGGCGTGATTGAATCAGTAATTTCAGCAATACGTGGCGGTGTATAAGGAAAATCCGGGGATAACGGATAATATACCTGGTAATTCTTATAAATTGGGGATCCGGGATTAGCAAGCAATTTTAGGTCACGGATTCCAAAGGTGGTCGAAATCTGGTCAAGCTGAGTATTTTTTTTAGCATCGCTGATAGTCACCAACATTTCGTATAGCTGCTGCCTGCCATAGCCATTGGGCCACCAAAGTTGCGGATTTTTTATTTCCACCACACCTTCAACTTCTTGTTCTCCATGTGAGAATGTAGCTTCTTTCTCAACGGTTGTTGGCTTATCATTTGCGGTGAGGCATTTTACATTGTAAGTCAGCCTAATGCGTTTATCTTTGTATGCCTGCAAGTTCATTTTTATGTTGAGCGTTGCTTTATCGTAAGGCGGTGATACCTTTGGTATTACAGTCAAATTTGAGACATATACATTTTCTATGGCAATCAATCGGACATCCTGCCAGATACCCATGGAAATCAGATCAGCACCCCAATCCCATCCCGAACTGGTCATACTCTTCCAATAAGGATAGGCAGGTCGCATACTTCCCATAACATCCCACTCATTAACTTCGGCAGCAATTTTCTGTCGAACTGATTCAGGAACCGAATGAATTAGAACCTTTAGTACATTTTTTTGCTCTAAGTGAATTTTTTCCGTTACATCAAATTCAAATGGAGTAAATTGTCCTTCATGTTTTCCGAGGTATTTACCATTTAACCATACATCCGTTAAATAATCAACAGCATCAAAACGAAGCCGAACATTTTTCCCTTTCCATTCTTGCCCTGCTTTGAATATTTTCGTATACCACCATTCTTTGCCAGTTACCCACCGGGCTTCCTTGGTATTCATCAGGTAGTAAAGATCAGGGATTTTATGCGCTCGCTCGAGATCCCAATGAATATCACCAGGTACATGTGCAGGAATGGCCTTCCCCTGCGGATAATCCATATTATATGCCTGTTCTTTCAATCCCTGCCCCGGGTTAAACGACATGATGCTCCAGTCGTCTCCTGATAATAGCATCTCGTCTCGGACTGATTGCGTAATAGGTTGCTTTGAGCATGAAACAATAATGAATATTGATAATGCATAAAAAAACGATTTTGTTTTCATCTTTTCTATTTATCTGATTAATATATTATATCCATATTTTCCTGCTTTAACACATATGGTTTAGTCAATCAAATCAATTTCTATAGTGAATTCACCCTCCTCATGCTTTTCAGAATCAATCCAATATACCGTATCGTTTTCCGGATCTCCATCTCCGCGTTCGTCTGCTGCGTAGTACCAGCCTGCCATAGGTTTTATCCACGTAGTTTTGAGCTGTTTGTCATAAAACCAGCCTTTCTTAGTGCCGTCTGAGACTAACTCTTCCTTTGTTTTGTTTTGGATTAAGATTTGGGTTCCTTTAGATATCTGAACCGGCTCATCCTGACAGTGGACGCTTAGGAGATAGCTTCTGTTTTTAGGCATATTACCATAGGTTCCCTCTCTTTTACCTATAGTTATCAGGATGTTCTTTCTGGTTTGACGGCAACTAAAATTTGTTGTAGTGAAGACGCCGGTTTCATAATCATAGGTTGTGCCATCATCTTCATACAAAATATAAGCGGAAGTTTCAAAAGGATAAATATCTAAAACGACAATTTTTAATGGTTCCTTATCGACATAAGCCATAACCGGTCCTGTTGGAATAATTGCTCCTCCTTTTACAAAAAGAGGACCTCCCACAATGACAGGGCAACTATGATTTTTCTTCCATTCTCCCGCACTTTTGAATTCCTCACCTGTCCAATAATCAAACCATTTTCCTGCAGGCAAATAGACATCGTTGTTATAGGCTGCCAATAAAAACCAGTCGCCCAACATACATTGATGATCAAGCTTATAGGTGATCGGATCGTCCTGGTATTCCAGTACCATTGCGCGCATGTATGGAGTACCTGTTTTATGAGCCTGCCAGTGTGTGCTGTAGATATAGGGGATGAGTTTATATCTCAATTTAAGATATAACTGACACATACTGGCAATCGATGCATCTGTAGGAGCCTTATTCTGTATTTGTATTCCAGGGATATCGCCCTGGGGTGCGGGGCTCAATGCACCGGGCATCCAGGGTCCCAGAAGCGACCAGTGTATTCCGGCCGGACTACGGTCGGTGAAATCATGCGAAGTATAGGTATGTCCCGACATTCCCAGGTTCATTTCCCCCACAAACATTTGGTATCCTCCTCCGGAATCGCCACTGGGCCAGATGCCAGGGTATTGCTGCTGTGCAGGGCCAACCGCTGGGTTAAAGTTTACATACCTTTTACCGGTATGCTCTTTATATCCCTCATACATTATTTTTGAATACAGGGTTGGGATGATATTATGCATTTCTTTCCCTGTCAGGCCATTTTTATAAGGCTCATCCGGATACCATTCGCTTTGCCCGCATCCATCCTGTTTAAAAAAGGATATTCCCTGGTCATAGAAATGATTGTGAATATTTTTATATTTTTTAACATCATCTGGATTAGTTATATCAACACCCCATTCATTGGCATTACGTTTCAACAAATCCCATGAAGTAAAAATCCAATCAGCAGGACCACATTGCCAGAGCCCTAACTTAAAGCCCAGATTTGTCAATTCAGCAATCATTGCATCGGGATTAGGGAATCTTTCCGGGCTCCAGCCATCCATACGATAGGGTCGTTTTGTCCAACCAGGTTCCAAAAGGAGTATATCGCAGGGAAAATCTTTCTTGCGAAAATCGTGAGCAATTTTTAACACATCGGGCTGAATCTGGTCAAAATGACAGATTTGAAAATACCCCAAGCTCCATTTTGGCAGCAGGGGCGTTTTTCCGGTGAGCCCTGTATAACTGTCGAGTATTTTTTTGAAAGAAGGGCCGTAAATGAAATAGTAATCAAGAGAATCAGTATTGGGAACATGGTTTGGAACGCCGCCAAGGGTTATGGACCAGGAATTTGTATTGGTATTTCCAAGGTCAAAAATACTATCCCGGAAATTATTCAGATAAATTCCATACCCTTTTGTGCTCATAAAGAACGGGATTACTGCAGGAGTCATGCATTGACCCGACCAGTTGGGACCGAGACAGAAAAACGTTTTCTTACCGGTTTGATCCAAGCCAATAATCCCTTCTTCCAATTGTGTCCCATGAATTGATAAATTACCATATTGAGGATACCGGTAATACTTAAAAGGGGCATCAGGATTTTTTGTACCAATCCCTTCTCCCATGCCAAAAAAGTGCTCATCATCAGATTTATCCATTTGTAAACGGGCGCCATCTCCGGCGACCATCCCCCGTGAACTTTCTTTTGTCAATATGTTACCTTTCTTATCCAGAACTGTAATTCTGAAAGGGCTTTTCTTGATCTCTATTTTAATCTCAGGTGTTTCAATTATTATCATCCTGTCACTATCTTTTACCGTAAACTTTGGGGCGGGGAAAGAGTCATCCTGCTTTACCAATCCCCAGTCTATCAGTTCTGAAAGCTTGAAAATCCCATTGGCAGAGTATTGAACCCTAAATATGTCGTCGGCAAGAATATTTATTTTTACTTTTTGTTGTTTGTAACAATCAAAAGCGATTGCACTACCATCCCTCTTCCATGTTCTTACATCACCTATAATTTCCATGCCTGAATAACCTGATCTTATCTGTCTGGCTATTGACGAAGTTCTGCCAAAAAGCAGTGCAGTACCAACAATACCACATCGCTTTAAAAAATCTCTTCTATCCTGTTTTTTTGACATAGCTTAAATTTTTAAATTATCTATAAATTCCAGGCATCAGCGAAAATACTTGTTGGTCTGAAGATGTTCTTAACATTCGGAGAGACCAAAATATCAACTATCCTTTCTTCTCCTGGTAATAGTATAAAGTAATTATCCCTAAAGTACACCTCATCGGGCTTATTATAACATTTTAATTGCACAAATAGGGCAGGCACTTTTGAAGTGTTTTTTACACTTGCTTGATAGCAGAACATTTTATCATCACCCCACTGCTCTTTAGTATAGTATTTGACAAATAGTTTTAAATGTGTTCGGGGTGCATCTAACATTGGGCGCATATAGGCGTCCTGGTTTGTCCAGGTCTGATATAAATCACCGGAGGGTGCATCTATCATTGGGCGCATATAAGATATATTTTCCCCTTCCGATGCCGAATTTTTAACTCCTAAAGTGTAGGTTTCGCTTGACAGTGATTTGTTTTTATCATCCGACAAATCAAAACGAACCAGCAAGACATTGTTATTTACTTCCTGTGGAACTATAAAACTCAGACTATCTATTTCATGTGATGAAATAGCATCAATTACCACCTCTTTGCTGTTTTTATAATACACTTTACCATTTAAGTCGACAATTTGTGTTATTAACTTAGTTCCTTTAATTGCTATGGGCTTCGCATTAGTCGCAAATATTGTCAGTTTTATGGTATCGGCGGTATGAAAGGTTATGGTATTGAGTTTGGCACTTACATCAATTTGTGCAAATGAGTTCCGAACATAATATAATGCCATTTTGGGTAGTCCGTAATATTCGACGATCGAGCCATGAGCAACATTGGGCCATGGTTCATTAAATGTCCACATAAAACAGCCACTACGATGCCATTTTGCCCTTCGGTGAGACTGGTTGGCATAACGATAACCTTCAGACTGGACAAATTGACTCATTTTGATTTCGGTTTCCAAATCGGAGGACTCGCCAAATATACTTCTGTAAGTTTCAGGTACCAACCAACATAAAGGATCAAATGCATGTAAGCCATTATGCCATCGCCAAACGGAATCTATTATTGTTGGTAAAGGACCATTATTGATAGGAGCTCCTTTAAAGAAAGAATCAAGGGGTGATATGGGCCATCTGTCTTTTTCTTCCGGAATAACACGTTTAATTGTTTCGAAAGAGGAAGCTCCTGATGCCCCGTATTCAGAGAATTCCACAGGATTAGCTGGTCCGGCATATTCTCGTGGATAACCTGTGTTGTATTGATTGTACGTCCCCGGGAATCTAAAATAGTAAGGACCATGTCTTTGCATACCGGGTATAGGGTCGGATGCAATTACGGCTCGGTGTGGATCAAGTTCTGAACAAATTTTCTCATATAGTCTTACGTGTATGCTATTTTCTCTTGTAAGAACCAGTTCGTTACCAAAACCATATCGAAAGACCGAGGGGTGATTAATCAACAACGGCATGACCTGCTGTTGTTCTTTTGATACATTGGCAAATATTTCCGGTGTTTCTAAGGGCTGTGCGAAGGCATTAGGCATTTCTTGATAAACCAAGATACCATACTGGTCACACAAATCATAAAATATTTGCTTTTCAATCAGACCTCCGCTGAAAATACGGAATGCATTATAATTTGCTAAAGAAGCCATGCGTATCAGATGCTCATATTCTTTTTTGCCTGGACGACCATACAGCAGGTCGGCAGGAAGCCAATTGCCCCCATGCAGAAAAATACGTTGTCCATTAATCTCTGTAAGAAATTTTTCAGGATTTACAGGCTGGATATAATCACTCGCCCCAGGATTATCAAGTATTTTTATCTCCCGGATACCAAAACGATTACTGATTTGATCTAACACTCTACCAGTTTTCGGATCTCTGGCCGTGACAGTTAAAAGGTACAGAATCTGTTTGCCATAGCCATTAGGCCACCAAAGGGCAGGATTATTAATTTCTAAAGAATCCTCAATTTGTTTATTGACAATTCCAGTATTTAAAGTTTGAGAACCAATTGCCTGTGGGGCTTTTGCGTTAATACATTCTGCTTTATAATTAAGTTCCACATCCTCGGAAGAGATATTATTTATATCAAGCTTAATTTTAAGTTTTGCTTTCTGATAAGGTGCTTTTGTTTCAGGAAAAATTAGTAGCCGGTCAAGATAGAGCCCATTTGTAGCAGAAATGGTAACATCCTGCCAAATACCCATACTCCAAAGTCGGGTCCCCCAGTCCCATCCTGTCATAGCGCGGCATTTCCAGAATTTTAGTGTTTCGTTAACTATTTTGTATGCATTAGAAGCCCATCTGTTACCATTAATAAATGCATCAATAATGTTCTTGGGAGCAGGTTCTATTAGCATAATCAGCTCATTTTCTTTATCAAAATTCATCTTGTCACTTACCTCAAATTCAAAAGGTGTAAACTGTCCATCGTGACTTCCCAAAAATTTTCCATTGAGCCATATCTTTGTAGCATAATCAACCCCTGCAAAATTCAGTCGTATTCGCTTATTCTCCCATTCTTTTTTTGAGATGGTGAATATTTTGCGATACCACCACTCTTTGAGTGCATAAGGGTAAGTTTCCTTTGCATTCATACCTATGAATATATCGGGTAATTCGCCGGCACGCATCAAATCCCAATAAATATCACCCGGCACCTTTGCCGGAATAGCCCTCATTGCATCATATTTATTTGCATAATACTCTTCCTTTTCACCTTTTTCAGGAATAGTAGAAACTACTTCCCAATCTTCGCCGTTCAAATTATAAGTTAACCGACCTTCTTGTGCAAAAGATCTCATTGGAATTAAAGCAATTATTAAATACAAATAAGTTGATGCGAATAGAAGTTTCATATTTGTCTTTTTAGCAAAAATTAGTTAATGTTGTTTTATAGTCGCCAAATCGGCATCCCATGGGTTCATCTCCTTGCATACTGTTATTTTTCCTTTACTGATTTTAATCCAATCCTTATCTGCTCTATTTTTTCCCCTGGGGTCTAAGCCTATTTCTTCCAATGTGATAGATCCTTTAATTACCGCTGAACTGTCAGACAGATTGAATATGTTTATAACACACTCCTTCTTATCTGCTAAAACGTGAATATGGATATCTTCGTTGATGCCATAGAAATCTCCCCGTTTAAAGAAATCCTCCAGCTCAATATATCGTTTCATCTCACGGTGGTGATTCTCAATAACTTTGGGATTGGGACTGTCACCGCCTATGCCAAGGTGACGGGCAGTAGAAGCAAACCACCAAAGCCCCAGACTGTTTTCATTATCCAAACCGGTATTGATATGAAGATATAATGGTATGTTACACCCGAGATTGTAATAATACATGGCCAGGCCATTTTTATCCTTAATGTGATCCAAAGGATTCGCCCATAGCTCAAAACCCCAGTTTTCATCATAGCTTCCGGGAAGGCCGTATTTATAGTAAACCGGAGTAGATCGGGTCGGGTGTCCACCGTTCAACATGTCGTGCATCTCAATCAGCACATTCGGATACGCGTGATGAACACGGCGAGCCATTTCCACACAGGCATCAATATGGTCTTCGTAGAGATAGGGAACCGGGTGTCCGTGACTTTCATCTTCACAGAGACCATTCCACCATGTACCATCAAACATTAAAAACACTACACCAGCTTCACAGAGATTAATAAGGCGTTTTTCAGCTTCAGCAAGAAACTGTTTTGATCCCATGCATATTTGAGGTCCGTCTTTGGCAGGAATGAGTAATCTTATTTTATTATCCATAGTATCTCTGAGCATACGACGGCTCGAAATCGGCCAGCTTTCAATGGCTGAAGGTCCCATCAAATGTGGAATATTGGTTGTCCAGGGCGGCATGGGAGTGTGTAACGAAGTTTTAAGTCCGTAATTGTTTTCCATTACATGGATATAATCCTTGCAATCTCCCAGCCAATCAGTTCCCCATAAGAATGAGCCAAAACCTGTGTCCCAACCCGGATCAAGATAAAGTGCCTGACAGGAATGCTCTTTAGCCTTTTGTGCTTCTTTGAACATTCTGGTTCGGGAGTAAAGATTACGATTGGTCCAGGCGTCTCCAACGCTATAAAGCTCCTCCCAGTGTATAGGCGGATTGTAATTCTCCGGAAACCGGCAGCCCATTTCGTCAAGCATGCTACGATATTGATAGGCAATCTGATTATAATCTCCTGAAATAGAATAAAACCGGTTCATACCCAGATAAACTGTAGCCGCTGGTTCAATTCGCTCTAACGCGGAGAGGTTGAGCCCTTCTTTATTGAAGCCCCCAAAACGAAGGTTACCTTTATCGTCGCAAGTTAAAGAACTGAAAATCATATTATCCTGATTGAAACTGAAGATACCCAATATCGCATTGCCGTGTCGCCAACCCCACCCTTCAGAAATGAAACTTTTAGAAGGATGGCGCTTAGGCAAGTTCCAGGTTATCTCACTTGTCTGAAAAACAAAACCATTTCCTTCAAATATCTCCTCGATAGTATAATCCTGGTACCTGGGTTTTGTTGGGACTGGGTATTCGGAACGATACAAAAATGGAACTGCCTGAAAATGATCCTGACAAAAATCAGTTGCAATCCTACCGTTGGTCTCTTTAACTTTTTTACAAAATGATGTATTGAAATTTTTAACGTACCGGGTTACTCCTTGTGTGTTTGTAAGCTTCATCGTTTCCGTAAAAAAATTACTATTGGGGCTTACTATTATATCATGTTCTACTTCAAATCCACCCAGTAATCCTCTGATGCGAATCCTGTCGGATTGTACATTCAGTTTTGGAAGGGTCAACCCGGAAATTTGTCTGACTTTGTTTTCTTTTATCTCTTTAAGTTCATAAAGGTAATCTCCGTCTGCCCAAACTACATTTCGTTTGAGGTCGGTAATCTTTATATTAATATTGGTTGACATTATTAACACTTCGACCTGGAAATATTGATTCACAATTTTAGCATGATCCGCATTATTTGAAAAGGCTTGAATATTAATGCATAACAGCAGCCCAACAACTAAATAGAGCATTATTTTTCTCATGGGCAATTGTATTAATTGATAACTTCAACAGGTTTGAGGAGTTCATTTTTAGAGAAAGGTATTCATTGTTTTATATCATATACAGGAGCTGTAACTGATTTTGAGTTCCACGCCTTGGCATAAACCTGCATAACCCCGATTTCCTCCGATTTATCTTTGTCCGGTATAAACATATAAACATCACGCTTTTCACCTGCCAAAAGCGTAAAATAATTATCCTCAATATAAACTGTCTTGCTGTCCTCACAGTCCGTATCCAGCTTCACAAATAACCCAGGCGCCTTACCCGTGTTCCGTACTATCACTCTATATGTCTTTGTCTTCTTACCGTACCATTCCTGAATTTTTTCTAGCTTCACCGATATAGCCAGGTTCGTCTGCGTGGCAGTCAGCAGATTATTCATATACCCCTTTGGTATCGACTGCTCCTTATCAGCCCCAATGACCCCAAATGTATAAGTATGACCTGATAGTCTTTCTCCCTCTCTGTTATATAACTCAGTCACTATGAGAATCACCTTTCCTTCCAATTCCTTTGAAGGCACAAAAGTCACATCACCAACCCTGGTATTATCCTCCGCCACTACATCGACCGCCCACTCCTGCTGACCCATAACCCTTCCATCCAGATCTACAACTTTCGCTTTAACTATAGACTTCTTCAATGCTTCCTTTCGTTCACTGGTGACAAACAGCTTCATTCTCAATTGTTCCCCGCTACGTACATAAAGTGCCCCATACTCTGCACTCACATCAACCTCCGCGTAAGAATCCCGTGCATAATAATAAGCCATCTTAGGCTGCCCATAATACTCCACAACACACCCATGTGCTGCATTCGGCCATGGCTCATTAAATGTCCAGGAAACGCAGGCGCTGCGATGCCACTTATGCCTGCGATGTGCCTGGTTCGCGTATCTCAGCCCTTCTGCCTGGGCAAATTGACTTACCTGTACTTCCGTTCCCAGATCCTTCAGCTCGTTAAACAAAGGGCGATATATCTGCGACATCAACCACCACGACGTTTTCGGTGCATGATGATGATTCCAGTAAACGTTCTCACCGACAGGCCACAAACTGTCGGCAGGTATTATCCGCTTAAGTGTCTTAACCGATGATAAGCCGCTTGCCCCATATTCTGTCCATTCGATCGGGTCTGCGGGGCCGACATGAATATTTTGGCCTGTGTTGTATATGGCATACGCGTTGGGCCAGCCCTCGCCCTCTCCTCCGGGCGGGAAACTGAAATACCACGGGGCATGACGTTGAGCATCACAAACAGGGTCTGCTCTGTAAAACGGTCTCGTAGGGTCCATTTCCCTGCAAATATCCTCGAATTGGGCTACCTGGCTGCTGTTTTCACGCGTAGAATACAACTCATTACCGAAAACATATCGCATAACACAGGGATGATTGATCAGAAGCCCCATTACCTGTCTCTGCTGCTGCGCACTGTTTGCCAATACCTCAGGTGTTTCAAGTGGTCGTGCTCCGGCGTTAGGCATCTCCTGCCATATCATTATTCCATACTCATCGCACAGATCATAAAATATCTGCTTTTCAATTAGTCCGCCTCCCCATATCCGAAATACATTATAATTGCCCATTGCCGCCATCCTGATCAGATGCTCATATTCGCTCTTCCCGCTCCTGCCGGGCATCATATCAGTTGGCAAAAGATTTCCTCCTCTTGCAAATATTCTTCTTCCATTTATCGAAATCAGGTATTTCTGCTCCTTATCCTCGGGTAGCTCTTTTACTCCCGTTGTCCACTCAGCCTTCAACGCCCAATCATCGAAAACTTCAGAATCTTTCCCGCCCTCGTACCAATAATCCTGGTATTTCCTATTCTCTGATTTCGGGTTTGCCAGGATCTCCAACTCTCGAATCCCAAACCGAATTGACGCCTCATCCAGTACATCCCCCGTTCCCCTATCCTTCACAGTTACTTTCATTTCATACAGATTCTGTTCCCCGTATCCATTAGGCCACCATAATTTAGGGCCATTAATGTCGACCGGAAACTCCAGAAGCTGCTTATCACCATAAATCCTCGTGTTATAACTCGCCGTCGCCTCTTGGGCCTCGGCAGTCACACATCGAACCTGGTAAATTATCTTGCAATCGTGAAATCCTTTCGAGCAAACTTTCACTTTCGACTTTATCCTTGCCTTATTATAAGGGTTTTTTGTCTCAGGGAATACCAGCACCTCACCGATAGATACTCCACTGCTCCCGACAAGCCGCACATCCTGCCATATCCCCACCGACCACAACGGTATCCCGAAATCCCATCCTGTAACCACTCTGCTCTTCCAGAATTTCATCGTTCTGGTTATCTCATTATGAAAATCCTGGTGCTTCCCCGACGACAGTAACCTGACTATATTCTTTGGAGCCGCTTCAATCAGTACAGTTAAAACATTCTCATCCCCGACTTTAACCAATTCCGTAACATCAAACTCAAAAGGCGTGAACTGTCCCTCGTGTGTACCCAAAAACTTCCGGTTAAGCCAAACCTTCGTCGCGTAATCTACTGCCTCAAACTTCAAGCGTACCTCTTTCCCTTTCCACTCTTCTCCAAGCTTAAAACTTTTCCGGTACCACCATTCCTTCGCAGGTACCTCAAACGCATTTAGGCTGTTTCGTCCCACATAGATATCCGCCAGTTTTCCCGCCCGCTCAAGATCCCAATGTACATCTCCCGGAACTTTAGCCGGAATGGCTTGAGTAAATGAATACTCATCTTTATAAAATCCTTCCTTCTCGCCTTGTTCGGGAGAAGCTGATACTATCTTCCAATCATCTCCACTTAAATTATAGGTTAATCTACCACCTCCCTGGGGAAAAGAGGTCACTGGGATTGTAATAATTAACAAATACAGGAAACTGTTTTTAATGAGTTGAATTTTATTCATTTCGTAATTTTATCATTTATAAAATAGTCAGAATTTCCAAAAGGTTATTTAATGATGACGCGGTAATGAATTAGCTATTTTCTTTTTGAATTAATCTTATTTTATGCCCTTTCTTTGCATAAAACAATAAGTATAGATAAATGGGGACACAAATCAAATAAGCCATTTGCATCGGATTACTACCAATATGTAAATCTGAAAGCAATCCAAACAAAAGCGGGATAACAGCTCCTCCGGCAATTCCCATTACTAATAAGGCAGCTCCATCATTTGTAAATTCTCCTAAGTCAGCTATTGCCAAGGGCCAAATAGTGGGCCAAATCAGTGAATTTCCCAAGCCTAACAATGCTACAAAATAAATAGCATAGGTAAGAGGTAATAGACAAATAAAGGCGGAACTTATTATACCTATACAAGCACATATCTGTAAAGCAGCTGTTTGGGTCAGTTTTTTAGGAATAAACAAAACTCCACATATATATCCTATTATCGTTGCAATAACTGTATAAGAACCATATTGCTCAGGATTTTCAAGCCCAATATTTGAAGCAAAATCAACTATAGAAGCCAAGGCAATTACTTCAACTCCTGAAAATAGGAATAGACCAGCAACTCCCAATAAAAGATGTGGAAATTGAAAAATGCTTGTTTTTAAGTTTGTTCCGTGTATGGAAGACGAATTTTCTTCATTGGCTATTTTGATTTCAGGAAGAGGTAAAAAGGGAGATAAAACACCAATTATAACAAATATTACTGTCATCAACATAAATGGGAAAGTTACATCAGACAAACTAACATTATTTAAATTAAGAAATAAACTAAGAAAAATTGGAGCTGCTGCCCATGCCAGTTTATTAAGTATTCCCATGATACTAATGCGTTTTGCAGCACTTTCTATTGGGCCTATAATAGTAATATATGGATTTACCGCAGCTTGCAATAAAGTATTTCCAGCGCCACTTATAAATGAAGCTAATAAAAACAAGGGAAAACTTTGATATCTGGCTGATGGAATAAATAAAAAGAAGCCAACTGCAAAAATGAGGAAAGAAATCATCATGCTTCTTTTATAGCCTATTTTTTTAATAATTTTTCCTGAAGGATAACCACATACAACAAAAGCTGTATAAGCAGATGCAAGGATCAAGTAGGCTTGTGCAGAAGAAATACTAAATGCCTTTTTGAAAAATGGAATCAAAAAAGAATTAATTCCTAATGCAAAACCTATGAAAAAAAATTGGACGCCAATAATTAAAATCGGTATTGCAAGATTATTTTTAGCAGTCATTTTGGGATATCTTAATAATTTCTTGATTGAGTAATTAAACCTAAACGATATAATTCTTCATGAATGAACAGACAATTATTGATGTCATATTCATTTTCCAAGTGATAAGCGATCTTCAAAGGTCCATTATTATTTTCTTCCAAAATTCTATACAACCATTCTTTTACTTTTTCTTTTGAACTACCTTTCATCAAAATTTCAACAGCAGGAAATACATTGATTTCTATATTATTTCCTAGAATTTCTCTGATTTTTTTTACAGAAGTACCCGAACCAGTATCAATAACTCCCAGGTTTCTGATTTTAGCAAATGACTCTATTAAATAATCCGATTTGCCACAGCTATGAAGACGAATTTTACCTAATTTATCACCTAATGTACTTATGTAAGGTACTATAAATTCTTCATACAATTCACGCGATAGCATTGTCCCTGAACATTCCCCGATATGAACGGATGTGACAGGCAAATTTGCTAATTTTGAAAAATATTTAATAATAGCAATATATACATCAGCAATCCATTGATTAATCGAATGTGCCAATTGTGGATTAACAAGTAGAAGAGTAATTATATTTTCTCCCACTAGTTTGAGCGATGTAGTAATAATTCCATGAATTGTAGCTCTTCCCGAAAGATCCCAGAAAAAAGGAGGAATAACTGTCAAATCTGGTCGTGATTTTTGAATTTTAACAACTTCTTTGGTTAAATCTTTTATGAATTGGTGATTAAGCAATTTGTCAACTGGTGGTAATTCAAATGCATCTTTAATGTCTTTTAAAGGATATCCTGTCACATCAGAATCTTTATCTGCAAAGAATGAAAATTTAGCACCTAACATGACTGCTATTATCATATTCGGTTGTATAGCACCTACCTGCACCAAATTTTCATTATAGAACTCTGCCTGAACTAAGTTATCTTCCATATTGTAAAGAGCATAGTTTGGAAATTTCTCTCGAAGAAATTTATTAATTTCTCTATCTCTTTCAAGGCGAAATAATGGATTTAAATAATACTGACTATCAAATGTAAAACTCCCAGCTTGATGTAGCCATCCTTTTGAAACACTAGCTTGTATCTTTATCATGGCTTTAAATTTTGATATTTATTTTTAAGTTCATTTATTTATTATGTAAAAGTACTTACTGCTGCTCCACAATCAATAACCACCCTTTTGTTGGCTCAATTGAAATCTTATCAAATATTCCAAAAGTTTTTTCTGGTTGAAATTTATCTATAAATGGGGCGGTTATTTTAACTTTATTTGGATTCAGTCCTGCCCGTGTGAAATCGATAGCAAGCGTAACTTCTGCTTTTTCTTTAGCCCAACTTGCAACACTTATAAGCATTCTCTTGTCTTTCAAATATGCTGTTGCTAACACATCTTTATTGGATGTAGTAACTACAGGTTTATCTTCCCAGTATCCGACCATCTGAGCATCAGCTATTCCAAAGCTATCCCATACCTTCCAAATTTCACTCGGACTACAAATTACGCCTTCTGTTGACCAGGGCAAGCGATTTGTCATTCCATAGACCATTCCACGCCATGGATTTCCTCCGGCGTGTAGCATATCTCCCGTTAATCCAAATGGAATACCTGAAACTTCCACTAACCAATTTGCCGGAGGCATTGCATTATAATTAAAACTTTCTCCAAACCATAATTTATCAATGTAAGGGAAGAACTCGGTATATTGTGTAGCCGGACCAATTGAAAATGCTGTATTGGAATGCAAATCAATCAAACAGCCAGGCTTTGTTTCGTTCATTACTTTTCGAATACGTTTTAACATCTCTCTATCAAAAGAAACATCGTCAAGGTACAAACCATCTATATCAACATTTTTCACCAACCATTTCAATCCTTCAATATAGTAATTGAACCAGCGAGAAGTACCTATAGAGGTTAATACTGATGCATCTACCAAGGTTGAATCAAGGTACTGATACCATTGTGGTGTATAATTATCTACTAAATGCTCGCGCAACCAGGGATAGCCGCCACCATCGCCGCCTGAAAGAACTTCATCACCCAAACTGCGTAATGCCCAAATTTCTGTAACAAAATTGGTCAGCTCACGGATGGTATAATAAATTTTTACTTTCAAATCATTGCTATGCCACCGCCGAACAAAGTCTTTCATTGCATCGACCTCAACAAAGGGATAGTTTAAATGAGGATTGTACTTATTTGCGTGATGTAAATTTACAATTTTAATGCCGGCCAACAAATCTTCCGGACGAGGATCAGGACTTAATCCATCGTGAAAATAGCGATTTGTAAATTGACCTTTTGTATCTATTATTTTTACGGGAGTGATAATAAAAGCACATTCAAATTTAAGTTTTTCTCCCTGCTTTAGATCCCGCTCACCTGAATAAACTATGGCATTACGTTGCTCTCCGAAAGTTCTAATTTTGAAACCTCCTTTGCTATCGTTGTCCCAAGATTTAGGAAATTCTGGATGATAAAGATTTAAGAGCGGTCCCATATATGATGCCCCTCGCAATTCGCAATACAAACCACCTTTGGTATTACCAATCCAAAGGGCATCGTGAGGGCCTTTCCATTTTGCGTCATGATTTTCGGGCGTTTCGGTTCCAGGAAGTCCCATGCCCATCATATAATTGGAAAGGTCTTTTCTAAATGGTATATCCAATTGAATATCTGAAAAATCAATATCCTTTTTTGCCTCAATGTTAAAAGTATATTTTAGCCATCCATCAGATTCTACCTCTAAATGTGTAATTAAATTGATAAAATCATTAGATTGATAAATTTCTTTAATAAAGATCCCTGAGGCTTCTTTGAGAACTTTTGTTTCTTTCGTTTCGAAATGTAAAGGTTCATTATTTTTAAGAATGGAATACTTAATGGAAGCCGACAAAATCTCATTACCATATACATTTATTGAAGCAGGTAACCCGTCTTTTGCCAATTCCAGGTATTTGCCTGTAAGCAGCATTTTATTTCCATTCAAAAGTTCTATTGGCTGATAGGGCGCTACATTTTCATCGTCAATTCCGGCAGTAGAGTTTAGCCAACGTAAGCGTGAATGTCGCCAGGTTTCGCTATCGCCTCTATCAGCCAATACATTATTTGTTACTTTTATTTCAAGTTCAATTTCTTTTTGTCCGGCATTTTTTGTTATAACAACAAGCTTCCCCTTGTAAGTATCGGCGGGAATATTCTGAGGAATATCAATACCTATCCACAATGGTAGTACCTTGGTTGTTGCAATATTTACTATTTTGGTAAAGGGCTTTCCCAAAGGGCTTATGCCATTTGTGTTAAAACAGGTAAAAGCAGATTTCTGCAAGGTGAATTTCGTGCTTTTTAAATCGTTGAATTCAATTTTTACATCCTCAATATTATTAATAGCCCACAGTCCGACCTGGAAAGCATAATATTCGTTTTTATCGACAAGTCCCGAAAATTTATTGCTATTAGGCGTAATAATCCATCGTTGCGGAATATTGTCGAGCATTCGAATGGGAAATTTTCTATCTTCAGGAAAGAGTAAAAATTTATCCCTTGTGTTTCTGGCTAAATTCTCTTTTTCTTTTTTTGTAGCAATAATCTCCATCGGATAGAATGAGTCAAATGCTGTACGTGCTTGCATCTCAATGCATTCTGCTTCAATAAATTGCTTATTATTTTTGTTGATTAGGTTATTTTTCACCCATGCTTCGTCAGGCGGTTTTTCTTGCGGCAAATAATTTCGTCCATAGAATCCCCATCCTCCCTGAAGTTCGAATGGGAGGTAATAGAAATAATACTTACCTGCATTAACTGGTCCAAACAGAAGTTCGCAAAACTCGTTATTTACATCTTTGCGATAGATATTTTTTACTGTATCACTTGTATTGGCATTGATGATAATGAATTTATGTTTATCCACCCCCTTATCATGACGTCGCCACTCAAGTAAAAGTCGTGCAACCTCTCCCGATTTAGGGATCTCAATTACTGCTCGATGATTGCCAACAGATAAAGGAAAGAATGTAGGCATTGAATCTTTTCTTATTTTTGAAGGGTATTTCCCCATAATATCAGCCCAGGGTGTTTTCGGTATAGTATAAGTTATTTGTGCATTTGATAGGAATGCAGAAAACAATGGGAGAAATGTGGCCGATAGCAAGATTTTTTTTCTCATGAGGGTTTTATTTTTCATTTATTAAAAGTTCTAGCATCCTCACTGACACGTTTTTATCGATCATTGAAAAATCTATCTTTTTCTTGTCAAGAAAGGCTTTATACCACATTATTAATATTTCTCTGTTTTTAACATCTTTATTAATCCGCTCGATCCATTTGTCGTGTTGGTAGAGTTTATCGAATGCCCACGCGGTAGCCAGATCATTTGCAATAGAGAAATTGTTTCCACCTGTTGTAGCTGGATTCGGAAAAAAGTCGATGATTTTATTTAAAACATCATATGCTTCTTTCTTTTTATTCATATTCGAATAGCAGAGATAGCTCATCCAATATTCAATACGAAAATCTATTTCGTTTTCATAAGGTTTCCCGGTTCCTAAATGATCAGGATACAATTTTGCTTGTTGAATAAACGCCAGTGCTTTATCGTATTTTTTTGACTGCATCATTTCCCATGCTTGCATTAATTTCACTTCACGGTATATGTCGCGTGCCTCTGTTGCTCCTTCAAAAGGAATTACATGCAATTTCCCCAATACTTTATCGGCAGCAGCATATTTTTTATTCAATAACAAAGTTTTTGCATACAGTACCCCGATGATGTACTGTGAAGGATTTGTCAGATAATATTTTTCTACAACCGGCAAGGCATTTTCGGGCTTCGAAATGGTATTGAAATATTCTGCCAACAGTTTTACATAACGCCAGTGTCCATCCAATGAAAGAGCTTTTTGCAAATCAAATTCATTTTTATAGGTATTACCTCCTTTATTGACTTCGGCACGCATTACATAAAAAGGAGCAAAATCTGGTTCGCCACCACAAGAAACAAGAAGTTTTTTACTTTCTTCCATGCGGTTTCGGTTGGCATAAATAAGCGCCAACTGATATTTCAACTTCCAGTGGTTTTGACTTTTCAACAATGCCTCCATTATTTGTCCTGTCTCGGACCTAAATGGAAAAGAAAGTGTCAGATTAATTTTGGAGAAATCAATTGTCAGTCCGCGTAGATAGCTTAACCAATAAGTGGCTTCAGGACATATCGGCGATAACTCAAATAGTTTTTCCGCCTCCGTTTTACATCCTGCATTGTAATAGAAAATGCCCAACTCATTGAAGGTTTCTTGCGGTAATTCGTTACGAATTTGACTTATGAATTTTGTCTTATTTTCTTCAGTTGGATTGTTGAGATAGTTTTCAAAGTTTACAAAATGACTAATTTTGTCAAGACTTGAAATTGTATTTAAAATTTCATTCGATTTTACTGCATTTTTTTGTAGTCTGTAAACAATAGCCTGATATTGCAGGGCGATAATGTTAAAGCGATTAAAATCTAAAGCTTTCCGGGCAAAAGAAAGGGTTTTGTCGAAGTTCTTTTCACACAAATAAATATTTGCCAAAGCAGTGTAAGCTGCACTTCGATATTCAGGCGAGAGTGTTGCTAAATCAAATCCATCTTTTGCATCAGCTATTTTTCCTAAAGCTTCGTTAATGAGTCCGTAGTAATAGTTTGCATCTCCGGCGTGTGCATCAATACTGATAGCACGAGTAGCATATACCAAAGCATCCTCATAGCGCATATTGCGATACATTAGCTCTGACATTTGCACCAAAGCAGGAAAGAAATTATTATCTTTTTTCAGAGCGGCTATTAAGTGTGTTTCCGCTTCGGGAAATAATCTTTGAGCCATCTCGCTCTTCGCTAGAAAATATAAGCCTTGCACGTTTTGCCAATCGAAATCGGCAGGAGTGTTGACCGGGCGACTCAGTTCATTTATTTTCTCATTAAACGAGTAAACCAATTTTTGATTTCCTAAAACGGCTTTCCAATCTGCGCTTGGCTCTACGGTTAGGATAGAATCCTTAAATGTCTGCAAAGTCCTTAAATTTAATGTTTTGTTGTAAATTTTTTGTTCTCCGTCTCTAATTTCCAGTACATCATTGATTGCCTGCGCGGGAGAGAAATAAATTTTCAACCAACCGTTTTCATATTTGACATTCAAAGCTCCAAATTCATTGGCCTCTACCGCGCCATTTGTACCCAAAATCGGATACCAATATTCTGTCCAGTCATCCGTAGAATAAGGTGAAAAACTTTTATGCTTAAAGGGAGTGAGTGAACTCTTTTCCATACCCTGGTTAAACAATCTTCCCGATTGCAATTCAAAATACTGTCCATCAGTATCGGTCAATAGATCTTCCCAAATCATCCCTTGGCGTGAAAGTCCCCAAATCCAAAGTTTTGTGCCTGCCTTTTCATCGCGCATTCCGTAACGAATCATTCCGAAATTGTAGTCGTGATAGTAAGCTCCTGAAAAATGACAATACGTTCCCAAAACGTGGTAAGATTTGTATCCTCCGAAATCATTTTGATCATAAAAATTAATTTGTTTCCCGTTTTCTTTATTCAACGGCCAATCAGCCCACTCGCCATTGTGCCCGATGTATTTTGTTCCCGGATAGAGAAATTCCAAATGCCCTTTTACAGGAAGTGCTGCATTCATCCAATGATAGTAAGATTGTTCGATGGCTGTACCGTTATACCAAAACGAATGTGTGGTAAAATAGGCTTTGTCTTTGGGCAAATTGATTTCCATTCTCCATGTACTACGTGTCAGCAAATCTAAAGTACCAATGGTGCAAGTAATACTTCCGTCATCGTTGTTTTGAATATTATAATCGACAGGAGTAACGCAGTTAGGTGTGTGTCCCATAATTCCATAATTGGGTTCCAAACCACCACTTGTCCATGGACCCCGCATGGCTAAATCCCTGAATTTAACTACCTTGTTGTAATAGATAAATTCCTTCCCTGTTGACTTTTCAATTGCACCCCAGATTTTACCACCAATTTCAGGTAAAATAATTAATTTGATATAATCATTTTCCAGTTCAATCACTTTCCATTCTTTCTGAACAGACTCGTCAGTATATCCATCGAAACGAAAATATGGATATAGGGCATTTCGATAGAACGGATGATTAAATATTGGCACAGGATTCGGATCTGAAAACGGATATGTTAGGAATACTTGTTTGTATTCTTTAACTCTTGTGGGAGTATTTTGTCCCATTACTGCCAAAGAGCAAAACAAGAACGTAATGATGATATGTTTTTTCATAAGAATTATTTATATCTGTTATTTCATGCCTTCAGGCCTAAAAATCAGAACCTTTGGAGATAAAGCCTTGAGGATACATTCAACAAATAATGTCGAATCCTTCCATACAAATTTTGTATCTGAAACAGGCAGCAATTTTGTTCCTGGATTAACTTTTAATTCCTTAGCAGGTATTTGGCACGAAACAACTGTGTCTTTGTCATCAACATTAAAAAGATTCAGTACACCGCCCGATCTTTCAGGTAAAGTGTGCAGATGTGCATATTCATTTAAGCCAACAAATTTGCCATTCACATAATATCGTTCTAGTGACCTGTAAAGTTTCATTGCATCTTGCTGAACCTTAACTACCTTTGGGTAAGGATGGGTATTTCCGATACCCAAATGCCGGCAAGTTGAGGCGAACCACCATAATCCAAGCGCATTCTCATTATCCCGCCCTAGATTGATGTGCATATACAGAGGAATATCATAAGCGAGATTGTAATAGTATAAACACAATGCGAGTTTATTTTTCACGTATTCCGCCGGACTTTCAGACATCATCTCATAGGCCCATATTTCGTCAAATCCTCCACCGTGACGATAGCCAATATATACAGGACAATATGGAAATAACGTCATAAAGTCGTGCATTTCGATTTTTATATCAGGATTAATCTTGTGGACCTCCTGTGCCAGCCATTTGCATGCCATAAGATGATCGTCTCGTGTATAAGGAATTGGGTGACCATGATCCGGATCATAGCAAGGTCCTGTGTACCATGAACCGTCAAACATCATGAACTGAATTCCGCCTTTTGCTAACACTTTTAATCGCTCCGCTTTAGTTTGCAGATATGGCTTTGAACCACCGCAAAGACTGTTGTATGAATTTTCATCATGACGTTTTCCATTTTCATCCATGCGGAATGTCGATTTGGGATAGCTTTCCGTCTCAGTCCAACCTGCCAATGGTACATGAATACCCACCTTCAAACCGTATTCGTTACTTAACCTTTTTGTAAACTCTTTCAGAGGACCCAAAAGCTTCTCATTCCAGATGGCAGTACCAAACTCTGTATCCCAGCCTGGATCCATATAAAAAGTTTCGCAGTGGTATGCAAGCGCCTTTTTAATTTGGTCATTTATAAAGTCCATACAATAATGCATATTTGGCCATCTGCCCTTGTTTTCAAAATGCTCGTTCCAATGGAGATAGCCCAGGTAGTTTTCAGGCAAACCGTTCCCCCATCCATTCATAGTTGTTTTAAAAAGGGCAAATGCCTCTTTCCAATCTCCATCAAAAAGTTGATAACGAGTCACCCCGAATTTATATTTTTCTCCTGCCTGTATTAATCCAGGACTTGGATCCTGATGGTAACGTTTTGATCCGCCGAACAGCAGATCTTCGACATATTCCGATCTTGCTCCAGGTATCATTGGTCCCTGCCGCGTCACATCATAGCGTAACACACTATATTCGAGCATAGAAGGCGCATATTTCATTACTAATAGCCCAGAGCCATTGTTAAGCAAAGCCCAGGCTTCACTTCCAAGATCGTTACTCAGGGGTTGGAGTCTCCACCATCCGGTACCCGGTTCAAAATCTGCACCTCCTTTACTTTTCAGGTTTGGCAATGTTTTGAAATCGTAGTCCTGAACGGTTTGAGGATCCAATATCTGACGTCGCCATGGAATAGCAGCAGCTCTGAATTTTGTCATATCAATTAACGGAACAGTAGCAGCAATTGTACGTTTTCCAGGACCAAAATCCCATTCTGTTATTCGTATAGGGTGAGTGCTATTATTAACTACTGTGATTGTTTCATCCAGCCAATTTCCGTCAGCAGAGAGTTTATAGTCAACGATAACTTTACATTCACCCAATTTCCCGGTAACACAGATTATCCAACCATCAGAACCCAGATTGTTAAATGTTGTTTCAGCATCTTTCAGCATCGTAGCTTTAGTGAACTGGGCCGGTGCAGGATCATCGCCTGTAGAGTATTCCAAAATCCAACTATATTCGGTATCCACCCAGGCAATTTTATTCGAAGTATCCGTAAAGCTGCACAGTCCTGGTATTTTTGACGTTGAGAAACGCAGTTCTGTTTTCCCTGCCCGTAAATACCATGAATCATCTTTTTGTACAAGTGCTTCAGCACTATTTTGAGCTATCATTATTTCTGGGGCAGAAAACATTACCATTACCAAAAAGACTATTGTTATAATAGTTGATATCAGGGTTTTGATACCAAGGTTTCTTTTTGTTTTTCTGCTATTTACTTTCATATTCTTATATAAATATCTAAGGTAAGATATTTGAACACTTCATGCTGATCAACAATATTATTGTCGCCAGGTTGAAAGCATTTTCCGGTTAACGGGCATTTTTAGCATCGGGATCATCAATTCGTGGCACATGTATCGCAATCGAGGTGTTTTCAGAGTGATATATACGGGTCAATTCTTCGAATGCTGCCTTGAGTGTGGGGCCTTCGAGCCAGCCGTTGGTGCTGACTAATTCCTTATCAATAATGGCACGAAGGTAAAGTATCCGCCACCGCCAGCTTGCCCGTGCATGAGGTGTCAACTGCGCGTCTGCCTGTTGAATGAGCCTGAACGCTTCCCCAGAAGTCTGTTCGAGTTGGAGGCGTTCGGCCTGGGACAATGGCAACCGATTGGTATTTTGAAACTCAATCCGGCTGCCACCGAGAATAACACCGAATAAGAATCCGCTACCCGAGTTTATGTTTTTTTCAACCACGAGTTTGCGCATATGGTTGTGTTCGAGTAATTCAATGGCTTTCGAAACTGAATCCACAACGTTGGGCGAGTATTCATACGCGATATACTCTTGAACCGTTTCCTTTGTCGAACGGTCGGGATCCCAATATAACTGGCTGCAAACCGTCTTATTGATGTCTTCGTAGATGCCTTCTGAATAGGGAAAACCACCGGACATCTTCTTTTGGGTTTGATCCCACAGGTATTGGAACCGTTGAGGAAGTGGATTGGCGCCAAAGCCGCCCCAAGGATATTGGCCAACCATACTGATCTCGGGAAAGTTAACCATCGACAGCCCTCCGGGTACACCAACTTTTAGTGGATAGGCAGGGAATTCTTCATGGGCATCGATCATCAGGTAGTCAACCCAGCTATTATCCTTTGCCAGGTACTCCGACAGTCCCGCATACTCACCATCCTTCTTAAGCGCGATGGTAATTCTACCATTCTCATCATTTCCACCGGCATCGAACCACCATGTGCTAAGAATAACCTTGGCTTTGGGGTATTTTGCCCGGAGCACAGTGGTAAATTCCTGACACATCTTAGGATAACCGCGCGACCCCCAGGGAGCACAGTCCTTACAGTTACACCCACCTTCGTCATATGGCCAGAACACAACTTGATCCAATCCGGGTTCGGCAAACTTGTCGATCAACTTGTCCCAGTCTTTCAACATGAGTTTCATTGCCGCCGGTTTGCTTGGGCAAAGTATAGTGCCCCAACACCTTGGGCTGTGGGTGGCTAAAAGTTCCTTCGGTGTGGAAGTAAATCCAAAATTCCCGGTGATTACGCCAACCCGCATCCCCACTGCCTTAGCATCGCACATAATGAGATTCAGTTTTCGAAGCGATTCCCGCGCCTTCGGATCATCAAATCCCTGCAACCACTGATTGGGAAAATGGACAACCAATGCATTCGTACCCCACAGGGCCAGGCTTTCGATATAACAAAGCCTCTCTTCATCAGATGCCGCTTCGTAGAAGTTATTGAAATGCGTGGCAAAGTAAATACCGCGTATCGTTCCTTTTGGCACGGATGTACCGCGCCAAACGCCTGCCGTGAAGCCTCCCTGATCATAACGTGAAGTATGAAGGAACTTGCCTACGCCATAAAGCAACCCGCGTTCGTCATTCCCGGTAATCCGAACTGACCTGTTCGGGCCATTAGCGATATTATAACCTTCCGTTCCGATACCCGGCTTAACGACCAGCTTAACCGTTAGCTTCGCGTTGCCGGTTGTAATAACTTTGGCGCCGCAACGTTCCGTAATTTCGCGTCCGAGAATTTCGGAGGCGCGTTTGGCTATTGAGCCGGCACCGGAGGGTAATACTACACGAACTGATTGTACGGGTCCATCTGCCCTGATGCAGGCGGTAAGTGTTACTATGACTGACACGGTCATGATTAAAATGAGAAACTTCAGGATTTTGATACCAAAACTTTTTTCAGTTTTATGGTTTGTTACTTTCATATGATTCCTTTTTTATTTTTTAAGGTCGTATGGAACCCACATGATAATCATTTTTGTATGTGATATAGGTATCATGTGGGTTTCATGTTCTTATATTTAATTAATTCTTACTTATAAGCCTATTCCAACATTTCATAAATCAACTTAACGGTTTCATCAACCAACATTTTTCCTCCTTCAGGACCTACAATAGTAACTTTTGCACTATAACCTCCTCCTTTGATAGCCCTTTCTGTGGGCAGGTAATCGCCATAATTGCCGCTGCTTAATTGAACTAGGAAGGTTTGCTTTGCCTTGCTTCTTCCCATAATCCTGAAACCAAAATCTGTGTAAAGCTCAAATGGGTTTGTAGCAAATGCTATATCTCCAAGTCGGATGACATGAAGCTCAACCCTGAATAATGGATTTTTATCTTGGTTTTTATATTTTTCAACCAAAGCTTCTTCTTCCTTCACGATCCCGAAATCGGAATTCTTATTATCCCATGGCCCGAAATCTTTTACTTTTTCATTATCCCTAATCTCATTAAGGAACCTGTTCCAGGCGGTGTTCGGAAAGTTTGGGTCCTTAGGTTCACGTGAATGTATTTCATTTGCAATTTTAAGCGCTTCCTCATATTCTTTTTCGGTTACCCTCCGGGTTGGAAGATCAATATCTTTGACTAAATGGTTAAAGACTACTTTTGTCTGAATGGATTCCAAGGCATGAGGATAAGCAACGTCAATGGTATGGATCAGCCGTTCGCCAATTTCAACAATGCCGGGAAGATTCCACATATTGGGTTCTCCGGATTTATACCCGTGTGGAAGGTCTCGGGGAGAAAGATCACCGGCCGCACCGCATTGTGGTAAAACATAAACATCATCAGAAAATCTTTTCCCGATTTGCTTTCTTACTTCTCCCCAGTAATCAGATGAAACGTAATATTTTGCCTCGGTTACCTGTGCCGGGCATGATACGTTCATTACAATCCCTGTTAGTTTTTTATCCATGTCCCAGCAAAAAAGCATGCCAACTCCTGGATTGTTTCCTCCTTCCATCCCGATAAAGTCTTCCCGGTCGGTTAAACCGTACATTTCCGTTGTTCCGTTGGAATATTGTACCCTCCGATTGTGACCAACCACGGCATAACCTATTTCGCTGCTGATCCCTGCCGGTTTACGGTTATTCCAGGCACTGATTATGGCTTCGCCTACCCGTTTCAGAATCAAATTCCGGTATTCTTTTAAATCAGGATCGGGAGCAGAATGGGTATGAGTTGCGTTCAGAAAAAGTTTCTTTTTATCAAAATCTGGTATCTGCTTTTTAACGATGGCTCTCAGTGAATCCTGCATATACCTGCCGATATTCAACAAATCCATGGAAACCATTATCGCCTGCTCTTTGGAGCCATCAGCATTTGTTGACTCTATAGCAAATGCCGTAACCTTTAGCGGGCTCTGTACAAATTTTGAAATACGTTTATAATACTGGCCACATAATGAAACCGGGCCTTCCGGAGTAATATCACCCATGGCCCAACCAATATGCAGGCCGCCATTTGTTAATCTTTTTGAACTGAACGATTGCACCCGCCCGGAGGCTCTGGTGCAGGCAGCAAGCGTTACCATGACAAATACGATTATAGTCAAAATGATTGACATCACGGTCATTATGCCGAAACTTCTTTTTGTTTTTCTGTTAATTGCTTTCATTCGTAAATAGTTTTAATTCATCGAATATCTTTTGAATCTTACGAATGGAATACTCATAAGTATTTTCATCCTTGTTTGCGGTGATAGGAAGGTAGTATCTACTTTCCCTTTAAAAATCAGGGTTGTATTTCACCTTCCACTTCCAACTCCACCACTGATGTATACTCATTCGGAGCTTTTTTTACTGCATGTATATGGGGTTCCCATGCTGCAGGTTCTTCTGGCAGCTGAATCTCTATAGTTTCGCTGTTGATACGGCTAATCGGTAAAAATTCACCTGTTGCTAATAGTTTGGCGGTTTTAATATTGTTCTTAATATTTAATGACAAAATTCCTGTACGCTCTGGCCAGTCAAAAACAAGTAGATAAATCTTTTGCCCTTTACGGGTTATTACACCCCACTCAGGAATACTTTTTAATGGACTCCGGGTGGTACCATAAATCGCCATGCCATTTACCCGGAGCCATTTACCCATTTGTTCTAATAACTCGACTTGTGGTTCAGGTATTGTCCCATCCGGTAAAGGTCCGACACCTAGAAGCAGGTTGCCGCCCTTGGAAGCCACGGTGCATAGAGACTGGATTAATTCTTTGATGCTCTTGTACTCCATATTCGGACCCTGATAATCAAACCAACCATCTCCAATAGTCATCCATTCTTTATTAATATTACTTTGTCTGGGTACAACCCAGCCGCCCTTGCCAGGGAGACCCATGCATGTTTCCCAATATCCGGTCGTCACCGTTCTTGGAATGCAACTTTCTGGTGTCTCAGCAACATCAGCCATGTTCATTGTTCCCCTGTTATTTAAAATAATATCTGGTTGGAGTTCCCTCATCATCTTAAGAATAGGCAATGCATCTTCTGGCCGGCCACCGTCTTGATAAGATCCGTCAAACCAAAAATAATCAATAGTCCCATATTGTGTCATAAGTTCTTTAAGCTGGTCCTTTTCAAACTTTACGAAATTAGCCCATCGTTCGGGGTACTTTTCAATGAAACCTGGGATATAACGGTCAGGATGACCTGAAAACCATCGACAATCGGGATGTTCTTTGTCGTCCCAGGGATAGTAGAACCCGATACCCAATCCTGCTTTCCGCATACTTTTTACATACTGGTCAACAAAATCAGGATCTTGCCGTTTACTGTATGGACAGTCGGGGAATGTGATGCCATAGTCTGTGGTCTTTGTGCGCCATAATGGAAAATCGAAAGATGAAGTGTGCTTTGTGGTTAAGACAACATAATTCATTCCAGCCTCTTTTGCAACCTTCGCCCACTGCTCAGTGGCATCTTTGATAGGATTAAATGATTTAATTGCTTCTTCCTTCTTTTTAGTAGTTTGTGTCCACTTCCCATTCTTATAGGTTCTATCCGCATTATGAGACCAGGGACCGTAATGAATGAACATTCCGAATTTTTGATCATTCCACCATTTCATTCTGTCCTGAATTACATTTTGTCCATCTGCATAAAGCAGTCCTATAGTTGCCACTATGATACTGCATACACCAGTTTTAAAATTAATTTTTTTCATTTTTGTATTGAATTTTTAAATCAGATATAAGGATAATAGAAGGGTATCCTTAAATGACCCAAATTAATAGCGACACGAAACTATTGAATTCTGATTTTATTAATTCGGTGCTATAATTGATTAGACAAATGCTCTAACCATTCTGGCGTTAGGAATTTTGGCCAAAAAGATAACCGTTTAGCAATGAATTTAAAAATCATAAAAAGTCTGATAATATTCCATATCAGACTTTTTTTATTTTACACTAACCCCAATTATTATGGAGTAATACTGGCAGTTATTGTCCAGGTTTTGCTTGTGCCATCTGCTGCAGTTACTAAGTAACTGTGGGGTTGAGACCAATCGGCAACTACACCCAGTTCAGGGGCACCATTAATAGGCTTTATTGTAGCAGCGTCGGAGATGTCACAAGATCCAACAATATCTGTAAGATTAACTTTGGCAGCCTCTTGAGCAGTAAAAACACCCGAAGGATTGGGTATTGTGATTACACTAGTAATATTATTACCTGTGATGGTATTATCTGTAGTCAATGTTACAAATTCTAGTTGCGAATAGCCATTTGCATTTGTAGAAGAAAAACGATACTCGAAATAAAAATGAGTAATATCTGAACCGCTAGCTAATGGTAAATTCTCAAGACCCCATTTAATACATGAGCTTGTTATCAACAGTATTCCTAAAATATACAAATATTTTTTCATATCTTATTAGTTTAATGTTATATTACTACATATTACCAGTATATTACCAGTTTGGATTTTGTGTCAAATTAGTATTATTTAGGATTTCAGCATCCGGAACAGGGAAGTACTTTCGTTTTGGCCAATCAAAAGTCAATGAACCAGTGATATGAAACCAGGGTACAATATACACTAACCCATCCTTCTTAATATCCAGAGAATGGTATTGACCTGTAAGTTCAGGGATTGAAGAAGCATTATCTGCTTTTGCCCAACGAAGTAATGACCAATATCTATCATTCTCATATACGAGTTCCACTCTTCTTTCAATTTTGTATAATGTATAAAATTCATCAGAAGTTACACTGTTTATAGGAGGCAGTTGACCATGTCGTGTGCGGGTTTTATTGGTATACAAAATAGCATTTGGTAAGTCTCCAAGTCGGTAATAAGCTTCTGCTTTATTAAGATAAATTTCTCCCAACCGTAAAAGCGGCAGGGCATAGTTTATGGGTGTGGGGTAACCTTGCGGTTGATCTTCAAATATAAATTTCCTGAAATAATAGCCTGAAGCCGTTTGCTGACTCGGGACTGCTGGCCATGAACCATGGTAACAATTACCACCCTCCCGAATAGTTACAAGCTGATTATAAAATAAAGTAGAATCATGTACAATTGTAAGTTCAAACCGTGCATCACGATTCTTCCACATTAAACCCGGGTACTTGCCCACAAACTCCGTACCAAAATGTTGTACCGCATTACCCCCTTCATTAAACAGGTATGCATCAACAAGTTCCTGAGGTGGATAAAGCTGCAACCATCCAGCTAATCCCTGACCAGTAAATAGAGTTAGACAACTGGGATCCAAAGAAGCATTACTAATCCCTGGCAAAAAACGTTGCATATATGTGTCGCCAAAAATGCAATGTGTGGCATCCCTTGCCATGCTCAAAATTATCTCTGGTGAATTTATAATACTTGTGAAACTCTTAGTAATATTGTAATAATCGTCCAAAACATAGTTACCTTGTTCAACCGAATCACAGTATTGAATCGCTAGATTATACTGCCCGTCATCAAGTAAGACGCGTGAAAGAAATCCATATGCCGCATACTTTGATAATCTACCCTGACTTACAACCGCAGGCAAGCCCTTACCAGCATCTTCCAGATCCTTGATGATAAAATTATATGTATCGCTTTCGCTACTGCGGGTCAGTTTTAGATTATCCTTAGGTGTCAATGCATGATCAACTATTATAACCCCTCCAAATCGCCTTACTAGCCAATGATATGTTATTGCCCTCAGCAGTTTTGCTTCAGCAATCATTACCGTTGTTTGAGATGGTAATATTACCTTATTCCCTGTTAGATTATCAATTGCAAGGTCACACTCTCTTATTATATTGTACTTATTCCATCCAGCATCAAAACTTTTATCAAATACTCCCGTTTTAATAACTGGACCTAGCTGATCTCCATTCCACATTGAGTTAAATGCATACCCGAACTCACTTAACATAACATTATCAGTCCAATCATCAGAGACCGATGAATAATATTGCGTCAATGCGTCCGTATAAATATTATTAATAAATGCTGCAGAGAGGTTGGCATCATTCCAAACCGCTTCTCCAGTAAATTTATCTAAAGGTTTCGTATCCAGTAAATCCTTATTACATGAATAAAACGCAGTGATAAGTACAGTCAGTAATATATAATATATTTTTTTCATCTTTATTTTTTTTTATAATCTCATTCTTACTCCAAAGCTAAAGGATCTAGTTACATCAAACCCTAAATCTGTATATAGAGAAGGAGGAGATTCAGGGTCAATATAGTACTTGTTAAGAGGAGAAATTGTAAATACATTTGTGCAACTAAAATATAATGTGAACTCTTGTATTGTTTTAAGATTCTTAAGCAAGATTCTCTTAAAATCATACCCAATATTTAAACTTTTTAAGCGTAAATAAGCGCCATTCACAATATACTTTGTAGAAGTTATACCATTATCACTTACAACTGTGGAGAGAATTGGCCACATTGCGTTAGGATTAGTCGGCGTCCAACAATTTTGTGTTCCCTGGATATCGTAAGTTCTTTGCCCACTTATAGAAGCATACCATACATACCCTAGATAAAGCTGACGATTTGCAGCTCCCTGAAAGAGCCCATCAAGCGAAAATCCTTTATAACTGAAATCAAAGTTCAGTCCGTACGTTGTATGAGGGAAGCTAGATGTTCCAATTCTTTCTTTATCACGAGAATCAACTTTCCCATCTCCGTTTATATCCTGGTAATAAGTCTGACCTGGTATGTATTTTGTAAGACCTATCAAGCGAGGATTATTATAAATATCATTCATTGATTGATAATAGCCTAAGGCTTGATAGCCTACAGTATAATAATCGGTTTGTTGGGTCAACCTTGTGAAGGGATTTTCTAAAGTAGCTTCGGATTCACTAGCTAGTCTCTCCCACAATTGGTTATAGAAAGCAATATTACCTCCAATGGTAATATTTATTCCGGCAACTTGAGTTTTATAGTTTAGCGAAAATTCAGCTCCACCCCTACGTTGAGCAGAATTGGACAAAATTTGCGGCAAAGCCGTCCCTAGAGGAGTGGAATATATACCTGTCGGACTGGTAAGAAAATTAGTTGTTCTATAATAAAACCAATCCGCAGTACCGGATAATTTACCATTAAAAATGGTAAAATCAATACCACCATCTAATGAGGTTCTTTTATACCAAGTGAAATCAGGACTTACTAATGGCCCTTCTGAAAAACTAGGAGACCAGCTTCCACCAGAATAATAATAATCATTATTATAATTATAGACAGGTATATAACCAAACCTGTTGGCACCGGTAATTAATCCTGTTACTCCCCAGGATGCCCTCACTTTAAAAGATTTCATGCCTAACAAGTTATTGATACTTTGCATAAAAGACTCATCTGCTATATTCCAGCCTGCTGAGATAGATGGGAAAAATCCCCATCTTTTGTTTGGTGCGAAATTATCACTTCCATCATATCTGCCGCTAAATTCAAGCAGATATTTTGACTTATAGTCATAACTTACTCGTCCAACCCAAGCCCGATTTGCTTCTTCGAATTCACTACCGAAATTCGACTGACCAGTTGTAGAACCAGCAAAAATCTCATCAACCGAACTGGAAATGAAGCCTCTTCTATACGCGGCAGTAGTGTCCTTAATTTGATTATATTGAGTATAAACACCTGTAAAAGAAATAGTGTGGCCACCAAATGTTCTGCTATAATTTATATGTGTTTCAAGATCAAGTTTACTTCTATTTGTTAAACTTTGAGTTAAATTAGGACTTCCCCATCCACCTGCTGGAATTGAATTATCCCAATTATAAAAGGGTGCACAACCGTTAGCATTTACGTTCCACTTTTTAAAATCATCGTTTTCATACAAATAATTTCCAAAAGTACTAATCCTCAATCCTTTAACCCAAGGAAGTTCCCATAATAAAGATATCCTGTTATTTATCCAATTCCGCTTATCGTGTTGGTATCCGGCCAGATCACTCGCAGCAGCTAATGGATCTCCATATTGATAAAAATTGCCCGCTGGATTATATAAAGGTACACCGATTCCAGTTCGCGTCCAACTATAAACTGCCCAGGAACCAGGAGCCGGATATATTGCATTAAATTGCGACCAATCTGATTCCCCGCTTACCGTTAGTCCAATGTTTTCTAGTTTATGAGATACACTGGCCCTGATAGAATACCTGTCAGTACCTTGTTTTGTGCTACCATTAAATAGTCCATCCTGCGTATCGTAATTAAGCGATAAATATAATGTCGTATTCCCTGATGCACCGCTTAATGTTAAGTTTTGTTTTGTAAGTGGTGCAAACTTTTTAACAACCGCATTATAGTAATTGGTATTTAAATATTGCGGATTAGTTTGATCTTTATATGTTTGAAGCATTTGATCTGAAAAAGTATGAGCTATTCCATCAACATCATCTGCTGTATTCATAAGAACCGCCTGTTGATATAGATTGAGAAAACTGGGACTTATAATTCGTGTTTGAAAAGAAACATTAGCACTGTAATTAACAGAAAGCTTTTCACCGGTTCCTTTTTTGGTTGTAACCAGAACAATCCCATCACCAGCTTGTGAACCATATACTGCAGTAGAAGATGCGTCTTTTAAAATTGAAATATTATCAATATCCTCAGGTACTATCATTGAAAACATCTCTTTGGTGGCTTTTATACCATCAATAATATATAAAGGTTCTCCACCTCCACGTATAGAAATTCGGTCTAATCCTCCATCTGAAGCAGAAGGGTTATGTTCCATAAAAACACCTGATGACCTTCCAGCCAAAGCATCAACGATGGTTTCATAAGGAACTCCTTCAATTTTATCAGTCTTTATTTGTGAAACAGAGCTTACTAGTTTCGCTTGGGATGAAGTACCGTAACCTATAACTACTACCTCGCCAAGACCAATTGTCGACTCGGTCATTGTTACGTTAATCTGGGTTAATGTTCCTATACTTATTTCCTGGGTTTCCATCCCCACTAATGAGAATTTCAGGCTTTTTGATCCTTGAGGAATGTTAATACTGTATTTACCAGTTGCATCAGTTACTATTCCGAGAGTTGTTCCAGTAACAAGAACGGTTACACCAGCAAGAGGCGTGCCATTTTTGTCGGAAACGACACCTGTTATTTGATTTTGTTGAGGTTTTGTTTCAGATAGAATAGCCAGCAAGCTATTATCCAGAGGATCAGTGGTTAGTAAAATTTTCTTGTCAAAAACTATGTAATTGACATTAGTCCCTTTAAATAATTCAGGAAGAATATTGGTAATCAGTTCATTATTTGCCTGAATAGAAACAACTCTGTTGACATCAATTTGTTTCTGGTTGAAGACAAAATAAAATTCACTCTGACTTTCTATATTATCTATTATCTGTTCAAGCTTTGTGTTCTTCATGTCAAGTGAAACCCTCGCTACCTGGGAATAGGTAGGAATAGCTAAGACATTTGAAACACTAACCAATATAACAAGGAATGTAATTTTAAGTTCCATGATTAGTTTTTTTAGGGTAGAATGCGAAGGCATCCATAAATCAAAAAAATTTTTCATATCTTTGAAATGTTTTTAGTTAGGTTATTTTTAAAAAAAGTAACTTAGCAATCTATACAGAGAAGCGGGTTCATCGCTTCTCTGTTTTTCCATAGGGTTGTTCCATAGGCAGATGTAATTTAAATTAATAATCAGGTTATTTGGTTTTAAGTGTAATCATCACCTTCTTTTTAGCATAAGTCCCATCTTGTTTGAGATTTCCGTTTTCAATTTTGTAATCTAAATGCAGGGTTTGTTTCAATAAAAAAAGAACTACTTCCAGGCTTTCGTTTACGAAGGTCGCCCGTATTGTTTGATCATAAGAAATACTACCATTTATTTCAATATCAACGTTATACCACCGTTCCAGTCTCCTGACAATGACATCCAACGGATCATTCCTGAATTCCAGATTACCTTTTGTCCACGACAAATATTTTTGAGGTTGCACCACTTCAGTTGAAAAATCCTTAAGAGTTTTATCATATACAACCAGATCATTAGGTTTCATGGTGTACGATTTATTTATTTCCTTGTCATTGAATACCAGTTTCCCTTCCTCGAGAACCACTTCGATATTCTTTTCATTCGCATAGGAGGCTATATTAAACCTTGTGCCTAATACCTTAACATTAATTTCAGGTGTATTTACTATAAATGGTCTTTTTTTATCCTCAAAAACATCAAAGAAAGCTTCTCCTTTAAGAGCAACCTGGCGATCAGCATTAAAATTTCCGCTATATTTTACACTTGAATTGCTGTTTAACCAGCCGGTCGTGCCATCAGGTAAGGTGAATTGGGCCCGTGTCCATGCCGGAGCTTTAATTTCAACCCAAGCTTGTTTTTTGAGATAACTATCTTTATAACTATGTATTCCAATAAAGATTACAAGTGGAAGTATTAGTATACCGGCTATTCGTGATGACCATTTTATAATATTATCAAATGACCAAGATTTTTGTTCTGACAACCTGGTGTTTATATCATAATGAATTCTGTACAAAATATGATCAAGATTTTTCTTGTTCTCCTCATCTTCAGGTAATAATTCGTAAAACTGTCTTTTTAAAAGATGTTTTAAGGCTTCCTCTTTATTATTATCGCAAAAAACTTCATCTGTATAAGATTTATCCTGATCAGAATACTCTCCTTTGAAATAACGGTCTATTTTTTCATTATCAAAGCCATCTACTGTCATGCAAAAACTCTCCTTATCTATTTTTAATTAATATTCAAAATATGCTAAAATCGAATTCTGTATTCATACTTCAAAAAGAAAAAAAGCAGTTCTTCAACTAAGAAGAACCGCTTTTTACCCTAATCAACTAACCTTAATATACTAACACTATTTTGCCAGTTATTTACATTCTCACATCCTGTGGAGCCTGTACATCTTTCATCATTGAAATTATGCACTAACGAAAGAGGACCTCTAACTCTGATCTGGAAACTTGCTTTTAACTTTTCCAAGTCCAAATAATAAAATTTTTTCAAAATCTCTCTTTAATGATCTTATGTAACATTCATCATACGTAATATCCATATTTGCCTTTTTACACCTATCAGTAAAAGGTAAAAAATAGAAATAATTGCTATTTGATTAATTATGAAATTAAAAGTGTGAAAAATAAAATAACAGGTATGCTTTCCTTGTTAAGACTTGTTCTGATGAATTTTAATGCATCTGTTAATTGATTTTCGACAGTTTTGTGGCTGATCTTCAATTTTTCAGCAATTTCATTACTATCTAATCCTTCGATCCTGCTTTTTATGAATATTTCTTTCCGTCGCTTGGGTAATTGATTAATTAATTCAGTAATAAACTGATAGAGTGAATTGTAGGTGATTAAATTAGAGGTTTGCATATCCTGATCATCAGCTATTGCTGTTTTAATATATTCAGATAGATAAGCTTTGGTTCTGAAATGCTTCCTAATAATATTAAATGCAATTGTAAAAAGGAATGATTTAAAAGATAATTCTTCTTTCAGATCTGACCGTTTCTCCCAGATTATTGCAAAGACCTCCTGGACTAGTTCTTCTGCTTCAGCTTCAGATTTTAAATACCTTAATGCAAAACGGTACAAACGCCCGCTATACTCTTTATACAAAGCATTAAACGCCAAAAGATTACCCCTGGATAGATTACGTACTAACTGCGACTCGATTTTAAATGTACTATCTGGCATTTAATAGTATTTAAAAAAATATTCCCTCAGGCCATAATGAGTACAAGGTACAAAATCTTTTTATAATTAGGGAAACATTAGTGATGCGTTAATATTT
>PLML01000208.1 GCA_003141525.1 Bacteroidales bacterium
AATATTAACGCATCACTAATGGATTAACAGTTTATAATCAATCATAAGAATCACTTTTCCCAATCCCCCAGGAGAGGGACTGGGTAAGTGAAATCAGCACTGTTGATTTTCAGTGGTTCTTGAAAACTTAAAGTCGAGGTGAACCATCTCAGAACAACACTAAAGAAAATGCAGCATGACTCGACTATTCCAGTAATATGTTGAAGTATATGATATAATAAGCTATTCCTTTAATAATGAACACATCCTTGACCTCAACAGTAAGCTTATTTGAATCTACAGAGACTTTCTCATCTTGTTTGATACCAGGTGGGTCAACAAATAAGTATAGATAAAGTCTTGATAAACAAATACATCAAGACTTTTTAATTTTTATCTACTGGCACATAGCTGGCACAAATTTAACACTGCTTTTACTTTTTTTTGTTTGATAGAAACATCAAAACAGGATTAATGATCTGGTGGGGATATAAATACAAATAAATAAAGCCTTGATTTAATACACTATCAAGGCTTATTTGTTTGCATTGTGAACAGTAATTCACTGCTTACTTCTTTTTCTTATCTTTTCCGATTGTCTTTTCTCCTGAATTAGAAGCAGCATCATATTTCGCTTGTGCAGCAGCAAGCGTAGCCCGCGAAATTTTAAGCGCATCCTGTGCATTTTTTTTAGTTGCTTTCCCTTTTGTCAGATTGGCATTCCCCATGGACATCTTTTTTGTAGCCTCCTTTAAACGTGTGCTGAGAGCTTTGGAATCCAATTTATACTGGATATCCAGGTCTTTAAGATCGGCCTTAGCTTTGTTCGATTCTTCCTTATCTTTTGAAGTTGAAAGTTTAGTAAGGGACTTTTGTTTGACAAGATTGTCTTTATCAAGTTTCTTACGGTCAGCTTCAACGGCCCTGGTTTCAGTTTTTGATTCGGCTATCAGCTGAGTTCCCGAAGTAATCAGGGAATCTGAAATAGTCAATTGTCGTTCATTCAATGCAACCTTAGCTTTGGCTGCAGTAATGCTGGTTTCAAGTTTCTTCAATTCGTCTGCTTTTTTATCTGTTTGAGCCTGTGTGAGAACCGGGGCCAAAAGGAGAAATGACAACATAACCAAAATTCGAAAATTCATTACAATTCTCATATTTGTAAAATTAAGTTTAGAATTTTTGCTCATCGTAGTAAAGGTTTAAGTCGAACAAGAATAATTAGTTATTTTTATAAAATTATGCAATTATATTCAATTACCCTAAATTTGGTTTGCTACATTGAATGTATAACGATGAATAATACATAAGGACTCTCAATGGGACACTTACATTTCATCAAACAGCAGACACTATTGCTTTCATACTTATTGACTTTCACATTAAAGTGCTACCTTCTTTTAAAATAAGACAGTCAGATGAAAATCATAGGGCTTTCCTTCAAATTCTTTTAACAAAATGGCGCACAGAAGCCTACTAGGCTATTTTATAAATTCATAAACACGTACATAGTCAACTACCATGCACTGAGGGAGATTGGAATCATCTGGAGCTGGTTCATCAGGTCCACCGCATGCAATATTTAGGAGCAGATACATTGGTTTGTCAAAAGACCAACCTGAGGTTTCATCCTTCGTGTAAGTGAGAATTTTAATATCATCCCTGAAAAAGTCAATGTGGTCCGAGAACCATTCCATGGCGTAAACGTGAAACTCATTATAGATATCATCCTTATGGGTGAAGTGTGCTGACGGGTTTGGTCCTTTTGTGCCATGGATGTAGACATTTGTTACGTTCGGACTACTTCCCCAACTCTCCATGAGATCTATCTCACCTTGTCCTGATTCTCCACCACCAGCCTCCTGGACAGGAAAAGGAATTATCTTGCCATCAGGCAACCTGGGATCATGCGGACCAGGGATACCTGGTGTTCTGAGGGGGCTCAAAAACCATATTGCTGGCCATGTGCCCTTACCCTTAGGTAGTTTTGCACGTATTTCAAAACGCCCATAGGTCCATGATACTGTATTGCGGGTATTGACGCAAGCTGAAGTGTACCTGTGCCATTCATCATTAATAGAAGTCGGATAAAAACTTTCAGGAGTCTCCTTCCTTAACTCAATTATCAGATGCTGACCATCCACTCGAGCGTTTTCCAGGCGATTGACTGTGTAATATTGTAGTTCAATTGGTCGCCTATAATACCCTTCTTCGTATCCCCACTTGTCAGGATCGGGGTGTCCGGTATAATTAAATTCATCAGACCATATAAGTTTTCTTGTCTGACTAAATACTAATAATGGCGAAAATAATATTAAAATGATAAATAACTTTTTCATAACTTTTCCCATTGGTTCTTTTTTTAGATTTTAAGATTCCCATTAATTTTAAATTCTGCGAACAGATAAACCACCAGTTTTATAGTTGAAGAATCGGATATCCAAGCCCCATAGGATTTTTACAGTTCCACCTGGATGGACTTTTTTCCCTTTAGTCGCCATTATGGCAACTTTGCATTAACTACTTTCCCTGCCGTACTACAGCGTGAGATTCAATTATTCAATATTTTTTAAAAGTTAGATTATTGGGCCGTCCAGCCCCCATCTATCATTAGTGTGGTCCCAGTAATAAGAGATGAAGCCGGTGAGGATAAAAACAAAACTGCACTTGCTACATCTTTTGGAATGCCTACCCTTCCCAATACAATTTTAGACAGGATTTCATTTTTGAACTCTTCATTTAAAAGCCATTTTTCAGTACCTGGAGTTTTAATAAACGTAGGAGCCACCGCATTAACAGTAATGTTGTATTTACCCCACTCAACTGCAAAACATTTTGTGAGGTGAGCTATTCCCGCTTTAGTCATACAATAAACAGACTCAGTTGGCAAAGCTATGAATCCGGCTTGCGAACTTAAATTGACTATACGTCCGTATTTTTGTCTTTTCATAAGTTTTCCAGCACACTGACTCACAAAAAAAGTTCCTTTCAAATTTACCTCAACGGTATAATTAAAGTCTTCTTCTGTTACATCTTCAATTGCATTTGGAGGCCCTATTCCGGCATTGTTCACAAGGACATCTAATTTCCCAAACTCTTTTTCTAAAATTTCAAATGCAGCTTTAATTTCACTGATTTTACTTACATTCATTTGCAAGGACAATACTTTTCTGCCCAATGTTTTTATATCATTGACGAGACCTTCATCAGAATGAATATCTCGTAAACCCAGGACAATATCTGCTCCAGCTTCGGCCAATGCCAATGCACAGGCACGACCAATTCCTCTGGCAGCTCCAGTTATTAAAGCTACTTCACCTGTTAAATCTGTTGAATAAAAATGTTCCATAAGCCCATCTTTTAACAATCACAATCGAATTAAAGTTAAACATTATTCGAGATATTTGAAATTGCAAGTTGCCAAATATTTATGTAATCATTATTAATCCCTTCATCTTTAAACATGTAGCCCTGGTAACATACAATCTACCAGGGCATTAGTGTTTCATATACTTTCTATTCATAGCCCCGGATCTGCATCACTATACATATCTGAAATGTCAACTGGTGGATGTGTAATCATTTCCCAACATTCATCATAAGTATTAACAGTAAATGATTATATATATAACCATCAGAAATTAATTCAAGAGTTTCTTCATCAGGGAGGAAATACTCACCACAATGTATACATCTTATTTTCATAGCATTAATTATAAAAGTCCATTATCAGCAAAACTGTAATAACTACCATCACTGATAATAATCAAATGGTCAAACAACAGTATATCCATGAGTGTCCCAGCTTCTTTGATCTTATGAGTAAGCTTTATGTCAGATTCACTGGGATTAAGGTTCCCTGATGGGTGGTTGTGGCATACAATAATACCTGATGCATTCGCCTTAATAGCACCCTGAAATATTAATCTTATATCAGTAACAGTACCTGAAATACCACCCTTTGAAACGGGTAGTATACCTAATACAGAATTTGACCTGTTCATCAACAGTAGTTAAATTCTTCAATATATTCTATTGAATCCAGGTCCCAATTCTCCATAAATATGTCAAATGCATTCTTTGAGCATTTAACCTGTAGTCTCTCTGTTATTTCTATATAAACAATAGTAAATCCGAATTCGTGTCAAACTGAATTGGTCTAGTATTATAACTCCCTGTACTTAAGATTGACAATTACACTTCAATTCAATAGGGAGTTCAACAAGAACAATTTAATAATACACAACAATGAAAATACTGAAAACACATTTTAGGAAGAATGATTTATTATATACTTTAATCTGTAGAAATGATAAAGTTGCTATGTATAAAACAAGACAGGAAGAAGATATGATCTGTTGCCATTATGAAATAGCCAGGATTTATATAAGACCAGCACATACCGCTTTTGGTATAGAGTTTAAATAAACAGAGGTATTAACAAGTAATGAGAAATTTTATTATGATCGTAGTGGGGCATTTATTAAAAGAAACAATGTTATAAAGCATTTTCTTAAATTATCAAAAGAATTACGCCGTGGTCTAAAACAGCCAACCCGTTTAGATACTGATCTTCCTGAATAACCCAGGTCCAATTGGTATAAGTCGATCAAAAAGGGTATGGCTGTTTTGAGATACGGCAGGTCAAATTTAAGAGGGGTTAAGACAGTGAGGGTTGCGAATTATGTTGTATACCTAAGACTTAAGAGTTTCAAAATACTACATAAAGAGAACAACCCGAACTCTTTTTTACCTGCCAATAATAGCAACAGTTCATTGATTTTCTAATCAAATAGGAAGCTAAATTAGTCCTTAACGCACCTGATAGCCATATATGGAGTAAATGGCCATACCATAAAACTGATAGACTCCGTCTTAAAGTCCAGGCCTACAAAGCCCCATCTGGTAATCAAAACCCCCGTCTGCCTTTCAGTATGGCTGGATGCGGACCAGTAGTAACCTGAGGAATCCACAGAATTGAACAAACTTTTACCTGAATAACCATTGAGAGCATAAACGCCACTTGGAAGAGCCGTAAATCCACTTGCATTTGTAGCTACTGAATCAGAGCTGGTCCAATGTACCATTCCGGTCTCTTTCAATTTGCCTCCGGCAACTTCCCAACCTCCGAGGAAATCCGATAAAATTCCCCATTCTTCCATTGAAGGTACATGCCAACCAACAGGGCATACCTTTCCACTACTTACAGCTCCCCATGAATACAATAATCCAAATGTGGCATCATTTGAGTTTAAATCATTATTGTACCAACAATAGTCATAGTCCCTATCAAGTGATATACCATCATTATAGGTTATGGCTTTCAGGTTTTCAGCCATCCAGACATGGTTTCCAATTGCCACAGTTCTGTATGTTTTTCCATCCTGATCATGAATAAAATCATAATTAACCGTTGGATTAAAGTTAATTTGAGCCACGAACGGGGCCGTAGTTGTAAATGAAATAGTTTTTCCATAGCTGGTTCCAATCATATTCGTGGCATAAGCCCTAGCAAAATACGTTGAATTTGGTAATAGATTTGTAATGCTTCCTGTAAAATTAAAATCCCCTTCTATCTTAATGATATTGTTATATAATCCAAAAGCAGACTTTCCAAATTTCCAGTTTGTGCTATCACTACTCCAGCAAACGCCACAGGCAAATAATCCTGATCCTCCGTCTGATGAGAGAATACCTCTACCGACAGCTTGTATGTCTGCAATATCCCTTATTTCAGTGGTGTTTATAGTAGGTAATTCTATAACAATGTTATCGATAATAGTGCTATCCTTCTTCTTACAACCTATTATGAATGCAACAATTATACAAATCATTAGTGAAAAGAATAACAGTTCATTTTTACTTCCCATAATAGATGACTCTTTTTGATAGTTAGATCATTTCTTTAATTTAACATGATGTAACTTGTAAATTACTTTGAATTAATCAATAATGTAGCCTGAGTATAATATTTTATAGGTTAGACATTTTATTCATCAATGCAACATTTTGAGTTTGTTACTCATATAGTCAAAATTATACTTTGTTCAGGCTAAAGTCAAATTTATTTCAATACTCCCACCCAAGAATTAACCCAGATCGATGGAATATGACAGAATTAAGAGAGCAACCCGAACACCTTTCCCTTTCTGTCTCCACATATCCTTCGCAAAACATAAGAACAGTCCAGTCAGGAAGAGTATCATTGCATTTTACTTTTCCGGAAATTTCCCAGTTGCCATCAGTCGTGGAATTGAATCCTATTCCCGTTATTAAAGTCATTGCTCCATCACCGATATTCCGTAGTGTTGGATCAGCTTTATATTGGACAAATTTGCTTTGAAGATCACAATATTGAATTTCTTTAGCACCCCTGTCGAAGAACTGGTATAAATTGCCTCCCCAATCGAAGAACTCAGATATATTGGCTGCCCTGGCTAAGAACTTGAATGAATTCTTATGCATATTAGGCACAATGAATGCAACAGTATCTATATCACTCATTCCGTTTTGCCCAGAAACTTGAGGTGCAAATAATATTCCTGCTAGAAGTAGAATTACCTGATACAAAATGGTTCTCATAATTTTGATAATTGGGTCCTGAACACATAGCTTTAACTTCGTGAAGCTTCACAGGTAGAGCTAGTTCAATCCTTTGAGTGAGACTCAGTGTCAACATCATGTACCATAAGGGCGGCTGATGCCGCAGCAAGTATTGATTTCATTTGCTCATCCAGGTTTTGATGCAACCACACAAACTTTTTAGGAGTGAGATCAAAATTTGACTGCACCGCCGCAATTTCATTATTATCAATGAAAAAACCATAGCCACAAATCATCTTAAAGGTTGTATTTTTGCCATCTTCCCATTGCTTTATCTCCCTTATCTGAATATTTGTTACGCCATTTGTTAAAATACCTTCTGCTTTAAACTTTCCTGCTACTTCAGCTCCGGTGCTGGAAACTAAAACCATTTTCCACCCTGTAGTGTCGTAAGAAGGAGAAATCAATGCTATATAATTATCGATACTTTTATTTAATGTAGTCATATCACCACCGAAAAATTTGCTTTCACTTTCGCTGAATTTTGTATTTGTGGTAGTATTGACCAGTATGGTGTCTTTACCATTTACAATAAAAACGAATGATAATTTGCTCTTTGATTCTGAATATGTTTCAGAATTAAATTTGTCTTCACTCCATTTTGTGGTACCCCATCCAGCTTTCCCGGATACTATCTTGTAAGGACCAAATTCATACTTGCCTACACGGCTTATACCCTTTAGCTTTGCCTCCATCGGCTCACTATTGGCTTTAAGATCATTATCGAGCTTCATAATCTTTTGTCCGTAAATTGTTGAAGAATAAACCAGCATCATTAACATGCTGATGAACATTGTCTGTAGCTTTTTCATAATTTCAGGCTTTATAGTTAACAATCATTCATAAGTATCAATTTCTCCAATCCCCCTTCTTAGGACCTGGTAAGTGAACATGGCACTGTTGATTTTTAATAGCATTTAGAATAAAGAGAGATTTGCTATATGGGTTGTCTAGTTTAAACATTTGTATTCTGTAATATAACATAAAGAGAGCAACCCGAACTCCTAGAAACCAGACAATTATTTATATCCAAAGCGGTATGAGAGACCAAATGAGAACTGTTTTTCAGGAAGTTTAACAGAATAAGAATCTCCGGTTCCGGTCCATAAGAATAAGGGTTCCAGCACAATCCTGTTTTTAATCGGGATATAAGCTGAAGTATAATATCCTCCTTTATCAAGGAATGACCTGCCAAACCTTATATTAAAACCGTTCTTAAGACCAAAACCGGTACCTATACCAGCCTGAAAAGCCAATCCTGGTGTTGATACAGGAAACTGATCTGCAAGATGAAAATCTGCATAAAAGTATTTGAGGGGTCCAACCCGAAAATAGAACTGCGGAAATATGGGAGTTTTAAAGTAACTATCCTTATATGATTCTGATAATTGACCATCCTTTTCTATATCTCCAGTAGTGTAAATCATGTTTCCAATGTGCAAACCTCCACCAATACCTATCCATCGAATATCGTATTTGATGTATGGATTTATTTCAAAAAGTAAATTATTTACCTGCACGTTATCTGATTGTCTTGTCTCTGTATAATTTCCAAAAAGACCATTTGCTCCATATCTGATCTCTTCTTTACCGTCAGTGGTTGTTTTAGTGAAACTATAGCCTAATCCACCTTCAGTATACTTCTGACTGAAATACTGCGTATTGGAGACCCTGTCACAGCCCGATCCGGAATATATAGTTTTATAATCAGTGTAGTTTCCAGTAGCAAAGCCACCACCGATAGTATGATAAGATTTGTATTTCTTTGTTCCCGTAGTATCAATCTGTGTCTGCGGCAATGTCTGGCTCATTAATAAGAGAGGTAAAAGGAGAGAGCAGACAAAAATCCATTTATGCCTGAGAGAAGCAAATGTCCTGTATATTTCAACTCCAATAAAGAAAACTGCAGGAAGTAATGCAATATTAAGCGCAATTATCTCTGTCAGAGTAAACCAGTTACGTAGCATCAGGAATATCAGCCCTATGGATGACAGGAAAGCAATTTGCCTGCTTAATCGTGGTGAATCATTGCTTCTGACTACGGGTTTGATAGTAAAGGTTTTTTCTCGCCAGATAAGAAGCAAAGTCATCAGAACAGCAAGGAGCAGATATTGCCATTGAACCAGTCTCAATATCCAGATCATCTCACCACCTGTTTTGTGAGAGAGTGGGTCCCTGAAAAACTCGATTAAAAAACTCATCAGGATGAAGAATATTACAGAGCTCAGAAACAGACTCCCTTGTGCTTTCCAATATTTGCGAAATCTAATCACAAGGCAGACAACCACTATTCCGCCAAGCATCAGATAAAGCTGAACGGGATGTACCGGAAGCGAATGGAGATTGTCGGAAGTCAGAAGTCCCGATTCAAACTGATGGTAATGCGGCAGGGTCATAACGGGATATTGAACTGCCCATTGAGTTGATGAAGGTTTTCCGAAGCAACAACCATAAAAAAAGCATCCAATTGTCTGTATTGATATTGCAACAGGAAATGCTACAGCGAATGCGTCCAGGACTGAGTATCTGAACTTTAAAAAATATCTTGCGAGAAGATATCCGGATATTCCAAGTAAAATTCCACCGAACAATGACTTCTGCGAGTTTTGCAGGAGTATGTGGTTCTGAAACATGAAGCGCCATTCATCTGAAGAAAAGGAAAAAACCTTTATACCTGCAACAATAAAAAGCTGAATGCAAGCCAGAACGAGTATCCATGCAATAAGAGGGAATTTCCTCCGGAAACCCTCATATATCAGGATAGTGTAAGCTGTAAGGAAGGCAAGTACATAGAATAATTGAAAAAGCAATCCGCCGTTAGAAATACCCAATAAAATATGTTTCTCCATAGTTTCCCAGTTTTGAAAGTTGTTTTATCACAAATAAAAGAGCATCTTTTCTATCGATTTTGTTAAAGCTAGGTTTAATTGATCCTGATTTAATTCATAATTTTTGCTTTATTATTTTTGATCATCGCAAAATGAATTATTTTTTACGTTTAGTGCGGTTATATTGATTCCGTCTAGTTAATCACCTTACCAGATAAGCAATTCAATAATTGGGCCAAATATTATAAATATCAGATAAACAGATATTTATAATAGAAGTTGGATTAAGGTCAAATGATTATTGTATCATTACGATACAACTTATTGTTTCAAAATGCTACAGTAATTATCATTTCTGACGGACCGAGAATTTGCACTTTACAATCAATCATCAGAATCACTTTCCAAAATCCCCTTTTCGAGTCCCCAGGTAAGTGGAATTAGCACTGTTGATTTTCAGTGGTTCTTGATTACTAAAGTCGATGTGAACCATCTCAGAACAACTGGAACTGCTACTTTTATCCGGACAGTAAGTTAAGCTAAAATGCTTAATTTAACGGATATGAAAAAAAGAAGAACCTTTGATCGAGAGTTTAAAGAGATGGTTATCGAACTCAGCCACAATCGTGAAGACTTAACTGCCTTGGCTGCCGAACTGGATATTGATGTTGACCTGATCAACCGATGGCGGCGAGAATCAACGAAACATCAAGATGCGAGTTTCCCCGGCCAGAGTAATAAAATTCTGACTGAAGAACAAAAAGAGATCGCAAGATTAAAGAAAGAGCTCCGGGATGCACAGATAGAGCGTGACATCTTAAAAAAAGCTGTAAGCATTTTCTCCAGGAACGATGGCAAGTATTCCAATTCATAAGGGCAAATAACTCCATATTTCCCATTGAGAAGATGTGTAAAGTATTAAAGGTAAGCAGAAGTCTTAACAAGTAATGATCAATTTTACTATGATGGCAATGGGGCTTTTATCAAGAAAGATAACGCTATGAAGCAAGAGAGCAACCCGAACATTCAGGAAACTGGTTTTTTCAAAATTAGGTATTTGGTTGAAATGCCAATTCTTATGATATATATTATTAATACTATGCCACATTCAGTTCTTTTCTTATTTTTGGCGACTAAAGCAAATCAGGATTGTATCATTATCAAAATATTGAAGAACCATTTTTCCATTTTAATTTCTTAAAGGATATTAAAGTTTATGGAGTTTATTATAACTCTTTTGAAAGATATCTGGGCCTTTATCCTTTTATGAAGAATGGACATATTCACGATTTCTATGCCATCCTTTTCCTTAAAGACGGGAAAGGGATCATTAAAGTGAATAATGTTTCCTATACAATTCATCCGAAAACAATCTGCCTTATAGCTCCACATCAGAATCATTCATTTGCGGGCCTTGAAGATCCTGAAGGGAGTATTCTGTTCTTTTGTCAGGATTATTATGTTGAGGAATTCAGTTATATACGATTGTTAAACGTCTTCTCCTGTACTTCACAGATAAACGGGGATCTCTGTAATCCATGTATTGCTTTGTCTGAAAAAGAGTTTACAGGTATTCTTGATCTGACAGGATCTATCGGTCATGAATATGAACACTACTCTCCATCAAATAATTCTGTCACAATAATTCGTTCCCTTTTAAATATTTTGCTTCTCAGACTTTCTGACATCTATGAAGCAATATCGAACGGATCAAATAAAGGCTCCACTATTTTAATTCATGAATTGTCTCACCTGATAGACTCATCCTATATTAAGGAACATCATTTAGGTTTCTATACATCGGCTTTTAATATCTCGGAGAGGCAACTTAATGATATATGCAACAGATATTTCAATTGCGGATTAAAGAAGATTTTAAAAGACCGGCTTATGCAGGAGGCACGGAAGCTCCTTCTTTCCACAGAACTGTCAGTGTCAGAAATTTCCTATAAGTTGAACTATGATGACAATTCTTATTTCAGTAAGGTTTTTAGAAAAGAGACAAGTCTTACTCCTAAAAAGTTTCGAGATATTCATAAGAAATTAGTACCATAAAATCTCCGGATTGTACCATTTTCAGGAATCATGTGATTTTACATTTGCATAAAAAAATCACATAGATTATGAAATCAATATTTTATCTAGTTTCGGTTTTGATCGGATTATCATTTGGGTGTAAGAAAAATGATTCAACTCCGACCATTCAATCACAGACATTTGAAGTAAATTCCACGTCATCTACAACGTGGAAATATTTCAGTTTTGCAAGCAACGACACTATAACCGTTACTGATCCTCTTACTTCGACCGCATGGGATTTGGCTTTTCAGCGTTACAGGATCAGAACCAATAGTGGAAAATCGGGCAACGGACTTGGAAGTGCTGCAAATTCTTATGTTAAGGGACAAACAGGGTTTGATGCTTTAAAGATTGTTTCAGATACTGCAACTTTTGTCGCTGATGATTCCATGCTTATTGTCATTCAACAAGGCTATGCGACTTACGTGGTAAATCCGAAGCTATATACCTGGTTCACACTCGAAATGGCCACCCAGGGGACATAGATCGTACCAACAGATTATATCTATATTGTAAAAACCGGCATCGGTAAATATGCAAAAATATGGTTTAAAAGCTATTATAGCCCATCCAATGTTTCCGGTTATGTTACGATTCAATATAAATTCCAGCCTGACGGTACAAAAAATCTACAGTAATTAATTTGGGGATTGTCTGGCAGTCTTAATTGATCCGAATAAACTAACCGTTTAAAATGAACCCTTCTGTATTATGAAACATTTATTGTTTATATGGTTCTTATCTCTGAATGCGGTAATTTATTCTCAGGAATCCAGGATTTCTGGTCATGTGACCGATTCCGACAGCAGTCTGGTCACAGGAGCAATGATTGTGATAAAAGGGACAACAATGGGGGCAGTAACGGATAAAAATGGATTTTACTATATAAATAGAATTAAACCAGGGACCTATAATTTACGGGTTTCACTTCTTGGTTATGAGACACTTGAGATACCAACTGTTATAGTGGGAGGTAATAATACCTTTGATTTTAAACTCAAGGCATCGGACATAAATTTAAATGAGGTCGTAGTAACCGGTACAAAATCTGAGAATACATTAAAAAATGTTCCGATTATCACGCAGGTTATTAGTGCCCGTCAGATGATGGATTTAGGCATTACTACAGTACTCGGGGCATTAGAGAAAATGGTGCCCGGCCTTGAGGTAAGTCAGTTTGGCACATTAGCTTCAATTACTCTTCAGGGCATGGATGCGAAGTATGTGCTGTTTCTCATTGATGGTGAAAGGATTGCAGGAGAAGTCGATGGTGACATAGATTATTCAATGCTCAACCTTGAAAACATTGACAGGATAGAAGTAATCAAGGGGGCTTCCTCTTCACTGTATGGATCAAATGCAATAGGAGGGGTAATAAATATAATTACAAAAAAAATTACAGAGCCATTTGATGCAAAACTCTATTCCCGGTATTCAAAGTATAATGAATTGGAAACAGGAGGCGGTATTGGCTGGAAACAAGGAATCTTTGGTTCACGTACAAGTGTGAATTATAGTCGGACAGATGGTTACGACAACACTCCTGAGACTCCCCATGATTGGACTCAGAATCCATATTCATCGTACAGTATAAATCAGAAATTTGAAATTACACCAACTTCAAGTCTTTCTCTTGTACCTTACTTCACATTTTACCGATTTGAGCGTGGAAATGTCAGTGCCCGCCCTGTACATGACCTTTATACAGACTTTAGTGGCGGTCTGAAAGGTGAATACTTTCTTGGAAATAATTCTATTAATCTCTCATATTACCGCGATCGCTACAATACTTTTAATGTTCTTGAACTTCTTAATAACAAAAAGGATACGGTTTCCTGGGATTTTATCCAGACTGCCAGGGCTCAGGGAAACTTCCGGCTTTCGGACAAAAACACATTGATTACCGGATTTGAATATAATGATGAGAAGCTTTATTCAGTGAGAATTGAGGGAGGTCAAAAAAGTGCAGGTGAGGCAGTGTTTTACGCACAGGAAGATATCCGTTTTGGAAAAAGATGGGATCTTGTTGCCGGAATCAGAACCAGCGAACACAGTAGTTATGGATTAAAGACAGCACCGAAAATTTCTGTAATGTTTAAACAAGGGTTTTTAAATTTCAGAGCCTCCGCCGGCACAGGCTTTCGCTCACCATCGTTAAAAGAATTATACATGTACTTTGATCATTTCGGTGAGTTTTATATAATTGGGAATACTCAATTAAAACCCGAATCATCAAAATATATATCTGGTTCAGCGGAATTTTCAAGACCATGGAACAATTCATCGATAACAATTTATAGGAATGAAATTACAAATATGATTACCGATCGCGTATTGGCTGACTCAGTCCAGTTAACCTATCAATATCAGAACGTATCCAGTGCTACAATTTATGGCGTTGATTTCATATCGAAACAAAAGCTCCTGAATGGGCTATGGTTTAGTGCCGCATATAGCTATGTTAACTCCAGGGATAATCAGACAGGACTTCAATTGTACGGAACAGCAAAAAACTCCGGAAATCTGTCATTGGATTACAATTTTAAAAGAAAGCATTCTTCTTTCACAGCTCAGATCTACTGTAAACTGGTGGGTGAAAAATTCTATGATATTGCTGTTGATGGCACGCCACCTGATAAGCCATATAATACATGGCGTTTCACCCTTTCTCAGCAATACAAATGGCTTCGGATTTCAGGCGGACTTGACAATATATTCAATCTGGTGATCCCTCAAAATTTAGATTATATTTCACCTGGAAGACGCTTCTTTGTTGGTATGAATATTGATTTCGGGAAAATCAAATGAAATCCAGGTTAAATGTCCCTCTGAAAATGCCTTACAGGTTGATTAGCAGAGAATTCCAGGGGTGTCATATATTTTTTTAAAGACTATTCATAAGAAAAGAGATTAATGAAAACTGCTTCAATGATTGGTTCTTTTATAGTGACAATTGCTATGGTGTTCTATTCATTAGGATTTTCAAGAGAAAGAAAAAGACAACTTATTACATCAGGAGTATTATCATTTTATACGATTGGCATATCACTTGATATTACTGCAACAATTTTTATGATAATGGGTTCTACCAAAGGTTTAGTGACTCCTCATGGATTGATTGGCTATTCTTCCTTGCTTGGTATGTTTATTGATACATTCATACTTTGGAAGCATAACATGAAAAGGGGTTCTGAGGAACCCGTCAGTCATCGAATTCATCTTTATTCGCGGATAGCATATATATGGTGGATCATCGCGTATATTACCGGAGGATTATTAGTGGCATTAAGTAAAATACACGGATATAATTAAGTACTTAAATACTTTTATAAATTCATCTATTATGTCAATATATAAAATCAGCGGGAAATTTTTTTTCCCGCTGATTAGCAACTAATTTTAATGCCCAAATCTAAATAATGTCATCTGGAATTGTAGTAGATGTTTATTGCTATATAATCCACTATGTTCTCAGCAAAATACATATCGTGAAGTGAAGTAAACAAAGTCTTTAACTGGGTAATCGCCGGATTGATCAATGTGCTTAGTTTTTCAGTGGTTCCATCATCAAAGGTAAGGAGGATATCCCTTTTATTAAATATGGTCCCTGTAGAGTCAGAACTGTCAGTTATTTTTGCTCCG
>PLML01000142.1 GCA_003141525.1 Bacteroidales bacterium
CTTTTGTCTTTTATCTTTTATCTTTTATCTTTTGTCTTTTGCCCTGTGCCCTGTGCCGTTAACCTTTAACCTTTTTCCGTAGTGTAGACTCCTTTATGACGAGTTTAGTTTTAATGATTTTTGTTTGCGACGGAAACTCATGGTTCTTCTCGAGTCGATCAATCAGTAGCCTGGCAGCTTCCTTCCCGATTAAATATCCATGCTGTTCAACGGAGGTAAGAGTTGGATTTGTAATATCAGAAATCAATCCGCTTGTAAATCCCACCACTGCAATGTCGTCAGGTACGCTATATCCCATATCTTTTATTATTTTCATACTTGCAGCAGCTGTCAGATCATTTACAGCAAAAATCCCGTCAGGTTTTTCAGTTCTTTTTAATAATTCAGGGACAATTAAAGCTACCTCCTCGCTGGAATCGCACCTTATTATATTGTTTTCATGGAATTGCATCCCGTGTTCTCTTATGGCTCTCAGGTAGCCATTTTTCCGGTTTTTTCCAATTAAAAGGTTTGGTGGACCGGAAAGATGGATAATATTTTTACAACCCATTGCAATTAGATGGTTAACAGCTTCATAAGCCCCTGTTTCATCATCAACAATAACCCTGTCTGTATCAATTTCGTCGCAGACTCTGTCGAAAAAAACCAGTGGGATACCGTTTTCCTGTATTTTTCTGAAATGGTCAAAGTTTTCTGTTTCCTTGGAAACTGATATAAGAATTCCGTCAACCCTGTTCGAAATTAGTGCCTCAACAGCTTTTACTTCCCTGGAATATAACTCACTCGACTGGCAAAACATCACATGATATCCTGAATCAAAAGCCAAATCTTCAATACCACTGATTACAGTTGAAAAAAAATAGTGAACTATTTCAGGGACGATAACTCCAATTGTTTTGCTCAACCCGCTTTTCAGACTTAAAGCAATCTGGTCAGGTTTATAATTCCACTTCTCAGCGAGCTCCCTGACCGACTTTTTTGTTGAACTGCTGATATCACGATGACCTTTCAGAGCTTTTGATACAGTTGATGGAGAAATCCCGAGCTCTTTGGCAATATCCTTTATTGTTATCTGTCCCTTATGCATTTTCTCTCTCCCCGTTTTTATCCCCATTGTTAAAATTAAGTTAAAAAATCTTATTTCCAAACTGATTAGGAACAATTATTAAATTGTTAAATTATTAAATTACATACAAATACCACATTCCTTTCTCAAAAGCATGAATATCACAGTATTAATAAGGAGTCAGATATCATTAGGTTTTTAAAAAATCCCGCATTATATTTGTGTTAAACATCGGCATAAATAAATTATCATCACTGAGCACCTAGCTATTAATTAATTTAAACAGGATAAAAAAATGAAAAAGTTATTGATTATCAGTTCAATGTTGTTCACTTGTGTTTACGGAATAGGGCAAACACAACAGGCTGCTAAACCGGCTGTACAGAAGTATCCTGAACGTGAGAAGATGACTCCGGGAATGACAGAGATATGGGAACCTGAAGTAAAAATAATTCAGCCGGGAGTAACGAATTCTGATGCACCTTCAGATGCCATCGTTTTATTTAACGGAACTGATGTTAATTCGGAATGGACTGATATGCAGGGAAATCCTACAAAGTGGATAGTTAAGGATGGTGCTTTAATCAGTGTCAGGGGAGCAGGGTACATTAAAAGCAAGCGTAAATTTGGAAGCTTTCAATTACATATTGAATGGAAAACACCTTCTGAAGTGACCGGGGAAAGCCAGGGAAGGGGTAACAGCGGTGTGTTTTTGCAGGAACTTTATGAGATACAGGTACTGGATAGTTACGATAACCGCACATATCGTAATGGTCAGGCTGCCAGTATGTATAAACAATATGCACCTCTTGTAAATGTATGCAGGAAACCTGGCGAATGGCAGACTTATGACGTAATTTATACGGCGCCAACTTTCAGGAATGACTCTACTGTATATGCTACTCCTCCAAAGGTTACTGTACTTCAAAATGGAGTTCTGGTTCAGAATAATGTGGTTTTAAGAGGTCCTACAGAATACATAGGTATACCTGAATATTTTATAAAGAAACATGGTCCGGGAAGCATTGAATTACAGGATCATGGAAATCCTGTTGCATTTAGAAATATATGGATAAGAGAATTGTAGTGTTATTTATATGTTTTTAAATATGGAGGATCGGGTGTCTGACTTAATTTTAAATTATTAATTTTATCGATCAATTATAAATTTTAATTTACCTGAAATGAAAGAAAATTCAAAAAACATTACACGCAGGACGTTTCTTGGAACCACCGGTGCTGTTGCTGCAGGTCTGACTATACTACCGAGCAAAGTTGTCAGTGGCCTTGGCCGCAAGACTCCGGCTCCCAGCGATAAGCTGAATATCGCTGTCGTTGGTATTGGTGGTATGGGAAATACAAACCTGAAGAATGTAGCTAAGACAGAAAACATAGTTGCACTTTGCGATGTTGACTGGGGTTATGCAAAGAAAGTATTTGCTGCTAATCCAAATGCAAAAGCATATTGGGATTGGCGAAAGATGTTCGACGAAATGGGAAAATCAATTGATGCAGTTATTACTGCAACAGCTGACCATTCGCATGCAGTTGTTACGTCTAATGCAATCACAATGGGCAAACATACTTATACTCAAAAACCATTAACACACACGGTTTATGAGTCCAGGTTATTGACCAAGCTGGCAGCAAAATATAAAGTTGCTACACAGATGGGTAATCAGGGTTCATCGGCTGAAGGTGTAAACCTGACAATTGAGTGGATGCAGAATGGCGAAATCGGTGAAGTAAAAAAAGTTGAAGCTTTTACGGACCGCCCTATATGGCCCCAGGGATTGAATGTTCCTAAAGGTGAATGGGTTCCCGACACACTNNCATTTGGGATACCCGATAAAAGCTCAGGCAAGTTCAACATTGTTACTGACAGACTGCGCTCCTAATGCACAGATGGTTACTCTTACATTCCCTGAAAGAGTTGCGCCCAAAGGATCAAAAATCAAGTACCCTCAGGTTGAAGTGACCTGGTATGACGGTGGTCTGCAACCTCCTAAACCAGCTGGCTGGCCGGCCGGAAAAAATATGAATGATGATGGTGGCGGAGTTATTTTCCACGGTTCAAAAGATACACTTATCTGTGGTTGCTATGGTAAAGACCCATGGTTATTATCAGGCCGTAAACCGGTTGTTCCTAAAACAGAAAGAAGAGTCGAAAATGCAATGAACGGTGGTCATGAGATGGACTGGGTACGTGCATGTAAAGAGAGCCCGGAAAGCAGAGTTAAATCAAAATCTGATTTCTCAGAAGCAGGACCATTCAACGAAATGGTTGTTATGGGTGTTCTTGCTGTCAGGCTTCAGGGACTGAATAAAGAGCTTGAATGGAACGGAGAGAAAATGGAATTCGCCAACATAGGAGATAGTGACTCAGTAAGACTCACAATATCTGATAATTTCACAATCGTTGATGGTGATCCGAAATTCAACAGACCGGACATTAAGCTTAATGCAAAAGAATTTGCTGCTGAAATGGTAAAACATACTTACCGCAAAGGATTTACTTTACCTGATATGCCTGCATAATTATAATAAGTCACAGGCAAATCTTACCTGTGACTTTTAACATTTAATATTTAAGTACTATGAAGCTATTTAACATTATTTTATCATGTGTTCTTGTTATAGGACTTGCAACATCATGCGGATCTAAAGGGAACACTAAAAAAACAGCCTCGAAAGATGAAGGATTTGCCTCCATTTTTGATGGTAAAACAACTACAGGATGGCGTGGATATAATCAACCGACCTTCCCCACTAAAGGATGGGAAGTTGTAGATGGAACTCTTCACTGTATAGGTTCCGGAAACGGAGAAGCCGGGAATGGAGGTGATCTTATCTATGATAAGAAATTAAGCAATTTCGAACTCGACCTGGATTGGAAGATAGGCAAAGGCGGAAACAGCGGCATTTTTATTCTCGCACAGGAGATACCAAATGAGCCAATCTGGAAGTCAGCTCCCGAGATGCAGCTTCTGGATAATGACACTCATCCTGATGCCAAACTGGGTGTTGATGGAGACCGTATGGCCGGTTCTCTCTATGACCTTATTCCGGCAAAACCACAGAACACAAAGCCTGCCGGTGAATGGAACCATGTTCATATCCTTGTCTACCAGGGAACAGTCGTTTATTCCCAGAATGGGGCAAATGTGGTTGAATATCACCTCTGGACAGAGGATTGGAAAAAGATGATAGCCAATTCAAAATTTAAAGATTTTGAATGGTTTGCTAATCCTGCAAAAGAAGGTTTCATCGGACTTCAGGATCATGGCAGTGATGTATGGTTCAAAAATATCAAGCTTAAAATTACTCAATAATACCCGGAACGATATTGAAAAGGCTGTGTCAGTTGATGCAGCCTTTTTTAATTTAATGCCTCTTCCCCCTAGCCCCCCCTTCTCCCAAGAGACTACTCTTTATACACATCTTTTCTAT
>PLML01000118.1:0-20149 GCA_003141525.1 Bacteroidales bacterium
CCCATGCCAGGCGCACATAAAATAGGGACTTGCCATGGCAAGTCCCTACAATATCATTAATTATTTTTATTGACTAAAAGAGACTCCATGCAACAGTCACACCAGCCATAACCACAGCTACCATCGACATTAATTTAATCAGGATATTCATTGCCGGGCCGGCAGTATCTTTGAACGGATCACCAACGGTATCACCTACAATACTTGCTTTATGACATTCACTTTTCTTTCCTCCATAATGGCCTCCTTCAATAAATTTTTTAGCATTATCCCATGCACCTCCGGCATTATTAAGCATACTTGCAAGTGCAAAACCGGTAGTCATACCTCCAGCAAGTAGTCCAACCACTCCCGGTACACCGAAAAAGATACCGGTCGTTATCGGAACTATAATAGCCATCAAAGCAGGAACTATCATTTCTTTCTGGGCGCCTGCCGTTGCAATTTCAACACATTTTGCATATTCTGGCTTCCCTGTTCCTTCCATGATGCCGGGAATTTCGCGGAATTGCCGTCTTACTTCATCGACCATTCTACCGGCATTTCTTCCGACAGCTTTAATAGCCATTGCACAAAAGACGAATGTCATCATTGCGCCAATGAAAAGCCCTGCCAGAAGAATAGGGTTAAACATTGAAAGATCATAAGCTGCGACAAAATCACGAATTGTTGCATGGCCTAAATCGACCGCCTTCTGTCCTTCATGAATGATTGAAGGGGCATGACTCTTATAGAATAGTGTTTCTCCAATTTGTTTAAAACCATCGGGACTTTTGTCGGCCATTCTGCCAAGCCACATTTTAACCTCTTCCATATAAGCAGCTATAAGCGCAAGAGCTGTAAGAGCAGCCGAACCGATTGCAAAACCCTTACCGGTGGCAGCGGTTGTATTTCCAAGACCATCCAATGCATCGGTCTTTTCTCTCACCTCTTTCGGAAGGTCACACATCTCTGCGTTACCTCCGGCATTGTCTGCGATCGGACCAAATGTATCTGTAGCCAGAGTGATGCCTAAAGTAGATAACATTCCAACTGCTGCAAAACCGATACCATAAACGCCGAACGCAAAATAGTGGAATCCGCCTGCAAAACCATAAGCAGCAATAATACCTGCAACTATTACCAGAACAGGTACCCAGGTTGAGAACATCCCTATAGCTATACCTTCAATAATAACAGTCGCCGGCCCTGTTTGAGATTGTTTTGCAATTCCCTGAACTGGTTTGTATCCATCTGAAGTAAAATATTCTGTCGACTGACCAATAATTACACCGGCAACAAGACCTGAAACAACTGCACCAAAAACACCCCAGGTAATCCATCCAGCATAAGCCATGACTGCAAGGACAATAAGTAACAAGAATGAACTGCCACCTGTTCCAAGGAGCAACCCATTCAGAAGGGCTTTCGGAGTAGCTGATTCTTTGGTTCTTACCATGTAAACACCAGCTATTGATAACAATATGCCAATCCCCGAAACAAGCATAGGAGCAACAATAGCTTTCATCTGATCAGCACCTGCTAATGAAGGAAGAGCCGCTCCAAGTGCCGCAGTTGCAAGAATTGATCCAGCATAAGATTCATAAAGGTCGGCGCCCATACCGGCCACATCACCAACGTTGTCCCCAACATTATCAGCAATTGTAGCCGGATTACGGGGGTCATCCTCAGGAATACCGGCTTCAATTTTACCGACCAGATCCGCGCCAACATCTGCAGCTTTTGTAAAGATCCCTCCTCCAACACGTGCAAACAAGGCCTGTGTAGAAGCACCCATTCCAAAAGTGATCATCGTTGCAGTGATCTCTATCAGCTTCTGATGTTCATCTATCCCGATCGGAACAAATGTAAGGCCAATAAACTTGAGCCCTGTAACCATATGTTCAGGAGTAAAAATGACACCGTTAAGGAAGAGGAACCAGAGTGAAATATCAAGTAGCCCGAATCCTACAACAACAAGTCCCATAACAGCTCCGCTTCTTAAAGCTACCTGCAAGGCTTTGTTTAGAGATTTTGAAGCGGCCCACGCTGTTCTGTTCGAAGCAAAGGTAGCAGTGCGCATCCCAAGATAACCGCATAACCCGGAGAAACAACCACCAGTAAGAAATGCAACAGGGACAAAAGGATTTTGAACACCCATATAGGCCAGCACTGCTAAAAGAGCGACAAGTATAATAAATATCTTGCCAACTACAGTGTATTGTTTTTTCAGGTAGGCCATAGCGCCTTCCCTGACGTACGAAGCGATCTCTTTCATCTTATCCGTCCCTTCCTCCTGTACAATCATACTCCTGTAGAAGATCCAGGCAAATAACAATGCAAAGAGTGCTGAAATCGGCACAATCCAGAATAAACTACTAACCATAATTAAAGTTTTTAATGTTCAACAATTATCGATACAATTGATATCTCTTTAATAATTTCCGTAACTCTGAAAAACCCCACTTTTAGAAGAACCCCATCCCTCAATTAGATCAGAGGTTGATATTAATAAAAATAATTTGATTTTCAAGAATTCTGAAGTAATTTAAAATCCGGGCTGAATCCAAACGGTTTATTCTTAACTTTGAAGCATCATTAAATAGTTCAGATTATGAAACCATGCACTCATCCATGGCATTGCATTGAAACTGGAAAAAATGCGCCGGTATTTGTGAAAAGCATTATTGAGATTCCAAAAGGATCGAAGGGTAAATATGAAATGGATAAAGATACCGGGCTGCTTCGACTCGACAGAGTCTTATTTTCATCAGTTCATTATCCTGCCAACTATGGTTTCATACCTCAGACATACTGTGACGATCATGACCCGCTCGATATACTTGTTATCTGTTCAATTGATGTATATCCGATGTGCATAGTTGAGGCAAAAGTGATTGGAGCAATGGAGATGGTGGACGGAGCTGAACGCGATGACAAAATAATTGCTGTTGCAGGGAACGATATGTCAGTTAATTATATAAATGATCTCTCAGAGCTTCCTCCTCATACACTTGTCGAGCTGAAGAGGTTTTTTGAAGACTATAAAACGCTCGAACATAAGAATGTTATCGTCGAACAATTCATGAACAGGGAAAAAGCATATGAGATTATTCTGGAGAGCATGAGACTTTACCAGGAAAAGAAAGAAACACTGATGCCGCCTCAATAGTTAAAGCTCTTTGGGACTTCATGTTTATTTGCCATTGGGCAACCCGGTACAGGACAATTAACAATCTTGTGCTCTCTGTTATCGGCAGGTTCCCATCCCATCGTAAAATATAAAACAGCAAACCCTATTATATAAGCCACTGCGACATGCCAGCCGTACTTTACCCAGCGACCCACATGGCGGGCTTCGGGAAATTTATTTGTAATTGCAACACCGGCAGATGAACCGAACCAGATCATCGATCCTCCAAAGCCTACAGTATAAGCGAGCATTCCCCAATCATAATGACCCTGTTCGAGACATAATTTCGTCAACGGGATATTATCAAAAACTGCTGAAACAAAACCAAGCGCCAGGGCAGTCACCCAGGAAGCATTTGGAAGATCCTCTACAGGCATAAGTGATGCACAGGAAACAAGACAGAGAAGGAAAACAGTTCCCTTAATTGCACCCGGCACTTCTTTCCACGGAATAGGTCTGATAGCAGTTCCAATAAGTATGGCAATCCAAACACCCAATGCAGGCATATCATAAAGGAAATTGGAAATAATCGCACCTACGAGCATTAATAAGACAATCACCAGTTTCATCCAGTCAACCTTAACATTTGAAGTGGCATCTTTTTGGATTCTCTGATACTTATCCTGCTGGTGTGAGGCGAACCAGGCAAAAAAGAGAAGTGCTGTCAATGCGGCCACGAATCCGTGAAGAACATTAAATGGACTAACCCCATCAATCCACATCATCGTAGTCGTTGTATCACCAACAACACTGCCACTGCCCCCTGCATTACTGGCAGCAACAATTGCAACAATAAAACCAATATGAACTCTGTTTTTAAAAACCACAATGGCGATTGCTCCACCAATCAGTGCTGCTGCAATATTGTCGAGGAAAGAAGAAATTACACAAACAAATACAAGCAGCAGAAACGGACCTCTCCAGTCATCAGGAAGAAATTTAGGCAAAATTTCAGGCACTCCGGATTCTTCAAATATCTTTGCAAGGATCGCAAATCCAAGNNTCCATAAAATGAAATCCGGGATCAAAAACAAATTTGAAGATCAGCAAGACTGTCAGTCCAGTTACCGCAACCCAGAAAGTTTGTTTATGAAGAAGTGCAACACCAACAAGAATTAATCCGAATATTATGAATTCAAGCCTTACGGGACCAATAGAGGGGACCTTCCCTGAAGAGGCAGATACCGCAAGCGGTAACATAAATAAAAGGATTAGTAATAATACCCTTTTCGAAATATAATAAGTGGAGCATAAGAGGATGTTTTTCATATAATTGAAGTGGAGATTACCTTGACTTTGCCGTGGCGATAATCATTTTTGAATTTAACCTGTTCCCTATAGAAAGTACATTTACCAGGTCCTGGATTGGGAGCGTATTATCAAAACGTAACATAATGAATGCGTCGGGAGAATGCGTCAGTTCTTTTTTCAGTTGCGATTCAAGCGCCTCAAAAGGAATCTGGGTATTGTTCACAAAATAAAGCTTCTCTTTAGTCATCGTCAGATTTATCTCCTTCTTCTGAATTGTCTGGCTGCTCCGTGAATTGGGCAATGAAACTCTTATCATGCTGGGATTGAGCAGTGTAGATATGATGATAAAAAACAGCATAAGAAAGAACATAATATCGTTCATAGAAGAAGTGAATACTTCAGCCGTAAAGTCTTTTTTCTTACGCAGGCTTATCATTTTGACGGGCTTTTTAACAGGTCAATGAAATTCATTGCGTTCCATTCAAGTTGGTGTATTGCTTTATTCACCATTATATTGAGCCAGTGGTATCCGATATATGCGAGTATACCAACAATGAGTCCCGATGCACTGGAAACCATTTTGACATAAAGTCCTGCAGAAACACTGCCTATGCTTACATCACTTGTCATCGAAATATTGAAGAATATTTTTATTACTCCGATTATAGTTCCCAGGAAACCAAACATCGGCGCGATACCCGCTATTACAGCGAGGATTTGTATATTCTTTTCAAGGTCGTATACTTCAAATTTGCCAGCAATCTCAATGGCTTCTTCAATTTCTTTGATAGGCTTACCTAGTCGGGAAATCCCTTTCTCTATCATTCTGGCAATTGGTTTAGCAGTATTGCGGCATAGCGTAAGAGCTGAATCAGTTCTTCCATTCAGGATATATTCATGTATGCTGTTCATAAACTCAACTTCTGAACTGATGTGACGTCGTATTGTTATATAACGTTCAATAAAAACATAAACAGCTATTATGGAAAGCAAAGCTATTGGTATCATAATGACACCACCCTTCATAATGATATCTATCATTTTCGTTGCTTCAGGGGCGTGCTGTACGGGAAGCGCGGGTGCACCCGCGACAGTTTTATTCAGAGTATCAAAAGCCTGGGCTATATACAAAAGGAGTGCAGTCATATTGGTTTGTATTATTATTTATTAATCAAAACGAAATCTTAATATAAAAATTATCACTTTCACTAAATTTCCTTATTGAATCAAGCACGGAATTTACAGTTATCCTATAAAAAATCCAAATTTAATTGTTACCACAGGTTTTTCCTAAAGAGTTTGTACATTTGTTTGTTATAAATTATAGTTCTTCCAGGGCGATTAACAATTAATATCTCTGACAGCTAAACAAAAGGACAAAAATGCTTTATACTTACATTTTACTGGCAATTGATCAACCACATTTAAGAGACACCAATTCAGTCAATAATGTGGCTGAACTTCTTATGAAGGGCGGATTTATAATGATACCAATCATTCTTCTGTCGATATTCAGTATATATCTTTTCATAGAGAGATATCTTTACATCAGAAAAAGTGCGGTGGTTGATGAAAATCTTATTAATAATATTATAGGGGAGATTCAAAACAAAAGACCCGAGGAAGCTCTTGTACACACGAGGAATAATGATACTTCGATAGGAAGAATTCTTGAGAGCGGACTCAGCCAGAGTGGAAAAACTCCGACGGATATTGAGAATTATATGGAAGCCACTGCCAACCTCGAGATATCTGAAATGGAAAAAAACACAGGATATCTCGGAATTATTGCAGGCATTGCCCCTATGCTTGGCTTTATCGGGACTATTGCCGGTGTAATTAAGATCTTCTATAACATTTCACTGGCTGATAATATAAGTATTGGTATAATAGCCGGTGGTTTGTATCAGAAAATGATCTGCAGCGGAACAGGATTGATTGTAGGAGTTATAGCGTACAGCTGTTATCATTATTTGCAAATGATGATAGATCGCTATTCGATCGATATGCAAAGACAGGTAAATGAGGTCATAAAAGCATTATAAAATGATTATCAAAAGAAAAAGACAATTCAAGGCGGAGGTCAGTACTTCATCTCTGAATGATATTATGTTTTTCCTGCTTTTATTCTTCCTGATTGTTTCATCGCTGGCTAATCCAAATGTGATCAAGCTATTATTACCTAATTCAAAATCAGCCCAGAACCTTAACAAACAGCAGATTACAATCTCAGTTACAAAAGATAAAAAATATTATATCGACAGCCATCAGATAAACTTTGATGATATTGAACCACTCCTGAAATCGAGAATTATCACTCTCCAGGAACCGACAGTTATTCTCAGGCTTGAATATTCGCTGACAGTTCAGGATCTTGCTGATCTTCTTGAAATTGGTACCCGATTAAAAGTAAAAATGGTGATGGCCACCAACAAAACTCCGGGTTCTTAATCTGAACAATAGTATGGGGCAGCAAAATTGGTAAAAACAGCTCCCCGTAATTATTCAGGCAGGTTTATAAATCATTAACATGTTTATAAAATGTAGAGACAGGTCTGAGACCTGTCTCTACATCAAAAAATTTTGAATGTTTAATCCTTCCGGTTTAAACTAAAACTTTATGCTTCGAAAACTTCTTTTTTAAATCCGCCTCTCTTGGAGAATGTAATTGCCCCAATTATTATTGCAAGGCAGAATACGCCGGTGATAAACATACCCACCGATGCATGTCCGGGTTTCTGGTATGCAATAATTACAGGAGAAGCAAGAAGAGAGACCAGGTTTATAACCTTGATCATCGGGTTAAGTGCAGGACCTGCCGTATCTTTGAGAGGATCACCAACTGTATCACCTACCACGGCTGCATGATGAGCATCAGAGCCTTTGCCACCATAGAGTCCGTCCTCGATGGTCTTTTTTGCATTGTCCCAGGCACCGCCGGCGTCTGCCATGAAGACTGCAAGCAGCTGCCCCGAGAGAATTACTCCTGCAAGGAATCCACCTAATGCTTCTACCCCGAGCAACGATCCAATAAGTATCGGAGTTACTACAGCAATCAGCGCCAACGGTATGAGTTCTCTTTGCGCAGATACAGTACAGATATCAACAGCTCTCTGATAATCAGGTTTTACAGTTCGTTCAATAATACCAGGAATCCTGAACTGACGGCGAACTTCTTCAACTATCTGTGCGGCTGCACGTGTAACTGCATTGATTGTAAGAGATGAGAACAGGAATGGAATTGTTCCGCCAATAAGTAACCCTATGAAAACCATTGGAACTGATATTCGTATACCTGTCTCAATCAGCTGGGATACCTTATCAAATCCCATCTGAATCTGAACTTTACTAACATCAGTTATAAAGGATCCGAATAATGCTACTGCTGCAATTACAGCCGAGCCAATCGCAACACCTTTGGTAATAGCTTTAGTAGTATTCCCGGTTGCATCGAGCGAGTCCATGATCTTACGGGCATCTTTATCGAGATGTGATAATTCCCCAATTCCGTTTGCATTGTCTGCAATAGGTCCGAAAGCATCCATTGCGACATTGTTACCGGTCAGAGTAAGCATACCGATACCTGTCATAGCAACTCCATAAAGGATATAAGTGACAGGTTGACCATGATAGATCATAATTGAAGCAAGAATTGTAATTGCAATTACTAATGTCTGCCATACGGCAACTTCAAATCCATAACTCATACCTTTTAATAGCAGAGTTGCAGATCCTGTTTTTGCATTTTTTGCAATATCCTTAACAGGGTGAAAATTCCCATCCGTGAAATGTTTGGTTATTTCATCGAGAACAATGGCAAGTATAATCCCTACCACTACTGACAGAAATGAGCGCCAGTCATGCAGATAGAAAAAGGAGAGAATTCCGAATGCCATGATACTTATTGCAGCTGAGGAATAGAAACCTTTATTGATTGATTTTAGAGCATTGTTGCTTTTATCATCTTTGGCTCCTTTTACAAGGTAAGTACCAATTATTGAAGAGAGAACTCCTATACCTCTGACGAGCAACGGGAAAATGATCCATGAAAGCTGGTGTGTCTGGGTAAACAGAACCACACCAAGTATTAATGTTGAAACAATTGTAACTTCATATGATTCAAAAATGTCAGCTGCCATACCAGCACAGTCACCAACATTATCTCCAACGAGGTCGGCAATAACTGCTGCGTTACGTTCATCATCTTCAGGTAGGCCGGCTTCAACTTTTCCAACAAGGTCAGCTCCTACATCCGCAGCTTTTGTATAGATACCACCACCGACCCTCATAAAGAGAGCAAGCAATGTGCCTCCAAACCCGAATCCAAGTAATGTATCGGGTGACGCAACACCGAAGATAATAAAAATCAGTGTGCCGCCAAGTAAACCTAACCCGTCTGTAAGCATTCCTGTAACTGTACCTGCGCGGTAAGCAATTTTAAGAGCTTCGCCAAAACTTCTTCTTGATGCTGAAGCTACACGAACATTTGCCTGAACAGCCATTCTCATACCAAACTGACCTACCATGAGTGAAAAGAAAGAACCCATGATGAAAGCGATAGCCCTGCCAATACCAATGACCAGTTTTAACGTTTCATCAGAATAACCCGCAAAACGCAGTTTTGATTCTTCTGTTGGAGGAACTACATAAACTGACAGAAAAAGAATAATAGTAAAGACGAAAATTAGTGGAACAATAGTTTTTAGCTGTCTTTTCAGATAAGCATTTGCTCCTAATCGTATCCCATCCCAGACATCCTGCATTTTTTCTGTTCCTTTATCATGGGCCATTACCTGCCGACGCAGAAACATTGCATAAGCAAGTCCGAAAAATGCAATAACAAGAACAGTCCAGATTGCGACTACTTCAAAAGGGGTTGCCCCCGGTAAACTCACCATAATAAATATTCAATTAAAAAGATTAATACTATATAGATCTAAAAAATTCATAATTAATGTTTTCCAACTCTGACAGACTCGGATAAGGATAATAAAGGATCTCGTCCTTCGAACCAACATAGAAACCGGTTTCGATTGTTCTGTAGAGAAGCGACCCTGAATAAACACGCTGAACTGTCTTCATGTGTTTTTCATATTCGCCTTTTAAAATTTCCAGACAGTCTCTGAGGTGACCTATGTTTGAATAAGGCAAATTTTCAACAGAACCTGAAAGAGGATTTGTTGCCAGTTCTCCCAGCTTCAGATCAACAAAAAACAGTTTTGGAAGAACAATAGGAGTTGATCCGTCAGTAAGCCTTTTAAGGAACGCAGAAGGAGTTAATCCACTGGCAACCAATGGCGTAACAGGGCATAACTCCTGAAAAAGATGCAGCTTGCCTTTAACTTCTCCTGAACTGATATAAGTTGCTTTTTTCAATTCCAGTGTATGTCCATTATCGGTTGTAAGATACAGACTCATAAGAGCTGATAATGGTATCATTTCCAGTGTTTTGTAAACTGAAAGATAGACGGAGCTTTTAGGTTTGCCGTCGGCTTTGGCAACACATCGCTTGTTCAGACTATCCATATCGATCAATTTTTCAATCTTTGCAAGGTCAACCTCAAAGAAAATTGCCTGACCTTTATTTCTTTTTTTTGTGCCGGTTGACAGGTATGAACCAAACTCCACCGGTGGCAGCATAGAAGCAATCAATGCTTCAGGAGTTGCTGCTAAATAAATAAATTTATTCATAGGTTAATTATTAATACAAATCAAATCACAACAATTCAGTATACCAAAGTGAGGATAAAAACAAAGGTACGGAAGCTACAAATATAGGACACATTTAATTACTACCAAACAGAAAAGCAAAACAAATACAATTCCGGTCATTAAAAAATTCCAAATTTGTATCGCATTAATATACATTGTTTTACATGGTTTTGACCAGATCACTTCTTACCTTATTGTTTCAACTCGCAAAGGGTTTGTTCAGATCTTCCAACAGCTCATCACCCAGCACTCCTCTGGCGATTTCACGTACCTCGCCTGTCATGCTAATGTTCCAGTTCTTATCAATTTGTATTTTCAGCGTTCCTCCCTGCATATGCATGGTAATATCGCCTTTGATCAGACCTCTTTTAACGAGAACGCATGATGCTGCACAGGATGAGCTGCCGGATGCCAGAGTGTAACCAGCTCCCCGCTCCCAGATCAGAATCTGTGCATCGTGATCGGAAAGGACCCTGGCAAATTGCACATTGATGCGGTTGGGAAATAATGGATGATTTTCCAGTAAAGGACCGTAGGTGCGGATTTCTTTCTCGTCCAGCTCCTGTTTGATAACAACACAATGCGGATTGCCTACTGACACACAGTTCACTTCAAATTCCTTATCTCCTGCCATTATTTTTTGCCCGATGAATTCCGGTTGATCCGAATTAACCGGTATATCGCGCGATGCAAAGATTGCCTTCCCCATATCCAACCGAATCAGCATTGCTTTTCCTTTTTCTACTTCAACGATATCGGCATAAACAATATCGGTCATTGTTTCCAGTGAAAATTGCCGGGTCTTTGCATGGCCATAATCATAGAGATACTTGCATAAAATACGCAGCCCGTTGCCGCTTTTTTCCGCCTCCGAACCATCCGGATTATAAACCCTGAAACCAAAATCAGCTTTTGTCGACGGGACCATCATAACAATGCCATCGGAGCCGATTCCGAAATGGATGTTGCACAAACGTATTATAGCCTGTTTCGTGAGTTGGAAATCTATTTTTGTACTCTCCAGGACAATGTACTCATTGCCTAGTCCGTGCATCTTAACAAAACCGTTTTTCTCCATTGTTAATTGATATAGTCTTGCTACTAAAGTATAAAATTTCTGACAAGATCATCAAGGGTGTCTCTTCTGCGTATAAGTCGGGGATTGCCATCGGCTTCTATCAGGACTTCGGCCGGCCGCAGCCGGCTGTTGTAGTTCGAGCTCATTGAATATCCATAAGCTCCGCTGTCAAGTACACCAAGAATATCATTCTCAATAATTTCAGGGAGTTTTCTGTCTTTTGCAATTATATCGCCTGTTTCACAGATATTGCCCACGATACTCACGGTTTCCTCTTTTAACGAGGGAGTGTCATTTTCACGGTATATCTCAATATCGTGATGTGAACCGTACATAACAGGACGTATAAGCACATTAAAACCCAGGTCGGTGCCGATATATTTAATATTGTAATTCGTTTTAAGTGCATTTACTTTTCCCAGCAGGATACTTGATTCGGCCACTATATATCGTCCGGGTTCAATCTTGAATTCGATATCTTTTCCATACTCTTTTACCCATGAATGAATAACCTCCGAAAGTTTCCCGCCCAGCTCTTTCAGGTCGAGCCGGGGTTGATTGGACTGTTTATTGTATGGAATCCCAAATCCTCCCCCCAGGTCGATAAATTCAAGGTCGTTGAATTGCCTGGCTATGGAAAGTATATTGCCGGTACTCTCCAGATAGGCTTCACCGTCCATAAAAAGTGAACCGATGTGCTGGTTAATCCCGATTAGTTTAAGGTTATATTCTTTGATGATTCTTTTTACCTCAGGAATTCTATTCATTTCGATCCCAAACTTGGTCTTTCGCCCGGCAGTCGTCACTTTTTCATGATGCCCGGCTCCGACACCCGGATTCACCCTGAATGCCACCTTGCCTCCCGGGTTGATCTTACCAAACGTCTCCAGCTGCGAAACAGAATCGACGGAAATCTTTACCCCCGCATGAATGGCATAGCTAAACTCATGTTCACTTACATTATTGCTGATGTATAAAATTTCTTCTGGTTTGTACCCTGCCATCATATTTATATATATTTCGCCGGGCGACATGGCATCCACCCGCAATCCTTCACTCCTTACAATCTTAATGAGTTCGAGGTTACTGTTTGCCTTTAGGGAATAGTTGACCGTGAAATTTGAATAGGAAATAAGTCCTTTCAGATCACGACATCGTTTGCGCAGAATATTTTCGTTATATACATAGAGCGGGGTTTCGTATTTTTCGGATAGTTGAATCGGGTTGGTGTTGCCAAAAAACTTCTTTTCGTTGCTTACTTTGGAATAAATATAATTCATTGTTTCAGGATGAAAAGTAACTTTAATATATTTGCCGCTAAAATATACAAAATGGCGCAGATAAACGATAATTATTTTAAACTTCAGGCTGGTTACCTGTTCCCTGAAATTGGACGGCGGATTCGTGAATTTCAGAAAGCGCATCCGCAGGCCGACATCATCAAAATGGGGATTGGCGATGTAACGCAGCCACTTACACCTTCTATCATCCGTGCTTTTCATGAAGGTGTTGAAGAAATGTCGAAAGCCGAAACATTTAAAGGATACGGGCCCGAACAAGGGTATGATTTTCTGCGCGAAGCTATTGCAAAAAACGACTACCAGGATCGCGGTGCTGATATATATGCTGACGAGATTTTCGTTTCGGACGGTTCAAAATGTGATACTGGCAATATATTGGAGATCTTCGGCCTTAATAATGTCATTGCCATGCAGGACCCTGTTTATCCAGTATATGTCGACACAAGCGTGATGGCAGGCCGGACCGGTGAATATCTGGGAAACGGGTACTACGACGGGCTCGTATACCTGCCCTGTAACGCTGAAAATGGTTTTATCCCCGAAATTCCGAAAAAGAAAGTGGATATAATCTTCCTCTGCTATCCTAACAATCCCACAGGAACAACAGCTGGTAAGCTGGAGTTAAAAAAATGGGTCGATTATGCAATTAAAAATAAAGCCATCATACTTTACGATTCAGCATATGAGGCTTATATTTCTGACCCCGAAATTCCGCATTCTATATATGAAATTGAAGGAGCCAAAGAAGTAGCTATCGAATTTCGCAGTTTTTCAAAAACGGCAGGATTTACAGGGACCCGCTGTGCCTATACGGTTATCCCTAAGATTCTTGTTGCTTCAAGTTCAGATGGATCAGATAAACCCCTGTACCCGCTCTGGTTCAGAAGGCATACTACAAAATTCAACGGTGTATCCTACCCTGTGCAGAAAGCCGCCGCGGCTATCTTTACACCTGAAGGGAAAAAAGAAGTAAAGGCTACCATTGGTTACTATATGAATAATGCTAAAATACTGCGTGAAAGTCTTGTCAAACTAGGCTTTCAGGTTTTCGGCGGCGTCAATGCCCCGTATGTATGGGTAAATTCAGGCCGGCAAATTAAATCCTGGGAACTGTTTGATAAACTGCTGCATGAAGCCTATGTGGTTGGTACTCCCGGATCAGGCTTTGGCCCCTCGGGTGAAGGATACTTCAGGTTTTCTTCATTTGCCACCCATGAAAGCGTTCTGAAGGCTTTAGAAAGACTTGGAAACCTCAAATGGTAAAGAATCTAAAGATAAGAAGGCCTCTCTAAATGAAGCACTTAGGGAGTATGACATCCCGGCATGATATTTGTGTTAAACATACAGTTACTAACATGTGAAGAATTATTGTTGAATGATTCATAGAAAAAATACCTNNTATGCCTAAAATATCTGCCGTAATCATAACTTATAATGAAGAGTTGTTTATTGATAAATGTCTTGCTTCACTGGATGGGATTGCAGATGAGATTGTAGTAGTTGATTCATTCTCCACAGATTCAACTGAAGAGATCTGTAATAGATATAATGTCAGGTTTATACAACATGAATTTGAAGGATTCCGCGATCAGAAGAATTTTGCTCTGAAACTTGCCACTCACAAAAATATTCTTTCCCTTGATGCTGATGAAGCTTTAAGCGACAGGCTCAGGGAATCTATCTTAGCTATTAAAGATAAATGGGATTATGATGGGTACCTCTTTAACAGACGAGGCAACTATTGCGGAAACTGGATCCATTATTCAGAGTGGTACCCTGACAGGCAATTGAGACTTTTCTACGCTGATCATGGTAAATGGGGAAAATTAAATCTGCATGAGAAATTTATAATGTCAAATGGAGCTTCAATTGGAAAACTGAAAGGTGACTTGCTCCACTGGCCTTTTCTTTCCCTGCAGGATCATAAAGATAAAATGAACAGGTATTCAACTCTTGGAGCTGAGGAGTTTTACAAAGCAGGAAGAAAGGCCAATCTGTTCACTCCATATATTCATTTTATCTGGGGATTTTTCAGATCCTATATAATACATAGAGGTTTCCTTGATGGTCGCAATGGATACCTTATCTGCTCAATGTATGCAAAATCCACTTTCAGTAAATACAAGAAGCTGAGGCTTCTGAACAAAAAGGGCGTTGGGCGATAACTTCTTTTGAATGACTTACGAAGACGATATAAAAGAGTCTTTGAAGACCCTAAGACAAGGAGGCATTATACTCTATCCGACAGATACTATTTGGGGTCTAGGTTGTGATCCGACAAATGAAACCGCAGTCAGCAAGATTTTTAAAATCAAAGCAAGAGATGAGAGTAAAAGTCTCATTATTCTTGTTGACGGATTGTCTATGATTGAGTGGTATGTTGAAAATTGCCCGGAGATAGTATTCGAACTCGCCGGTGTTTCCGATAGTCCACTCACTATTATCTACCCGAAAGGGAAAAATCTTGCAGAAGGGGTTTGCGGTAAAGATAATTCAATTGCAATTAGAATTTGCCATGATGAATTCTGCAGCGAATTGATAACCCGGTTTCGTAAACCGATTGTTTCTACTTCAGCTAATCCCAGCGGAAGTCCCTCTCCGGTTAATTTCAACGAAATTGAAAAGAGTCTGATTGAAAAAGTTGATTTTGTTGTCAATTACCGTCAGAATGACCGGAGTGAGAGTATTGCATCCCCCGTCATCAAAGTAAATCCTGATGGAACAATTAAGATTATCAGGAAATAATTTATTTAGATCTTACTTTCCCTGAGCCGGACACATGAGCATCAACCTTAGGGTTGCCTCCATAAGTCACATTCCCGCTACCTGAGACACTTGCTCTGATTGACTCAGTAACATAACAACTGCAATTTCCGCTTCCTGAAATGTGTATTTCAGCTGTCCCGATCTTAAATGATTCTCCTTCGTAATTACCCGATCCACTGATTGAAATATCGGCTTTGTTTGCGGTCCCGTTTCCGCTTGGAACTATATCCCCTGATCCTGATATGCCGCAATCAAGCTTTGAAACAATTACATCACCGGTAAATATTTTGCCGCTCCCGCTAACACTCAGATCAAGTTCTTCTGCTTTAACCGCGTCTTTTATTTCGGCTTTCCCGGAACCAGAAACACCCAATCCCTTTAACTCAGGCATAGTAATATAAACAGTAACCTTTTCATTTAAATTAAATCTCCAGTTATCTTTTTTAATTACAAGTCTTCCTCCTGATACTTCAGTAATTATGTCCTCAAGATCTCTTTTCTCACCTTCAAGAACAACTTTAAATTCAGGACCAATATTAATGTAGAGGTTACCTGCCACACCAAAGCTGACTTTTGTAAAGTCTTTAACATCCCTGGTTTCTTTTACAACCGGCTGCCCGACGGCAAATCCTGACGATACAGATATTGATAAAATAAATGCAGATAAGATAATTCCCCTTTTCATAGTGTTGTGGATTAATGAATATTAAGATTTTACTATCTATAGACCTGCTTTTTCAGAAAAAGCTGCACAAGTCGAAAAAAATATTTCAGTTAATCTCTGTGAGCCCTTCGGGAATATTCATAACGATAACTTTCTTCCCTTTATCAAAACCGACAACAAAATGTTCATGAAAAGGGATCAGAATATCTTTCTTATTTACTGATTTTACATTAAGAAGCCATTGTCCATTATTTTCCAAAACTTCCGAAATTGATCCGAGAAGTTTATCTTCCTGAACATATACCCTGTACCCGATGAGGTTCTCATTATCCTCTGTCAGCTTTTCATTATAAAAACCGGACGTTAAATAAATCCTGCAACCTATGAATTCACTTATTTTTTCAATAGAATCATACCCTTGAAACGAGAGCTTTAAAATATCCGCTCCGGAATATTCCAGCCTTGATATAAAAAAAGGAACCGGTTTTCCTTCAATTTCAAGGAAGACCGATTCCATTTCGGGAATATTTTCAGTAAAGATTTTCTCTAACTTAATTGCAACGGCACCTTCAAAGCCGCTGATTCTGGTGATCCTGCCAAGTAATATGTCGCATTTGTAAGCCATTGGATCGTTGATCCTTATGACCACTCAGTTACTCCTGAGGCTTATCTTCTGCAACCGGTTCTGATGCAGTCTCTTCTGAAGCGGGTGACTGAGCCGTTTCCTCTGCCGGTGCTGCCTCTTCGGCGATAGCCTCAGCTTTTTCTCCTGCTGCTGCTTTAGCTGCAAGATCTGCATTCCTCTTGGCAAGCTTTGCTGCCCTTGCTTCATTCACACGTTTTTCAACCGAAAGCCTTTTCCCTAATTCATCATCCTGGGATTTCTCAAGATTAGATTTTTTAGCTTCAATTTTTGCTTCATTTTGCTTAATCCACTCTTCGAATCTCTTTATAGCTTCAGCTTCGTCAAACGCTCCTTTTTTAACACCTTCAAGAAGATGTTTTTTCATAAGGACACCTTTATAAGACAGGATAGCTCTACATGTATCTGTAGGCAATGCGCCATTTTGCAGCCAACCTAACGCTTTATCGAAATCGAGTTCGATTGTAGCGGGGTTAGTGATAGGATTGTACGATCCGATTTTTTCAATATATCTGCCATCCCGTGGCGATCTGCTATCTGCAACCACAATGTGGTAGAAGGCCAGCTTCTTACGGCCTTTTCTAGCTAATCTGATTTTAACTGCCATTAATTCTTACGCTTTTTATTTAACCTGTTTTAAAAATTGTGGCTGCAAAGATATAATATTTATTATTACTATCAGAAATCCTGTACCAAATTTATTGATTTTCTTCGATTACCCCGGCGAGCTCGACATAGATTATTTTTTTATTGATAACCGGACTCGTCAAATCTTAATTCAATTTTGCGTATTTTTGTGAACTTATCTTACAGAATATTTTCTTTGCACCCATGGCCGGATTTGCACAGTTACACGTTCATACTCAATACTCTATACTGGATGGTGCCTCTAATATCAGTTCACTGATCGACAAGGTTAAATCTCTGGGAATGGAGGCTCTTGCCATCACCGATCATGGCAATATGTTCGGGGTTAAGGAGTTTCACAACTGCGCCACAAAAAAAGGGATAAAACCTGTAATCGGATGTGAGATTTATGTTGCGAAGAGGTCAATTGAAGATGTCAGCGGGAAAGAAGACCGTTCCGGGGATCATCTTATCCTCCTTGCGAAAAACCTGACTGGATACAAGAATCTTATCAAGCTGGTCTCAATTGCCTGGATCAAAGGTTTTTATTATAAGCCTCGGATCGACAAAGAACTATTAATCAAGTATAAAGAGGGGCTTATAGCCTCTTCAGCCTGTCTGGCAGGAGAGATTCAGGATGAAATACTTAATGGCACAATGTCAGGTGCAGAGGCAGCTCTTAAGAGTTATCTTGACATCTTTGGTGATGATTTTTACCTTGAGATTCAAAGGCACGAGACATATGATCCCGATGCAGACAGAACTGCTTTTCCACTTCAACAAAAAGTCATCGAAGCTTTTAAAAAATTGTCTTTGAAATACAATGTCCGGATTATAGCAACAAATGATATCCATTTTATAAATGCAGAAGATGCGGAAGCCCACGACAGGCTGATATGCATTAATACCGCAAAAGATATTGACGATCCTAACAGGTTAAGATATTCAAAGCAGGAATTTCTGAAAAGTGAAGACGAGATGCGCATCATTTTTAGCGATATTCCTGAAGCCATCGATAATGTGGCCCTTCTGGTGGCTAAAGTTGAAAAATACAAGCTCGATCATGAGCCAATTATGCCGGAATTTGACCTCCCGGAAGGTTATTCCGACAAAGATCAGTACCTGAAATTTCTGACCTATAAAGGGGCCGAAGAAAGATGGGGAATATTGACAAAGGAACAAACAGACCGGCTTGATTTTGAATTGGAAATGGTTGCCAAAATGGGATTCCCCGGTTACTTCCTTATAGTACAGGATTTTCTTAGAGCTGCCAGAGAAATGGGGGTTTCAGTTGGTCCGGGAAGAGGATCAGCTGCCGGATCTGCAGTTGCATATTGCCTGAGAATCACAGATATAGATCCTATTAAATATGGACTTCTGTTCGAAAGATTTCTGAATCTCGATCGTATTTCAATGCCTGATATTGATATCGATTTCGATGAGGATGGAAGAGAGGCTGTGCTGAAATATGTTGTTAATAAATACGGGCACGATAAGGTTGCCCATATTATCACATTCGGGTCGATGGCAGCAAAAATGGCCATTCGCGATGTTGCGCGGGTACAAAAATTACCCTTGCCAGATGCTGACAGACTTGCCAAACTTGTTCCTGAAAGACCAGGGATCACACTTAAAGCAGCATACGCAGAAGTGCCTGAATTGGCCCGGGAAAGAGAATCATCGAATAAACTTATTGCGCAAACCCTGAAATATGCGGAGGTCCTCGAAGGTTCAGTCAGACAAACAGGCGTACATGCCTGTGGTATAATAATCGGGAAAGATTCTCTTGATAATTATATTCCGCTNNAAAATGGATTTTCTTGGTTTAAAAACGCTCTCAATAATTAAGGACGCTGTAGAGAATATAAAAAAGTCAAAAAATATAGAGATTAACATTGACACATTGCCTCTGGATGACAAAAAAACTTTTGATCTCTTCAGCAATGGCGAGACGACCGGAATATTCCAGTTTGAATCTACCGGGATGAAAAGATACCTGAGAGATCTGGAACCTAACAGGCTGGAAGATTTAATTGCCATGAATGCTCTCTACCGTCCCGGACCAATGGAATATATCCCAAAATTTATCAGACGGAAGCATGGTACGGAGAAGATCGACTATCCTATTCCTGTAATGGAGAAATATCTTAACGATACATATGGAATAACCGTTTATCAGGAACAGGTGATGTTACTATCACAGGAACTGGCAGGCTTTTCAAAAGGTGAAGCCGATTCCCTCAGAAAAGCCATGGGGAAAAAGAAACGTTCCATTATGGATGAAATGAAGCTGAAGTTTCAGGATGGATGTTCAAAAAAGGGTTATGATGATGAAATTGTAAATAAGATATGGTCTGACTGGGAAGCTTTTGCGCAATATGCTTTTAATAAATCACACTCGACATGCTATGCCCTTATAGCTTACCAGACGGGTTATCTGAAAGCCAATTACCCGGCAGAATATATGGCTGCAGTACTTAGCCGTAATATAAGTGATATTAAAAAGATCACGACTTTCATGGATGAGACCCGGAGAATGGGAATGGAAGTACTTGGGCCGGATGTGAACGAAAGCAATGTGAAATTCACTGTTAATAAGGATGGAAACATAAGATTCGGTCTTGGGGCAATTAAAGGAGTCGGGGAAAGTGCGGTATTACAACTTATTGAAGAAAGGGAGAAGAATGGTCTTTATAAAGATGCTTATGATCTGGTTGAAAGAGTTAACCTCAACTCCCTTAATAAGAAAAACCTTGAAGCTATGGCAGTTGCGGGTGCATTTGATTGTTTCCTCAAAATAACCAGGGCGCAGTATTTTTCTCTCGACACTAAAGGATCAAGCTTTATAGAAAGTCTCATCAGATACGGTAACAATTCAAAAACAGTTAAGATTTCTAGTCAGCAGTCACTTTTCGGAGAAACCGGCGGGTTTGAT
>PLML01000118.1:20237-42758 GCA_003141525.1 Bacteroidales bacterium
GTGGCGGGAATGGTGACAGACATAAAAACTGGTATAGGGAAAAATGGGAAACCTTACGGTTCATTTACCTTGCAGGATTATTCTGATTCCTTCCGGTTCATGTTATTTGACAAAGACTATATTGAAAACAGCAAGTTCTACATTGTCGGCTATTATCTTCTGGTAAAAGGAAGAGTACAGAAACGGAAGTACAAAGAAGAAGAAATTGAATTCAGGATTAAAGCAATTAATCTTTTATCAAGTGTCAAGGATGAACTTATTAAATCAGTCACTCTGAAAATAGACCCTGAAAACATAGATAATGAAATGATTAAGGATCTGAGGAACCTGATTAATGAACATAAAGGCGAAACCGAGCTTAAGTTTCTTTTCCTTGATTCAGATGATAAAATTTCGCTTCCAATGTTTTCCAGAACCTTCCGGATAAGGCTGAATAACGAGTTACTCTCTTATCTTGAGGACCACCCTGGAATAGAATTCAAAGTTAATTAGCTATCTTTGCAACAGATAATTATGGTAAAATCTTGAAATATTAGTTATTATGGAATTAGATGTAAATGATGGTAACTTCGACGAAATAGTCATTAAATCAGACAAACCTGTTGTGGTAGATTTCTGGGCTGAATGGTGCGGACCCTGCAGGATGGTTTCTCCGATCCTGGAAGAGATTTCACATGAATATGAAGGGAAAGCCATTGTCGTAAAATGCGATGTAGACAGCAGCCCTGAAGTTGCTGCAAAATATAGTATCAGAAACATCCCGACCATTCTTTTTTTCAAGGATGGGAAAATAGCTGACAAACAGGTTGGGGCAGTTCCAAAGAAGAACTTTGTTGTAAAATTAAATGCTCTCATTTAGAAAATAATTTTTTTTAATATGGCCGTTCGGGTAATCTCAAACGGCCTTTTTTAATAATCTTATATGACAGTCTGTGTGTTTGCCTCATCAAGCAGCCGTATAGACAATTGTTACGCAATTGCTGCATCAAGTCTTGGATCACTCCTTGCACGGGCTAAGATGGATGTTGTATTTGGAGGCGGTGGTATAGGTCTGATGGGCAGGCTCGCTGATGCGGTTATTGAAAACGGAGGCAGGATAACCGGTGTAATTCCGTCGTTCATGAAAGATGAAGGATGGGATCATTTTGCCGTAAGCAAGATGATAGTCACGTCCGATATGGCAGAAAGGAAAAAACAAATGTTTGCAATGTCAGATGCTGTGGTTGCGTTACCCGGAGGAGTGGGCACCCTGGAAGAATTAACCGAAGCAATGACATTAAAGCAGTTCGGATTATATAGAGGGTCGATTATTATTCTGAATACCCTGAATTTCTATAAATACTTTATTGATTTTCTTGAACATATGGTATCAGGACATTTTCTCAGATCTGAACATAAAGGGATGTGGGAAATTGCCAATTCACCAGAGGAAGTCATAGAACTGCTTTGGGAAAAAGATGGTTGGCACAAGGATCCGCGTAGTATTGCAAGAATCTAATTTTCAGGGATTTTTGTACCAACAAAAAGTATATCATCCACCTGGTCAAGATCTCCTTTCCATTCCAATATCTCTTTTTCAAGCTTGTCTTTTTGCTCATTCACAGGAAGATTCCAGATCTCCGACAGGAGTTTTTTGACATTCGCCGACTTATATTTCTTAACAGCAGCAGATCCAAACTGATCGGCATAACCGTCGGAACACATATATAGCATATCTCCCGGTTGTATATCCACTGGCTGATTGGTAAAGTTTTTCCTCTCAACCATTGTTGTCATACCAATCGGGTATCTGTCACCTCTGTAAAGAAATACTTCTCCTTTTCTGACAACATATAATGGATTAAAAGCTCCTGCGAATTCAAGTGTAAAATTCTTCTTGTTGAAGGCTATAAGGGCAAGATCCATTCCATCGGTTATTGCTTTTTCATGACGTTGCATAAGAGCCTTCATTACTTCATTATTGAGCTGATCTATAATCGCAGATGGACGTGTTAAGCCATATTCTCTGACAACTTTATTCAGAGAGTTATGGCCGATAATAGACATAAAGGCTCCCGGAACGCCATGACCGGTACAATCAACTACGGCTATGAATTGCCAGTCGCCATTATCGTACATCCAGTAAAAATCTCCGCTTACAATATCCTTGGGCATGAAAAGAACAAAAGTTTCCTTGAAAGTATCTTCCCTTGGAAGCATTGCTCTCTGTATACGCTCGGCATATCTTATACTTGCGGTTATATCCCTGTTTTTCTCTTCGATTTCCATACTCTTCTGAACCACCTCTTCTGTTCTTTCTTTGACCTTTTCTTCAAGCACAATTTTTTCTTTGATAAGATTTTGTTCCCTGATTTTAATATATATAACTACAATTGTCACTATTACTACAATAGAGAGGAGGATAAACCACCAGGTAAGATAAAACGGTGGCATTATTACAAAATGAAAAGTTACAGGTTTACTGTTCCATACTCCCTGACTATTGCTGGCTATTACATTGAATGTATATTTTCCCGGAGGGAGAGCTGAATAAATTACCCTTGTCTGGTCAGTTGCAGGTTGCCAGTCTTCATCTGCCCCTTCAAGCTTAACCTTATATCTTACAACATCCGGATTTGTGAGACAAATGCTGTAATAGTCGAATAAGACAGATTTCTCGTTATAATTTAACTTTAAACCAGGGGTCATTCCCCGTGTAACATAATTTACCTGCATATTCATAAGATGAGTCAGTGGCTCAAGATCCCTGGTTACAGTCTTAGCCGGGATGAACTGTATAGCACCATTGGCTGTACCAAACCACAAGTCTCCGGAAAGGCTTTTAAATACAGCATTTGGTTTGGTTTCAATTCCTGTAAAACCGTTTCTTTCAGTGTAAGAAAATATTCTTTTACTTTTGGGAAAATACCTGTTAAGCCCATTATTTGTACCGATGTAAATGCTACCATCTTCCCCTACCGTAAGCAGGTTTATAATATTTGATAGAAATCCGTCATTCTGCGTAATACTCATTACGACGGAATCATTTCTGAATGCTTTTAACCCCTCACTTGTTCCAATCCACAAAACACCTTGTGAATCCATAACCATTGTCTTGGGTATTATCCCCGATAAAGCCGGAATCCGCTTAAAGTCTTTTTTTGCAGAATTAAATTTAATAAGGCCTGGCTTCCCTCCCATCTTTTCCGTTCCAATCCACATGTCTCCTTTCTGATCGCAATAAAGAGATGATATATTTTCGACTATTAAGCTGTCCATGAAATTATATTTCTGAAAATTTTGCCCGTTAATAGTGCCTATGACGAGTCCGTTTAAAGTTCCTACCCAAAGATTATTATGATTATCTATCTCCATAGCCTTCACCTGCCCGCTCATGTTAAGATTTGAGGTGATGTATGAGTTGATATATGGCTGTGCTTCAAATTTAGAAGTCTTCATGTTGTAAAGGATCACTCCACCTTCGTTCGCTCCGATCCATAGATTTCCATCTCTGTCCTCCCTGATGAACCTTATATCTTCGTATAGCGAGTTATTCTTCTTATTATAAACTGCAGTTTTCTTTTCTGAACTCGGATAATAACGTGAAATGCCTGCATTTGTTCCAAACCACATTGATCCGGTTTTATCTTTATATATTGCATTAACATTTGGATCGGGCAGCACCTCTTTATCATTGATTGTTTCAAAGGCATCACCCTTAAATATCGTAAGCCCGTTATCCGTGTCAGAGATGAGAATATTGCCCTCAACATCTTCTATAATATCATATATCTTTGAAGCTTTCAGCCCGTTACTTGCATCAAACTTACGCATATTGTCACCTTCAAAAACAGCAATCCCGCCCCCGAATGTTCCGACCCAGATTCGACCTTTACTGTCCTCAGTTAAGCAGGAAACTGTATTACTTGGGACCCCTTTTTTAGGTAGGTCAATCACCTCCATCCTGCTTTCTGACATAATATATTTATATAGCCCCCCCTTGTCGGTTCCAAACCATAAATTTCCTTTTTTGTCTTCAAGCATACAATTTGTGCTAAAGTAGGTGGTCATATGTGGCATCCGGTAGTTTTCAAACTTGTTTTCTTCAGGTTTGTACTTTCTCAAACCTACATCTGCTATGCAGATAAATGATCCGTCCCTTTCTAATTTCGATCCATAAATCTGGTCGCTTAAACCTGCCTTGCCTCTGAACTGCCTGGCTTTTATATGCTTTATGTCTTTAACCGGAAAATCAGCCTGAATAGCGCCGTCATTTGCAGAAGTAAACCAGATTTTATCTTTAATCTGAATAATACTTGTAATACCGCCGGTTATTTTTATTGAGTCGAACTCTGCCTGTTCAAAGATCCGACCATCGTAACGTGAAATCCCGCCAGGATTTAAATGACCAAACCAGATATAACCCAACGTATCTTCAAAGATCGTCTGTACCCCGCCTGACGCCAGATAGTCACGCGAGGAGAAATTTTCAAACCTCTTCCCGTCAAAACGTGAAAGGCCGTTAGCTGTTCCAAGCCAGATAAAATCTTTTGAATCCTGGAGAAGGGTATAAACTTTTTGTTCGCTGAGCCCCTGCTTATTGCTGTAATTATCAAAAAAGTACTTTTGTGCATTAACAGGCAAGTATACGCCAGATAAAAAAAGCATAAGCCAGGCAAATAATTTTACCTGGCTCTTTATTAAAAATCTGGCTGACATAACAGATCCTATTTGGTAATAAAGAAGAACGTCCCCCTATCATCCTCCAGACCCTGTATGTTTCCAAACTTAGGTTTTTGCCCTTTATCGGTTAAAACTGCAGCTGTCACATACTTTACAACAGTTTCGATTGGAATACAAGCATTCTTGTTATTCATCAGGGTATTGGCAAATGTTGCCGCAAACTTTGAATTATCCGAAGCAAGCTCATACGCTTCCCCAGCCGAGGCAAAAACCTGTGCTGATTTTGAACCTGCCACCTGTGCATTATCACAAGTCGGAGCCTCATTCGCAGCGCGCGATGCAGAATAAAAACCAGGGCCCGATTCGCAGGCATCGGAGACCACAAGAGTATGAACAACTACATCGCTGTAACCCTGCAATCCGGCTTTTAACGAGTTAATGTTAAAATAAGTAAATTCATCGTCGCGTTTTGCATCAACCGGGATCCAGTAACCGACATCATTAATATATTTGCCATGACCTGCATAGTAGATCATCAAGGATTTAACCTGGTTTTTCTTTACCTGGTCGCGGAGTTCAATGTTAAAGAATCTCTCCATCTCTGCCTTGGTCATATCTTTTTTAGGAATAATGTTATTTATCTGATAATTAGCCAGAGCTCGCCGCATTGTACTGATGTCTTTTATAGGGCCGTCAAGACTTGCAAAAGTTTCATAACTGGAATTTTCGATAAATACAACCCAGGTTCTTCCCATTGGATTGGTTGCAGCGATTCCAGCACCTTCCCTGTTAAGTGTAAATTCGGTTTCCTGCCTGTTTCCATAGATATCTTCAGCAACTACGGTAAACTTATTTAAATTTGAAACATCTAATGTTGCTGTAAATGAAGGATTTAGTTCATTGGGATTATAGCTTGCCGTATAATTGCCTACTGTAATCGATTTAATATGGCTTTCATCTGAAATTTTACCCTGAATTGCAATATTGGGTGTCGGAGTATCGAGCATAACCTGTCCTTCCTCAGTTGTATATGGTGCAACAATTATGATTTTAGGAGGGTTAGTTTCAGTGCGTTTAAGAACATAATTCAGGATCTTTTCATTATCATAATCATCGATGGCAGAAAAAGTAATCTTATCAACGCCGTTAACATTAATATTTGCAAGGAAATAATTTACTCCGTTTTTTTCTACCAGGATAACACTCTCATTATTAATCTTAAAAGATTTTATCTTACTTTTATCTTTAACGGTACCCGAGATAAGAAGATTCGTTTTGTCTCCTTTGATTTCTACAGTGTCTTTTGCCGATACCGGGCTTACAACTGCTATTTCCGGAGGATCAGTCTCCCTGTTTAGTTCATAAAGTCTCTTCTGGGAAAGTTCCAGCATTTCGCGTGCTTTTGCATCGTACTTGGAGAGAAATGTAATCTTGTTATAATCGGCCCTGGCTTTATCATAATCCATAATTTCTTCATAGGATTTAGCCCTTGAATAATAAACATCGGGATCTTCCGCCTTACGCTCTGCATTAAGAGAGATGGTTTTTGAAAAATCATTAATTGCATTGGTATGCTGATTGAATTTCTGGTAGCATTTGCCTCTTTCATAATAAAATGCCGGATTAACAGAATCAATCAGGATTGTTTTGGAAATATCATTGATTGCGCTGGGATAATCAAGGTTTTTCCTATATACCTTACTTCTCTCAAGATAAGCTTCCGTATTCCTGTCGTTATTTTTAATTACTTCATTACACTGATCCATTGCTTCTTTTGGATTTGATGAAATCAGCAGGTCGGCAAGGGCAATTCTTGGTTCAGCCAGTTTCTTGTCTTTTGAAATTGATTTGCGCAATTCCTTTTCTCCAAGTACATTGTTTTTTAGTCTTATATAGATAAGGCCTCGCCAATAGTAATCCAATGGTGTATCTTTAATTATTATTGCTGTATCTGAAGCCTGAAGCGCCTGGTCATATTTATTAAGGTAATACAGAGACATTACCTTTTCAGGATAAACCTTTGAATTTCGCTTATCAAGTGTTGAAACGTGGTTAAGAATCTTCAGGGCCTCATCATACTTGCCCAGCTTATTACAGACATCACCCAGGCTGATCATTGCATCAATATCTTTCGGTGCAAAAACCAGTGTCTTCTCAAAATCAGCCTTAGCTTCAGTATATTTTGACAGCTTTTCATAAGCTTGCCCTCTGGCATAATAGTAATCAGGATTTGAAGGTTCCAGGCTAAGGGCGCTTGTAAACTGAACGATAGCGTCATCATATTTCAGATTATCAACAAACTCCACCCCTGCTTTGTAATACTTCCTGGCACTTTGTCCAAAAGCACATACTGCCACCAGGGTCATAATGGTTGCCATTAAAAATATTCGCTTCTTCATATTTTCAAGACTAAGTTTAATTTCTCCAACGATATATCAAAATTAGAAATATTTCTCATAATTATCACTCTCAGATAATCCTAACTTCCATTCTTTAAATATATTTCAAGGGAACTCCCGCTGAAAACTGTCTTTGAAGATAGTATCCCGTTTATCAGAGGTGCTTTTACACCTTCTCTAAAATAATCGTCTCCGGTAAAGATCCTGGCTTCATCCCAAAATCCTGTTGAAATAAAATGATTAAGCACTTCTGCTCCTCCTTCAATTAATAGCGATTGAATGCCGGACGAATAAAGGTACTCGCATATTTGAACCGAAGAAGGTGCATCTTTCCTGAGTACTACCTTCACATCATCCGGAATATCTGCATTTGAATTATGGGTAAATACAACTGCATTATTATATAAATTACTCACAGACGGCCCTTTATTGAAAGATCCTGAACTACTCAGGATTAATTTTAAAGGATCAGTACCCTGCCAATCCCGTACATTAAGCCTTGGATTATCCACCCTCACTGTTTCTGCTCCTGCAAGGATGGCCTGCTCAGATGCTCTCCATTTATGAACCAGTACTCTTTCCGGTTTACCGGTTATCCAGGTCGGCTCTGTTTTATGATTTTCAGATCTTATTATATCCAGATATCCATCAGCACTTTCTGCCCATTTCAAGATTATATAAGGTCTTCTCTTTTCATGAAAAGTGAAAAATCGCCTGTTCAGTCTTCTGCAATCCTCTTCAATAACTCTTGTTTTGACCTCACAACAGGCTTCCCTGAGTCTGGTTACTCCTTTGCCCGAAACTTTTTCACTTGTATCAATCGTACCAATGACGATCTTTGAAATTCCACTGGAAATAATATAATCTGCACATGGAGGTGTTTTCCCAAAATGCGAGCATGGCTCAAGGTTGACATAAAGTGTTGATAGCTTAAGTTTTGTCTTATCGGGAACAGAGTTAATGGCTTTTACCTCTGCATGAGATTCACCGGATCTGATATGGTACCCCTCTCCCAGTATCTTACCATCGAAAACAATTACCGAACCAACCATTGGATTTGGATAAGTCAAACCTTCTGCCTTCGAGGCAAGTTCAAGGCATCTTCGCATGAATTTGATATCGTCTGTCTCTGTCATTTCAGTGAAAATACTAAATTTGACTTATGGGCATCAAGATACAAACAATAAAAGATATCAGATTTTATCTCGCGAAGGAACTTTCGGGTATTTATAAAGAACCTGAAATGAGAGTCCTTGCTGATATCCTCATTAAGACTGTTACCGGAACAACAAAGTTGCATCAGCTATATGATAACGGTTATTTGATAACCGCAGGGGAGGTGGAAAAGATTATTGGTATCACTAAGGAGCTTAAAACCGGGAGACCGATTCAATATATTCTTGGTGAAACATCTTTTTACAACTGTACCATTAAAGTAAATAGTTCCACTCTCATTCCCCGTTCTGAAACGGAAGAGCTTGTGGATCTTGTTATCAGGGAAAACAGGGATTATAAGGGGAATATTATTGATTTCGGATCTGGTTCCGGATGTATCGCTATTGCCCTGGCTGCAAACCTTCCGGCTGCGATGCTGACAGGAATTGAGATTTCTGATGATGCCATTCGAATTGCTCAGGAAAATGCTGTCTTAAATAAAGTTAAGATTTCATTTATAAAAGGAGATATCTTCACGCTGGATCATGAAATTGTCAGCAAAGCAGGTATTATCGTGAGTAATCCTCCCTATGTCCGGAATTCAGAAAAGCCGCTGATCGCCAAAAATGTACTTGATTTTGAGCCTCATCTGGCCTTGTTTGTGACTGATACCGATCCTCTTGCATATTATAATGCCATTCTTAAACTGGCTGAAAAAATTCTGTTACCTGGCGGCCGTTTATATTTTGAAATAAATGAAGCTATGGGTAAATCATTGATTGGATTGTTCAAATCGTTTGATTTTTCTGAAATAAAAATCGTTTCAGACATTAATAATAAAGAAAGAATAATAAAAGGAAGAAAAAATGGCTGAGAAAGCACAATTCAAGATAGCCATTGACAAGGCAATGGCTCAGTGTTCCCGCCGGGAATTCTGTTGTGATGATATACGCAATAAATTGTCATTATGGGGTATTGAAAATGATGATGCTGAGAAAATTATAGGAATTCTAATCAACGAAAACTTTATTAATGAATCGAGGTATGCAACAGCATTTGTAAGGGATAAATTTAATTACAATAAATGGGGAAAAGTTAAGATTGCTGCACATCTCAGAGTTAAAAAACTTCCTCCTGATATTATATCCTCTGCTCTTGATTCTATTGATAATAAGCAATATACTAAATTACTGCGTAGGCTTATTGGAGCTCATATAAGATCAGTTAAAGCTAAAAATCAATATGATCTGAAAGCAAAATTACTACGATACGGGTTATCAAAGGGGTTTGAGAGCAGTCTGCTATATGATATCCTTAATGATATTGAAAATAAATGGCCAGAAGGCAACTAAGAAGATTATACCTGATCCGATACAATCAACAATTATCAATTGTTTGCGCGTGTCAGGATACTTAAGGTAGAAAATTGAAAATGAGACTCTTAAAATCAGCTGTGCAACGAAAAAGAGGAAGATCCTCATGCCATACCTGTTCCAATGGTATGCTTCTTCAACTCTTCCCCTGACAATCAAAGAAAAACTATGAGATAAGCCGCACGAGACACATGGCTGGCCTGTAAGCTTCTCATGAACACACACTACGGGATAGTTATCCTTCTCAGGAGAAAAAATGCCGGAGTATACAAAGATCAGCAATATTACTCCGGCAAAAAATATATTAATAATGAGGTAAGGCTCATTCCTGAGCCTTAACTTCATGTTCTGTACCGTACTATTTTTTCTTTCTGATAATAACATGTTTTTGAATACTATCACGTTTCTGAATAGTATCATGTTTCTGAGCATTTCCGCCTTCAAGATCTTCAAGTGTCTTCTCCTGATCCTTTTTATTGGAGCTGGTGTTTATTTCCACCTTTTCCCCATTGCTTTCAACCTTTATTGATACGTTAGCATCTTTAATCTCTTTGGTAACATTGTCCTGAACATCATTTATAATATTATGAATGTTGTTCGGCCAATTGTCTGCCTTTTTAACAATCTTTCCGGCAACAAAAATCTGCGAAAATGAGATCATCGAAGCTATTATCGCAATGATTAATCCGGCAATCAGCACACCACGTGGTGAGTTGCTTCTCGAAGCCTGAGAAAGACCGACTGATGCAAGTATAATAGCTATAATTCCTGGAATAATTGCTATCAATCCTACACACGGGATAACTGCAAGTACAAAAGTTATTACAGCTGTTATTAGAGCGGCAATCCCCAGATTTTGTCCCGAATTATTTTTTACCTCTTCCATGATATAAAATTATTTGTTATTATTCATTCCTGTAAGGATGTTAACCATATCCTGCTCTAAAGACGTCTTAGGATTTTCAATGATGCGTCCTGTCTCAATATTATTTTTATAGATGATAAATGTGGGGACCCGGTGTATATCCAGCTTTACATATTCCCCAACGGGAGACAGCTTAGCATCATCAACTCCTATAAAAGTTAATTTTTCGACTGGAAACTGCCATGCATCCATAATCCTCATAAATCGCGGAACCTCTCTTCTGCTGTCGGGACACCAGGTTCCCATGACAACTTTTATTGTCAGATCTTCTTTATTTATTTCCAGCAATTTATTAATCGCATCTGTCTTTGGCTGGTATTCATCAAACCCTTTAAGATACCATATTGAGTAAGGAGAACGGGTTAACTGAACCGGATTAAAATACCCGAGGAGCCATGTTGTCTGATCCGAAAAATCCACTGTTGGTGCAGAAGTCTGTTCAGCAACAGGAGATTTTGAAGCCACCGGTTTTGTAGTTTTACAGCCACTGAAGGAAACAAGAAGCATGCAGAACAGAAAATAAATATTTTTCATCTACTGATAATTAAGAGAATACAAATTAAAAGTATTTTTTCAAATGCATAAAATTTATTGAAAGGAATATGCTGTGATCCGGGCTCAGAATTTAGTTAATCGGCTTTTTTTATCCGGTTTGTATAGTAGATAGAAATGCCGATAGAAATTGCAGCCAGAAAAAGCAAAGCNNGCCATATATCTGTATTTTATATTTTTAAGTAAAAGGCTGATTATGAAATAAAGCAATGCCGCCATTGTCCATGATAATGTTACAAATTGTTTAGGGACAGCATGCAATAAAGCTAGCAGCATCATTATAAAACCCTCGAACATATACAAGTTTCTTATCATATCAGTTTTAATTTGCAAGCGTGATTTCTTCCAGTTAATTATTCTGGCAGAAATAAGTGCGATAAGCGCAAAGCTGAAGTTGACTCCATTAACATTTTTCGATGATAACAGATAAACACACAGGATTGTCAGAAAAAGTAAACTGTTCATGACTATTATCAACCTGTTGCGAAACCAAAGAGCCATTGAAACAACAAGCAGGCTCTGGACTGAAAGAAGCAGATAAACTCTGGGAAGCCCAAAGATACCATAAAGTGCAATGCTCATCGCCATAAAACCATAAAGTGCATAGAAAGCAGACGCAAAATTCCAGTCAGATTTTGAATGCAATATTGTTGAATATATAAGGCAGCCTGAAGTGATTACAATGAACAGGGCAACATAATCAGTATTAAAAAATCTTAAAACAAGAAGAAGAAGAAGAATGGTAAAGAGTATCCCGTTAATAACTGTCGCACTAATTAAAAAATCATCTGAAACTGTATCCTTTTTCCTGAACAATGGCATAACGGAATAGCATGTACCAAGTCCCAAAAGATATATAACGCCATTATGAGATTCTGTGATCATCTGTATGGAATGACCCAAAAGTGGATTTCCAAACAGCCATAAAAAGAAAGAGATGTAGGTAAGAAAGATTGTTACTACCAGGAGTGGCTCCCACCTGAACCTGCTGTACAGATATGCCGTTCCGGCTGCGGTAATTGTCACAACTGGAAGTGTCAAATTTGTGGCATCCCCCAGGATAGCTGCAGTCATTGCAAAAAACACTGCAAGAGCTGCAAATGGTTGAGATCCTCTGCGAATTGATAAATAGACCTGTAATGCAACCAGGAACATCAGGCTGACAATAGAAATTAACTTATCAGGAATTATAGGTGAAGCTGAAAAAAAATGTAATCTGACAGTAAAATAAAAGAGAAGCACCAGTGCATTCATCCTTAAAATAAACGAAAGGTGAACAATTGATTTATTTATATAATTTGCCATTATAAATATTACCGCAGCTGCCAGATAGCCAAATAAAAAGGAAAGATCCCGGTGTCCCAGGTTCATCAGGTATTGTGCAAGGAATGTTATACCAAAAAGCAAAACTATATTGCCAAGCCAGGCCAGTCCAAAACGTCCGATTTGTGATTCAAGTCCTTTTTCTTCTTCCTTTAAAGTGTCGGCATTCAGATTTGAATTCGTTTTCTGAAGTTGCTCCTCTGATTTGTCAAAGGCTTTATTACCATCTAAATTTAGAGCAGATTCCAGCCTGCTGAGCCTAAGTTCTAAAGAATGCAGTCTTTCTAGAATTCTTCCCATTTCTTCATTCTGATCAGCCATGGCAAATAATTATTATTTAGAAAAAACCGGATTATTTGCTTTGAAAATATTAACCCGCATATTCAGAATTTATTCATCTTCCTCTTTAACCATTTTCCAGGGAGGTAACAGCCAAAGGAGGAAAGCAAGTATCCCAACAGGCAATATAAGCCAGAATGCAGCCATTAATGTCCCATCCAGACCAATCAATCCTACTTTAAAACTGGTAAAACCTGAAAAACTCTTCGAGAATAACTGTCCGCCGATTACGACATTCCATCTCATAGAATAGACTCCAATCAGAACCAGTATGCTCACAATGAAATACATAGTCTTTTGAAGTCGTATCTTATGTTTATAGAACTGCAGGAAAACAAGAGTAACAAGCGGAATAATAGTTCCAATCAGACCCTGCGCAACAAAGAGAGTCAGATATAGTTTGCCCGAAACCAGTAGTTTAATTATTTCAAATGATTCTTCGGCCTCATAAATCCTGTGTATCTGATCGAGGCTTTCAAGAGTAAAGTCAAGAATCAATACGAAAAAGAGATACTTCCCTATTGAATCAAGAACATTCAGATCAATAGCCTTTTTTCTTACATATGAAACTATCATATAAACTAACATGATCAATGCAATTCCGGATACCATTGCCGAAAAGAGGAATATAATCGGTATTAGAGGCGACGACCACCATGGGTTAGCTTTAAGCGATCCGAATATAAAACCAACATAACCATGCAGTATAAATGCAGACGGGATTCCTACTACTGTAATAATATATCCCAGTTTTCGGTCCCATTTAAGTGTCCTGGGAGAAATATCATTTACACCAAGAGTCAGAATTTTGTAAACCAATCTCATTATACCTGTTTTCTCAGTCGCCCACACTACTAAACTATGCCGGTAGTCAAACCATATCTCAAGTAAAAGCACCACCGCAAGATACCACAGATACACAAACCCGAAAATGGCCATAGCGGATGATGAATGAGGAGTGATCATAATCTCATAAGCCCTCTGAGGCTGGGAGAGGTGACTTATGAGAGGCATAGTTGCAACCAGCAGAAATGAAAGGGCTGTAAGCAGTGCAATCTGGTAGGTTGGTTTAAGAATTTTAACCTTGAAAACCCTCTCGAGAGAAGCAAGAATAAATGCACCTGCAACAAGTCCGGTAATAAAAGGGTATACAACAATAAGAATTCCCCATTGAAGATCTATTTCATTTGGGAAAATGTACCCTTGTGCGTGGGCCAGAATTTCATACAAGTGTTGGTAATGTGGTTCCATACTATCTTACCTCCGAGCTAAGTGCATTATAATAAAGCTTTGACCCTGTATTCAGGTGAGGCCTGAGTATCATAGTTGTATGTTCTTTTAGAAATTTAACCAGTTCACTGTTTTTGTCTCTCAGATTGCCATACATCCTTGCACCTGTCGGGCATGTTTCCATGCAAGCAGGAGCAAGACCTTTTTTCAATCTGTGATAGCACAACGTACATTTATTGGCAACTTTCTTCACAGGATGAATAAACCTGCAACCGTAGGGGCATGCCTGTACACAATATCTGCATCCGATACAGTATTTTTCATCAATAAGCACGACACCTTCAGGACTTTCAAATGTTGCACCTACCGGGCATACCTGGGTACAAGGGGACTTTGAACAGTGGTTGCACATCTTTGGTACAAAAAATGATTTAAAAATATCCTCATTGGGAACTGTCTGCTTAAAACCATCTATACCTCCATTTGGAGAAACGATAATTACACTGCCATCATTCTTTACCGTATATTGTTCTACCCATGTACGAAAGTAAAATGGTTCGAGAGGGACATCATTTTCATTTTTACAGGCTTTGGCGCAATTCCCGCATCCTATACATTTTTGAATATCAATTACTATCCCATACCACGGCAAACTTTCATCTTTCGGTTTTGCTGCAAAAAGCAGAATCTGTGATGATTTCAGCCATGTATATCCTATTGTGGCTCCTGCCAGAGCCGTTGCCGTCTTAAGGAATTTTCTTCGTGATGTTATTATTTTTTCATTTCCCATGGTTGATGTGGATTGTGACAGTTTATACAATTCTTCCCGACATTGTGTTTATCAAGGTCAATCTGATTTATGATACTCTTTTGCTTTCCCGCATTAATAATATGACATGACCCGCAAAAAACTCTTCCTGAAGGCTTTAATATATCTACAGCTTTACTGCTAAGTACGTGCTTTTGTCCAGGACCATGGCAAGTTTCACAATGTATATCGCTGTGAACATCCTGGGCTTTTTTATCTTCAATATCCTGATGACATTTAAAACAGGCCTGTTGCCCGGCATAATGAATTTCAGGTTTCGCATTATCTATCAAAGAAGCTCCACGGTAATGACCATATTCACCGAATGTTTCAGGTATAAGAAAATGTCGTAATATGAGAAAAAGAGAGATAAATACTGCAAAGGCAAGTGCAAGCCTGGGAATTTGAGGTGGAATATAAAACTTCATTTAGATATGAATATATAATACAAAATTTATTATCAGGGAACTCCCAATTTATTATTTCATCTAATAAATATACAAAAAAATGATATTTATTATCCTGATTTTATGACCATTTAGAACCATTCTAAATTATTTTAAAATTACAAAATCTGATTAAATCATCTTGAAGGTTTCAATTGATGAAAGAATTAGACTCTCTTGTTATTATGTTCACAATTAGTGCCGAATATCAGTCACTCCCGTTAATAAAATAACAGAACTTAATTCTATTATAAAGCATTGGAAAAAAGTAGGAGGAGATAATTATAATAATATGTTTCAGAACTCTCCCCTCCTTTTGAAGGAGGGGTGTCACGACGAAGGAGTGACGGGGTGGTTGATTTTATACGAATGGCATTTATTGTTTTTCAGGAAAACACTTTCTTATTTCATTTATTACAAATTCCGGATCCTGAAATACAAGTTTATTTTCAAATCTTAAGACTGTAAATCCTAGTTTCTTTAAATAATTATCTCTAAGCTCATCTTTTGCGATCTGAAGGTGTTCTCCATGAATGTTTCCATCAAGTTCAACTATTAACATTTCCTGCGAGCAGCAAAAATCAACAATATAATTTCCTATACTATGCTGCCTTCTGAATTTATATCCGGATACTTGTCTGTGTTTTAGAAGGTTCCAGAGTGAAGCTTCGGCTGAAGTAAGGTTTTTTCTTAAACTTGCACGGTACTTTCCCAGTTCCTTCCGATTGAAAAGATGTTTATCTGAAATCATGAGAATACGAATTTAATAATCAACCACCCCCGCCTTCGGCCACCCCTCCTTCAAAAGGAGGGGAGAATTTGAACAATTCAGATTTTAAATTAATTAAGAATAAGTCAATAATCAACCTCATCGGACTCACTTGCGCTCAGCCACCTCCCGGTAAAGCGGGAGGAGAATTCAAGTTAATAATAATTATCGTTTCTCAGTAAGTACCAGTTTTTCAATTTTCTCATACACCATCTCAGGTGTAAGCCAGTTCATACATGCGAAATCCAACCTTTTGCATTCGCCTTTGCCATAGATCGTGCACGGACGACAAGTCAGCTCTTCGACCGGGATTCGGATTGAAAATTCATCTGGCTGGTTCCATGCTCCAAAACCACCTGACGGATCAGTGCCACCCCAGATAGAGATGACTTTAGTTCCCACCAGGGCTGCCATATGCATATTGGAAGAGTCCATTGCAATCATCAGGTCGAGCTTGCTCATGAAAACCAGCTCATCATTGAGACTCAGTTTCCCGACAAGGCTGGTAGAACCCGCAATTCTGCATTGAAGGGCGAAAAGTCTTCCTGAATCTTCATTTCCTCCAAAAAGCCAGAATCTGCATTTATGGTTTTTTGCAATTAGCTCGAGCAGTCGGACCATATTCCTTTCGGGCCACATTTTTAATTTATGTTTCGCATATGGTGCGACACCAATGTTCAATCCACTACGCGTACCCGATAATATTCTGGTTTTTAAATCCAGTTCAGGAGATGGGACAATACACTTATCTTTTGTCGGAATAACCGGAAACCCAGCCTTGGCGAAAACATCGCAATACCTTTCAACGGAATGCTTCAGACGGAATTTTTCCTTACCGGAAATCAGCAATTTTTTTTCGTCTCTTCCTTTATCAATCACTGCTACAGGGACACCAGCGAGCCTGAAAAAAAGTCGTAAAATCTTAGATCTTAATACATCATGCAGATCAATTACATAATCAATTTCAGATTGTCTTTTAATGTCTTTAAAAAGCCTTATCAATCCCGGAAACCCTTTGTGCCTGTTCTTTAAATCGGGGAGAAAAAGGTCGAGTCCGGAAATCGAAGAAAAAAATGGTTTGAAAACAGCCCGGGTGAGCAGCAATAGCTCAACTTCAGGATATTGCTCCCTCATTCCTTTTAAAACAGGAGTCGTCAGCGCAACATCCCCCATAGCAGAAGTTCTGATAACCAGGAGTCGCATATCAATATTTCTCGTAAGATTTCTCCTCGATAAGTCCCGAAGAGGTTTTAATATTAATTTCTCTTTTCAATTCTGATCTCTTGTCGTTTATTTTATATACGGCGCGTGCAGTTGAAATAAAGTCATTGCCAAAGTCCTTCTTTCTCTCAAGGTCGCGGATATGGTCTTCGACCTCCCATAATTCACAATTTACATCATACAACGACTTATATAAGGGATCTGACGTGTTAAGAATTGAGGATGAGGCTTCAATAAGTTTATTATATTCCTTTTGAAGGTTTACCTGCTTAGCTTTATCTTTGATCCTTTCAAGCTTTATCTGGATAATGGTAAGCTTATCAATTATCTCACCATTTGATACTTCGATTTTCATTTTAAGATTTTATGAGTATCGGCAATCATGAATAAAACAATAAATGCTTAAGCAGTTATGACCCCCTTCCCAGCCTTCCCCCACGGGGGAAGGAGCACTATGTAAAGCCTTTCCCCTTTGGGGGAAACGGGAAAGGGGGTTATATAGAATACAATGAAAGTAATTGATTATTAACATTATAAAATTAACAAAAATTAAATATTAACTTTTTATTATTGATACCCGATAGTCATATAAAATTTTTATAACTCAAAAGTAGCATCTTTTAAATCCATTAACCGCAAAGGTCGCAAAGATTTTACGCAAAGATCGCAAAGACTTAGTATGGATCCACATCAATAGCAATCTTAAGCGCCGAAGCTCCCTTTTCCTTTTCGAGCCTGTCAATTGCCCTGGAAATCAATTGTTTAGCCTTTGCATGAGGTTTTTCTCTTTCAAGTTTTATTAGTATGGTTTTAATATACCACAATTGAACCTGTGAAATGACCGGCGATTCAGGTCCTAATACTCTTTTGCCGAAAATATCTTTTAAATCGCGTCCGAGAATATCCGAGTAATAATTTAATTGTGTCCGGTCTTTGTGCTTAATACTTATTTTAACCATTCGGCAGAAAGGAGGATAATTGAAAGTCATTCTTTCCTCTGCCTGCATTCTGAACATGCCCTCGTAATCATGACGGAGTACCAGTCTTATTATTTTATTTTCAGGGTCTGATGTCTGGATTACAACCTTACCCTGCTTCTGTCTTCTGCCTGCTCGTCCGCTGACCTGTTCCATGAGCTGGAAACTTCTTTCATGCGCCCTGAAATCAGCATAGTTTAAAAGGTTGTCGGCATTTAATATCCCTACTACGGTAAGATTCTCAAAATCAAGACCTTTCGAGATCATCTGTGTCCCGATAAGGATATCTATCCGTCGCTCTTCAAAAGCCCTGATTAATTTATTAAAAGAGTTCTTATTCCTCGTGGTATCCTGATCCATCCTTGAAATTCTGGCTGCAGGAAAAACGATTTTTATTTCATCCTCAATTTTTTCTGTTCCGAATCCCCTTGTCACCATACCGGAAGAATGACAATTGCCGCATTTTGATGGCATATTGGTCGTGTATCCGCAGTAATGACACACCAGCTTCCCGATTCCCTTGTGATACGTCAGGTTTACTGCACACTGAATGCAGACAGGTATCCATCCACATTCCGAACATTCGATATAGGGAGAAAAACCTCGCCTGTTTTGAAAAAGAATTATCTGTTCCTCTTTGCCAAGTGCATCATCCATCGCCTGGAGCAATTCAGGAGTAAAATGGGAAACCATCAGTTTTTTTCTGTATGCTTCCCGTGTATTGGCAAGAACGATCGAAGGCAGTTTAATGAGTCCGAATCTCTCTTTTAATTCTGTTAGTCCGTATTTCCCGTTTACCGCATTATTATAACTTTCGACCGATGGCGACGCTGAGCCAAGGATAGTTTTTGCACTATGCATTGCTGCCAGCATAATTGCGGAATCACGGGCATGATATCTCGGTGCAGGGTCATGTTGTTTATATGATCCGTCATGCTCTTCATCCACGATAATCAATCCGAGGTCAGAGAAGGGGAGAAAAAGAGAAGATCTCACCCCGAGAATCAGTCTGTAACTGTTTAAAGGATCATTTTCTGCAACTTTTTCCCATATTTCCACCTTCTCTGGATCACTGAACCGGGAGTGATATACTCCTGTAACCGCTCCAAAATGTCTTTTAAGCCTGAGAATGATCTGAGTTGTCAGTGCTATTTCAGGGAGCATGTAAAGAACCTGTTTCCCCTTCTTCAGTTGTTCTTCTATGAGGTGAATATATATTTCAGTCTTCCCGCTGGAAGTCACCCCATGCAGCAATACAATATCTTTTTCACGGAATTGGGATTTGATTGATTCAAATGCCACTGACTGAGCTTCACTAAGTCGCTTTAGTGGTTCCTTATAATTATCAGTTTCATGAATTCTGGATACCGGTTGAGATACTGAGCTAAATATCCCCTTATCTATCAGAACCTCTAATATACCTGCAGAAGTATGTGATTCCAATACAAGCATTGACTTACTTACAGTTAAAATTTCCGTTCCTGATGCATAACCTGTGAGTCTGATGTAAGATGAAAGGATTTCCAGTTGCCTGGGCGCTTTTTTAAGTTTATCGAGAAATGCATTTAACTCTTCTTCAGTAAATTTTCGGGAAAGCTTAATAAATGTTTCAAGTCGGGGTTTAAAATTATTGAGGCTTATTTCGTTTGGGATAGCAGCTTTCATCACCTCTCCTTCGCTGCATAGATAATACTCCGATATCCACGACCATAATTTAAGTTGTGACTCATTAATAAGAGGAGTCCTGCTGACCACTTTAATTACAGGCTTTACATTTTTAATATCCGGTGAATTATCATGAACACTGCAAACAATTCCTGAATAGAGCTTCCGACCACCAAATTGTACAGTGACCATTACTCCGGGTTTGACATTTTCTGCAATAATATCAGGGATCCTGTATGTGAATCTTCCCCGTACTGCAAGAGGCAAAATAATATCAGCAAACCGGTTATTTGTCATCTGTTAAAGCAGAATGCAAAGTAAGAATAATTGGAAGAATTCACTTCGATTTGACAAAACTTGACATCACTGTCAACAGATGTTCCCTTCTGATTGGTTTGATAAGGCAGGCATCGCATCCGGCTTCGAGAATAATATCTTTATCATCTTCAAAGATAAAAGCAGTCTGTGCAATAATCGGAATGTCTCTCCGGATTTTTCTGATCTCCTTGGTTGCCTCAATTCCATTCATCTCCGGCATCTGCATATCCAGGAGAACAACATCAATGTCAGGAGTAGATTTGATTATATCAATAGCTTCAATACCCGACCTGGCAGTGATAATTGTTACTCCTGTATCTGTAAGTATCCGGTTCAGGTAGATCAGCACATCTTTATTATCGTCGACAAGAAGGCATTTCCTTGAACTCCAGTCGATTGGCTTCAAAATATACTCGTTGCTTACTGAGGTCATTTTAATATTGGTGCTGCCAGCAGGTCTGTAAGGAATTGAAAAACTGAATTCTGAACCCACTCCTTTTTCAGATTGAACAAATATCTTACCCCCCATTCTTTCTATTACCTCTTTAGCGAGAGTAAGGCCTATCCCAAGTCCTTCAAATGGACGATGATGACCGTCAAATTCCTGCCGGAATTCTTCAAAAATACGTCCCAGGTTCTCTTTGTTTATCCCAATACCTGTATCTCTGATTTTGAAAAGAATATTCTGATTCTCTAACAAGTATGAGAATTCAACAGATCCGTCAAGAGTAAATTTCACTGCATTATCCATGAGGTGATTTAGTACTCTTTTAAGCCATATCCTGTCGGTGAATATAAGATCTCCAACATCTTCAAAATGATTTTTGACATTGAGGATAATGGGCTTTTCGTTCCGTTTGATAATCTGGCGGGCTTCTTCAATTATCTCATTGACAATTGCCGAGAGTGAAGCCTCTTCATAGGTAATTTCAATCTGGGAACTTTCCAGCCTTGACAGGTCGATAATATCACCAATTATCTGAAGCAGTTTTTCGCTGTTGTAATTAATATGTTCAATGTATTCCTCTTTAACCTCGTTTGGTAAATTATTTGTAAGAAGCAGGTTTGAAAACCCGACTACACTATTCAGAGGAGTACGGATTTCATGTGAAATATTTGCAAGGAAATTAGATTTTAACCTGTTACTTGCTTCGGCCCCTATATTCGCTTTAATAAGATCTTCATGAACCTGTTTTAATCTGGTGATATCTCGAGAAATTGTAAGTGCTCCAAGGACCTCTCCATTATCGTTCCTGACTATAACAGATCTGGTTGACAGGTTAATATAATGACCTGCTTTGTGCATGAGCCTTAACTCAGTCTCAAAAAAACCATTATTTACCAGCGATTGCTCTCTTTTCAGCCGGTAATCCTTATCTTCCGGATGGATAAGATCATGTGGATTTAAAGAATTATAAGAATCCCTGTCATAGCCAATGAGTGAATAAAAAGCAGCGTTAGTGTATTTTAAATTCCAGTCCCTGTCGTAAAAAGAGATACCGTCATTAGCAGACTGGACCAGCATTTCATAGAATTTATCAGACTCAAAATGTTTTTTTGTGATCAGTTCTTTCTGGATTGCCAGTTCCTGGTTTGATTTCTGCAGTTCAGTATTAATATCTGAAATCTGTTTGTTTCTTTCAACTAATTCACGGTTAACTCTTTTAAGTTGAACTGAGAAAAAAATTATTATGACGCAAATCACTACCAGCAGAGCCAATAGAGTCAGGATTAAATGACTAAATGGCTGTGATAAAATTACTCCCAAGCCGCAAATCCAAGTGCTGTTTATCATAATTTATTGCCCAAAGAATTTTTAATTTGAAGCCCGATTTTATTGCCTGCGGCAAAATAAACTAATTTTGCTCATTAAAAATATGATATGACACAAATATAAATATTCATACTGTCACTTCAACCTGAATAAACATAAAAAATGCTAAATTGCGGCCTGGTATTTAATATTTCCCTTGGTTCTGATTATGCGATTTAGATTCTGGATCTCAAGTAGTATAACAATTAATCTGACAGAACTTAGATTAATAATCAAAGAATAAAAATTTCGTGGTGATGGAAAGAAATGGAAGCCAGTTCTCAGGTGGCAGGAAATATAAAAACGATGATATAACAGTTTATTGGAAACCATCTGCCTGCATCCATGCCTCATACTGCTACCGGGAACTTTTAGAAGTTTTCGATCCAAGCAGGAGGCCATGGGTCGATATGAACGGTTCCACAACTGAAAAGATTATTGAAGTTGTAAATTTATGCCCGACTGAAGCCCTTGCCTGGAAATGGAATGATGAAGAAAAAAATAACCTGGTAGACAATGATCAGCTTAACCATATAAAGTTCAGGA
>PLML01000081.1 GCA_003141525.1 Bacteroidales bacterium
TTTTTTCTTCCGATACAGCATTGTAAGGAATGGTAAAATAAAATATTGAACCTTTTCCTTCTTTGCTTTCCACCCAAATCTTCCCATTTAGAATTTCAACATAAGATTTAGATATTGATAATCCCAAATCTGTTATCTGTAACGCTCTTGTATCCGCTATATCATTCTGAATAAAACTTTCGAATATGGCTTCATGCTTGTCTATAGGAATCCCAATGCCACAGTCTTTTACATAAAATTCAAGGTATTTCCCCATTTTTTCATACCCAAATTCAATTGAACCTTTATCACTGTATTTAATAGCATTTTTAACAAGGTTAATCAGGATTGAATAGATTTTTTCAAAGTCTGTTTTAATGATTGCTTCGTTTGATGGCAAACCGTTTTTAAAGGAAAACTGCATCCCTTTACTTTCAACCTCAGGTTTGAAGAAGTTATAAACGAATTCGATTTGCTCGTTTATATTCGAATCCTGTTTATTAACTTTCATCAGTCCAGATTTTATTTTCGAAAAATCTTCAATATTGTTGACTGTATTGAGCATGCGTGCGCTGCTTATCCCGATAGTTTTAATAAAATTTTGTTGCTCCTCACTTGTTAAGTTCGGTTCTTTCAATAGTTCGGCAAAGCCAAGAATGCCGTTCATGGGAGTACGTATCTCATGACTCATATTTGTGAGTAATGTGGATTTGAATTTGTCGCTTTCTTCGGCTTTTTCTTTGGCTTTAATTAGTTCTATTTCAAACTGTTTGCGCTCGGTGATATTTCTGGCTAAACCCGTAACACCAATAATCTCATTCTTATCATTCGTAATAGGATTAAAAAAACTTTCATAGAAGGCACGATTTATATCTCCACATATCCTTACATCCGAATGGGATTCACCCCTCAACGCAAGGTCATAATTGTACTTAGCCACTAATCTGTCATCATCCGAAGTGATACAATCCAGAATATTCATTCCAGTCTTAATATCCTTATTATATGCATACTTCATGAAATCCAAATGGGCTTTATTAAAATACAAATACTGATAATTTTGGTCAGTGGAAAAAATTATCGTGTCTTTTTGGTTCTCTATGCTTAATGTCAGAAGCAATTCGGATTTTTTAAGTGCTTCCTCTGCCCGTTTGCGTTTAGTGATGTCATTAATACTGGATATAACGCAGAGTTTGTTATTGAGTTTAATGATTCTGGCAGAAAACAAACCCGTAATGATATCCCCATTCTTTTTTTTGAACAAGAATTCCTTCCCTGTTACATGCTTGCCATTAAGAAGGGTAGATATTACCCACTTTTGCTCTTTTTTATCTACCCACATGTTAAGTCCAACCGCAGAATTGGTAGTTACCTCTTCTCTGGGATAACCTGAAACCGAAGTAAAGGCATCGTTAACTTCTATGAATTTCCCATCTTTCGCACTCGTTATGGCGATTGAATAAGGGGATGACTGGAAAGCCTTGGAATATTTCTCTTCGCTTTCATACAAAGCATCCTCTACCTGCTTGCGCTGACTGATATCAACTATGGTTACAAGGCATTGTTCGGCATTTTTGGTAACGATACCAATAAGGTAAACATATTCGGGTAAGTTGCTATATGTTAACAGCATCACATCACATAATTGTTTGGTTTTGCTTTTAAATATTTGCTCAAGAAACTGATTGAAGATTGGTTTTGTATCATCTGAAACAAAATTGCCAAACCAACGATCTTTTAAAATAGAGGGTTTTTTGCTAAGAATTTTCGAAGCAAGGAGATTTAACTCAACGATTTTACCTTCTCTGGTAAGTGTAAGATAACCCGATGGTGCAAAATTATATAATTCGATATACTTTTTTTTAGCAAGTTTTTCCTGCTTATTTGCCAGCACGAGCTCTTTGTTAAGAATGATTAACTCTGCTACCAATTCTTCCTTTTCCTTTGCCAGCACGAGTTCTTTGATAGTAATGACTAACTCATCTGCACGATTTTGTTTCTCTCCTTTAGCAATGACTAATTTATCTGCTATCAGTTTTGTTTTTTCTTCGTTAGCAATGACTAATTCTGCTATCCGTTTTGCTTTTTCTTCGTTTGCAATTACTGACTCTGCAACTTGTCTTTCTTTCTCAGCGATTTGAAAGGCAAGTTCTTTGTTAGCAATGAGTAACTCTTCCAATTTCTCCTTTTTACTCATATCATGTTCCGATTAAGTCGTGTACAATTGAAAATCACTTATATTTAGGTGGATACCAATAGTTTTAAATTACGAAAAGATATTCGCAAAACAAAAGTAAATCTGTTAATTCCGATAAACCTTACACAATTAAAAAAAGAAATTACATTATTCACACATATTTAACTGTATACTAAGGATTTTAGATAGTTAACATTCAAAAGTGCTATTGCTTAAATACAAGGCTGTCGTCTCGATGGTCAAATTGTCCGTAAAAAAGAAAGGCGACACGAGTTGAGTAAACCTGTTTCTTTAATACCATCCTGATGGGCAGGAAATAAAAGATAGTGTCGCCTTATTTTTGAAATTAATACAAGTAATTCAAAGTGTAGAAAGTGATAACTGTATTAACAAATTTTCGATTTATTACAATGCTTTTTGATTAGCTCGTACAATAAGGTTTTATTAATCGGTTTTGAAATATAATCGTTGCATCCTGCTTCTATTGCCTTTTCACTGTCACCAGGAAATGCATAAGCTGTTTGTGCAATGATAATTATATCTCTGTTAAATTGACGGATTTGACGTGTGGCTTCATTTCCATCCATGACGGGCATTCTAATGTCCATCAAAACCAAATCAAGGTCAGGATTATTCCGACAAGCCTCAACGGCTTCAACGCCTGTTATTGCATGTAAAACTTTATAACTGATTTTTTGGAGCGTTCTTGTGAGAAGTGAATAAGATATTTCATCGTCTTCGACAATCAATACTTTCAGATTTTTTATTTCAACTTCTTTATGCTCTGCGGAAACAGCATTTATTAGTTCTATTTTTTCTTCCGATACAGCATTATAAGGAATGGTAAAATAAAATGTTGAGCCTATCCCTTTTTCGCTTTCCACCCATATTTCTCCACCAAGCATTTTCACATAAGATCTCGCAATGGATAAACCCAGGCCAGAACCTTCATAACCTCGGTAATGCGATTCACTACCTTGCCTGAATCTCTCAAAAATTAGTTCCGTCTGATTCTTTGGAATGCCTACCCCCGTATCTTTTACAAAGAACTCAAGGTATTCCCCTTTTTTCTCATAGCCGAATTCAATTGAACCTTCATAAGTAAACTTAATGGCATTTTTAACAAGGTTAGTCAGGATTGCATAAACTTTTTCATTGTCTGTTTTAATGCAGGCTTCTTTCGTAGGCAAACTGTTTTTAAATAAAAACTGCAATCCTTTAATTTCAACTTCAGGTTTGAAGAACTTATAAGTGAATTCAATTTTCTCGTTAATATCCGTTTCCTTCATATCAACTTTCATCAATCCCGATTCAATTTTCGAAACATCAACAATATTATTGATAGTATTGAGCATACGTGCGCCACTAATCTGGATGGTTTGAATATAATCTTGTTGCTCATCACTTGTTAAGTTCGGTTCTTTCAATAGTTCGGCAAAGCCAAGAATACCGTTCATGGGGGTACGTATCTCATGACTCATATTGGTAAGGAAAGCGGATTTGAGACGGTCGCTTTCTTCAGCCTTTTCTTTGGCTTTGATTAGTTCTGATTCAGCCTGTTTATGCTCTGTGATGTCCCGCACATTTTCAACAACCATTGTGACATTGTTGTTATTATCAAATATAGGATTTGCATTTACTTCCTTGAACAGTTTGGTATATTGGTTGTAATATTCTGCATGAATAGGTTTCCCAGTCTTAAAGACACCAAAGACATGACATGGTTCACAGGGTGTATCTCGATGAATGAAAGCCTCATAGCAATGAGAACCTATGGGGAATTCAGTACAGTCAGCATAGATAGGAGATTTCCAATTGGACATTAGAACTCTTAAATCTCTGTCAACGACAAGAATGAGATTCTCAGAGGAGTTAAAAACACTCTTGAGTAACATTTCAGATTTTTCCAGTTCCTCTGCCGCATGTTTTGCTTTTCCTATGTTTGCAACGATTAACTCATCTGCATTTTCTTTGTTGGCAATGACTAATTCATCTGCCACTTCTTTGTTAGCAGTGATTAACTCATTCAACGTCCCTTTTTTACCCATCCCCTTTCTTGACATAATTGTTCGTTTTAAAATTGGAGTATTTCAATTTTTTCCCAGCAAACATTTGCATCATTTTGCAGACATGCAAATTCCATTTCACAGTGGGTTGTTTCTATTATTATTTTTTCGCCAATTTCTATTTTCATACGAAATAATTTAAATTTCGTTGAAATTTCAATGCCTCGAATTGCACCAGCTAGGGAAGGGAACGGATTTAAGAATTCTGACGTTCCGCGTAGATGAGAAGTAACAGGTTAATCAGAAAAGACGATTCATATAAGAAATGTACGTTAATAATTAACCTATATTTATTGCATTGCATTGCAAGTTACGCAATTAAATCAACAAATCAGAATTATTTAAGACTATCGAGTCGAATTAATCTTGTCTGGAATGACTCCCTCCTGAACTTGTCTTCTGATGCATGACTAATCAACTACTTATAAAGTTCAGTAAATAAAGTACCTCTTTTGGACCACCTGTCTGACTTTTGCCTGAACCCATTCAAAAAGAAAACTTCCACAACTATAACAAATGCGGAGGTTTTTAATTATTATTTCGAAGATCAAATCACAAAACTATGACAGCTAATGCGTCGGCTGTCCGGCAAGACGGGAAGGCAACCAAGGAATCCCGCTTTGCGGGACGACAAGCTCAACGAAGTCAACCGAGTCCCGATTTGTTCGTTTTCGGGCGGAGCACAAATAAGAGTTATTGTTATTATTTAAATTCTCCTTCTTTTATTCTACTTGCTTTCTCAAGCAGCTTATCTATATAGTCTTGTGTAAAGTCATANNCTGGTCAAACTTTCCGGATACCCAAAATCAAAATATATTATATAGTTTCCCCTCTCCCAAAAATATATCTTATCCATTACCCATCTTCCTTTTGGACCCGGGAAATAAACATTTGATATTTTTTTTGCCAACCAGTCATATTTTTCTCCCTGACCAAGCAAGGTTGGTTTTCCGTATTTTTCTCTATATAATTCAAATAATTTTTTAAGTTCATTCAGGTCACAATTATATGAAAATCTTTGTTCTTCTTTATTTGACCTGTTGCATAGAGTTAATTGAATACTGGTCAACCTTTCATCAATTATCTTAGTCCCCCTAAGATTAACTTTTGCATAAAGAAAAGGACTTATTCCCGAAAAATCACAGTATAAATTTTTTTGTTTATTCCCAAGTACATCTGCAATTTCAAAATAATGTAATTCACTAATGTTAAGCAAAGAATCAATTATACTTTTTACTTTTAAATAGTCCATATCAAGATAAAACCCAAGAAAACCAATTTTCCCGGCCTGATGTTTTGAATTGTATGATTTTGTATTACAGGAAGTTAAAAAATATATTTGCATAACAATCAGGGCATAAATAAGAAGACTGTGTTTAGAATGGATTAATTTCATAATAAGAAGTTTATAGTGTGAACTTAAATTTGTGTTAGTTATTTATTTTAGCAAGTGACCTGGAGACAAACCGGGTTTAGTTTATGACCCGGGTAGCTATATACAATTTCAACTACCCGCTTAGAGCCACATCCGGGGCAAGATTTTGGTCTTTTAGCAGATAAGTATCTAATCATTCAAAAATAACAGCTTAAGGGCACAAATATTTATAAGATTAAATTTATGAAATATTAATCAATTAGCATAAATATGATATGCTGTATTATAATGTGTAATAACAATAAAATATAAAGGTTCTACGGCCTGCCGACTTCGTCCCGCAAGGTGGGAAGGCAACCGGGGAGTCCCGCTCCGTGGTACGACGAGCTCGGCGAATCCAATCGAGTCCCGATTTATCGGTACGAGCTCACCGAAGGTAATTAATTTTACGATCCATGTTAGCTGTAAGACAAATTTTAAAATTGTCAGGATGCATGGGAAACTTTATTTCATAATTCTCTTTCTTGTCGACATGCAGGGATAAAGTTTAGTCCAGAATAATCAATCTGTTATGTCCCTTTATGAATTTCATGTAGTTAAGATACAAAACTCATTGTTTTTTGAAGAATCACCAGACTCATAGTTATTAACAAATAGGGTAGGTTTTTAGACAGTCTTTAAAATCATTTGCATTAAGACCAAAAACACTATTCAAATCAAGTCGTACACATTCTTCAACGAGTGTATTCTTTTTGTCCCAGCCTGCCTCAGTTAACTTGATCACCAACAACTTTGCAACTAATTCAGGGATATAAAATTTATGGAAAATTCTAGAGATATCGAATGAATATATTCAGATGTGTGATCAATTGCAAATCCAAATTGCTCTATTATGTGTGTAAAGTTAGTATAGGCTTTACCGAATATAACTACAGCCCTTTTAATAACACATTTTTCAGATATTCCTTTCTTGAAAGCAGCGATGTAATCATGATGGCTAAAAACAATTGCAATAAATACCAAGTCCATAACATCCTCAAGTCCATATTTTTTAATATCATTCCATAAATCTGGAGCAATCCCGGCTTGATTGATTAATAATATACCTCTTGTTTGGGCTAAATCTATATGAATATCCATATAGTCACCGCTCAGATGATTCAATATATCATCTTTGTCAAATTTTTGTAAGAGAAAAGCAATTTTATGCGCACCATGCTTGGTTAATGATACTATAAGCTTTTTTAAATCGGTTGCAATGGATTATGCGGGTACTGATTTTACAGAGCTATTATTTTTATAGGTATCCCATTCAGGAACGTAGTTTTCATTTGCTTGGTTACCAAATACGTCCCAGTTCTTCCTTTTTCCCCGTGCAAATATTTCTAAATACGGACCAGGACTGCAACTTTCAATAATATTATATAATTCATCAGGCTTTCTAGAATGTTCTTGTTTTTGGGTTCGAATTATGTTAACCTGAGTTCTTCCAGCTTGCAAAGTTCTCATGCTTCCTCTAACTCCAAAAAGAATTATCTCTGTTGTATTACGAAAATAGAAGCCAACACCACGGCCGTCAGGACCTCCATCTTTTCTGACCTTATGCCAGATAAGATTAGCCTTATATTTAAATCCCCATGCCTCAATTACTTCAAGCCCTTCATTAAGTATTGCGTTGGGAACCCATAGATATAGGTGACTATTTTTATTAGAAATTAGATGAACAGGTATTTCTTTAATTTCATCTAAATGTAATGTAGGATATCTACTCAGTCTTTTGTGTTCGGGTGCCATTTTGCCCGTACGATTCAAAAATCTCCATGGTGGATCTGCGAGAATTGTCTTATAATCATTCTGTTGAATCTCAGAAATAAATTCTCTAGCGACAGAACTCTTATAGTCTGTGAGTTTTATTACTTTCATTTTCTCTTTTTTGTAAAAATAGACAATTTGTCCTTGGTATCTAGTCTCTTTTTTTAAACATCCTAACAATATTATCCAAAATTTAGTTTGACTGCGTACGTGGATTTTTTGAAGATTAATCTTACAAGAAGCTGTCTAAGGTACATAGTTTATAACTACCTGTCTTCTGTCTAGGATACGGTACCCATGGCCTATAACTCTTTTATTGCAGTAATAAACCGGCATTTAAAAATCAAATGTTTGTCAGACTGCAAAAGCCGGAAGTCTTGACCACATTTGGCCGGTTAGATTAGAATTAAAATACATAACTTAACAACAAGCACTTAACTCCGGCTAAGGATGGTCAATTTCTTCCGGCCTAAGATGGTCAATGCAAAAAAAATTCCATTATGAACAGCATTTGTGTCTGAAATTAAGTTTTTCATGAATATGCATTTTCCATTTTATCCATCAATTATTTATATCATTTACCTGTTCGACAGGTATTGGCAAAGTAAATTTAAAATCACTCCCTTTTCCTACTTCACTTTCGACCCAAATTTTACCTCCATGTTTTTCCACAAATTCTTTACAGAGCAATAACCCTAAACCTGTACCTGTTTCTTTTGCCGTACCTGATGTTGTAAGAACTTCTGAGATATCGAACAGTTTTGTTAAATTATCTGGTTGTATGCCAACTCCATTGTCTGAAACCGTAATTGTTACATTTCCAGCATTTTCCTCTGCATAAATATCTATTGCGCCATTTTTGTTTGTAAATTTTATTGCATTCGACAAAAGATTTCGCAATACCGTTTTTAGCATATCTATATCCGCAAAAACATTAATCTCGTTTGGCGCAGAATAATTAATTGCGATGTTTTTTGCGTTGGCATTTGGGTTAAGAATTTCAAGGATATTCTTGCAAATATCTGCAAAACTCAAATTTTGTAGTTTAAAAGGAATTTTTCCTTGTTGGGTTCTAGCCCACATTAAAATGTCTTCCAGTAAATTATATGAGATCCGTGCAGATTTATAAATATTATTTGCGATATCTTCAATTTCTGCAATATCGAGTTTGCGAATGTCTTCGGTTAGTACTTCTGATAATCCAAGCAGGTTATTAAACGGACTTTTTAAATCGT
>PLML01000216.1 GCA_003141525.1 Bacteroidales bacterium
TAATGGAAATATTTTTTGAAGGAATTGTTTTAAGACCCTGGACCATAAGTGACGCTTCGCAACTTGCTTTAATTGCAAATAATAGAAAAATTGCTGACAATGTACGTGACGGGTTCCCGTTTCCTTATTCACTTAAAGATGCCCGGGAGTGGTTAAACATAATATTGCCTGAAAACAATCCCGCACGATTTTTTGCCATAATAGTTGATAAACAGTTGGCTGGCAGTATTGGGATTGTCTCCAAAACCGGTATCTACCGGAAAAACTTTGAGATTGGATTTTTTCTTTCTGAAAATTTATGGGGGAAAGGTATTGCCACCAAGGCCATTAAGGCAGCTACCTCCTACGCGTTCCGGGACTTCGATATTGTCAGAGTTTATGCTGAATCATTTGCAGATAACGCCGGCTCACGGAAAGCTCTTGAGAAAGCCGGTTTCAGACTAGAAGCCACACTGAAAAAAAGTATCATCAAAAACAACATAATAAAAGATAGTTGTATTTACTCTGTTCTCAGGGAAGAGTTTAAATTTTCTATCGCTGATTAGTTACATGTTGCTGGTTGCCTGTTGCGTGTTGCTTGTTGCCCGATAACCATTATAAAGTACTCAGAACCAGCAACCAGTAACCAGCACCTATCTTCTTACAATCAGCCACTTATAATCCTCAGGATCAATCACTGCATTGATGATCACAGGCTCATTTACTGAAAGTGCTTCAATTGTCGCTTTTCTCATTCCTTCAAGTGAGCCAGCTCTTAATACTTTAATACCCAGAAAGATATCGGCATCAAAAAGATCACCCTGATAGAGCAATGTCCCGTAAGCAGGCAGATCTTTCCATGATTGTTTTAGTTTAATCAGGTTAAGCTCACCATCAGAAAACACTACTACAATAACAGGCAGATTATATCTCTTTAAGGTAACCATCTCTCCGGCCATCATAAGAAATCCACCGTCACCGGTAACACAAACGACAGTTGCTTCAGGATTATTCATCTGAGCTGCCATGGCCGCCGGAATACCAAAGCCCATGCTCGACCATCCGTTGGTAATGATGAGTTTGCCTTTATCATGAGTGTTCCAGAATTGCCCGATGAGATGAAGATGAGAACCGACATCAGAAGTAAGGATTGAATCCTCAGGCAATTCATCCTGGAGGACTCTCAATGCTGCAGCAGGACCAAAATGATTTGTAAAACCATTATAGACTGAAATCATCTCATCACGAATTCCTTTAATAATCGCTTCATCAAATATCAATGAACCGGCATTCAGATTTTTAAGGACTATGAACCACTCTTTAGCCGGACCAACAAATTGAGTGACATTGGCTTTTGATGGCAAATCTCTCTCACTGATATCGAAATGTAGCAAAGGTACGTCTGGTATCCAGGCTTCGTAATTAAATTCAACCGGGTCGTAACCGATGCCAATCACCAAATCTGATTTTTGATATATATCTTCAAGATAGTCGCTGAGTGAATGAAATAAAACGCCTGCATAACAGGGGTGATCTTCAGGAATCAATCCTTTTGCCATCGGTGTTATTACTACAGCCATTTTACGTGTATCTAGCAATGAAAGCAATTCATCCTTCAGATCAAGCCGTGCTGCCGTCAGGCCAACAGCCAAGAGAGGCCGGCGGGAATTCTCAAGAAGGGAAATCACCTTTTGAATGTTATTCTGATAATAGTTATTTTCCGTCATAAATCCAACAGCAGATTTCGTACCCAACTCAATATCTGAAATGTCCGATGGAAGCCCGATATGGACAGGACCCGGATAAGACTCCTGGCATAGCCTGAATGCTGATTCCATAACCTCCACAACGTTTTCAGCATTCAGCCTGTAAGTCGCTTTTGTTAGAGGCGCAAACAATTTCTGATGGTCGATATTCATCTGTGTTGTCCGGTTGAGCATACTATCACTCATTTCACTCGTNNAATGTTAGTCGCTCCCGGTCCGAATGTGGCGTGACAAATACCCGGAATTCCTGTTAACCTGGCTGTTACATCAGCCATTATGCCGGCCGATGCTTCATTTGATGTGAGTATAAACTCTATGCCCGCACCTTTGAATGCCTCAAGGTAAGGTATTGACGGTCCTCCCGGAATGCCGAATACATAACGGATTCCATGTGTAAATAATTGATTAGCAATATATTCTGCAATTGTCATTATTACAGGTTGAATTACAAACAAAACTATTAAATATTCTTAAGTCTTCATATTAGAATTGAATTCAAAATCAATTACATTTTTTAGAATGATTTTTTTCTGATATTTGATGCCAAATTATTCTTAATTGATCAGTAAAGGAAACACTATTTTCTGGGCAATTATTGCCTGTCTGCTGTGGTCAACAGCTTATGCTGGTATTAAGATTGGCTGACGATTTCTGGTATGATTATTATAACGGTCTCATTAATTATGTTCTATCGAAGCACAAGGTAAATTCCTGCAAATTAGAAAAAGGTACTCAGTTATGAAAAAAAGACTCATTGCTATCATTTGTTACTCATTATTCTGGCTTGCATTTTTCTTTGTAGCCCGATTGTTTTTCATCCTTGTGCAATATCATTCTTCATTCCATAATAGTATCGGCGGTCTTTTGGGGACATTCTGGCATGGGTCTAAACTCGATATATCAACAATTGGATATTACCTGATTATTCCTATGCTGCTTGCTATACCCGGAATCTACTTCAGTGGAAAATGGTACAGGATATTTTTACGATGGTTTACGTATGTATTAATCGTTTTCTCGTCAATAATTATAGTTTCTGATGCTAATCTGTATTCCTACTGGGGCTTCAGGATGGATTTTACTCCCATGTTATATCTGAAAACTCCGGGAGAGGCAATGGCTTCAGTAAGTACAATGAAGATTATTTTGTTTTTAATTACTACAGGTCTCCTGGCTTCGTTATTTATATACCTCTATAATAAACTAATTGACAAATTATTCAGTGATTTTTACAGGATACGGTACTGGCTGCCGGGAATTCTGTTCTTCATGATCCTCTGTGGCGCTCTGTTAATACCTATAAGAGGAGGATTTGGTGTAGCTCCTATTAATGCCGGAACTGTCTATTTCAGTAAAAAAATGTTTCTGAATCATACGGCTATCAATGCGGTTTGGAATGTAGGTACAGCTGCCTTTGCCCAACGACCTGTAAAAAATCCTTATGTGTTCGGAGATATCCAGGAGGCAAAATCTATTGTCGATTCATTAACTGTAAAAAGAGGTAACCCGGGAAAGGTACTGAATATAGACAGGCCTGATATCATTATAATTGTTCTTGAAAGTTTCAGCGGATATCTTATCGGTCCACTTGGAGGAGATTCTCTGGTTACTCCAAGCATTAACAGGTATGCAAGAGAGGGAATCCTTTTCTCAGAATTTTATGCATCAGGCACAAGAACAGACAAAGCGATACCTGCAATTCTCGGCGGTTATCCAGCCCAGCCGGCTCAATCAATTATTAAAGAGCCGAAAAAAAGCCAGTCGTTGCCCAGCCTGGTTAAAATACTGATTGAAAACGGATATCAAAGTTCATTCTGGTATGGAGGAGAGATTAACTTCGCCAATTTCAATTCTTTTGTTATTGGTTCAGGTTTCCATGATATAATTACAAAAAACAATTTTAATCCTGTGAATTACAATTCCAAATGGGGTGTTCACGATCATATTCTTTTTCAGGCTCTGAAGGATTCGATGAAAACAGTTAAGGAGCCATTTCTAAAAGTGGTACTTACTTTATCAAGCCATGAGCCTTTTGATGTGCCTATGGAACCGGTTTTTGTGGGATCAGATATTTTGTCGAAATACAAAAACTCCATTTACTATACAGACAAAACTCTAGGATCATTTTTTGACTGGGCAAAAGGGACAGACTGGTGGAAAAATACTCTGATCATTCTGGTGGCTGATCATTGTGCAAGAATTTACAGCGATATGCCTAATTATAAGCAGAATGTCTTCAAAATTCCTATGCTGTGGATTGGGGGAGCATTATCAAAAAGAGATATAAGGATAGAGAAGCTTGGCAGCCAGGTGGATATTCCAATAACCGTGCTTGATCAGCTGGGTATATTCGGAAGTTTCCCGTTTAGCAAGGATTTACTATCAGATCAGTCAAAATCATTTGCATTTTATACTTATAACGAAGGATTCGGATTTATTACCGATAGCTCTGCGGTAGGTTATGACCTGAAAAGCAGAATGCCGGTTCTTAGTGAGGGCAAAGATCCGGGATCTGCTGAGAAAAAAGGAAAGGCATATCTTCAGGTTTTATTCGATGATTATTTAAAAAGATGATTATTAATAGTTATTATTTTTTTGATAATTGAAAACAGATCTGATTGATATTGCCAAAAAAAAGATACCCCATGTAGTTATAATGCTTGGTATCGTGAGCCTTTTCACAGATGCTGCGTCGGAGATGATCTATCCACTGGTTCCGGTTTACATCGCTGCCCTGGGCTCGGGTGCCATTCTACTTGGTGTAATTGAAGGAGTTGCTGAGACAACTGCTTCAATGTTAAAACTGATCAGCGGAATTATATCTGATAAGATAGGAAAGAGAAGGCTGCTTGTTCTTATCGGCTATTCAATATCTTCTCTTATAAGACCATTGACAGGTCTGGTGGCAGCAGCATGGCAGATCGTAATAATAAGAATGTTTGATCGTGTGGGGAAAGGGATCAGAACAGCTCCCAGGGATGCGTTAATCGCTTCTTCAGTTGATGAAAGTATCAGAGGAAAATCTTATGGCTTTGAACGGGCAATGGATAATACCGGTGCTGTTGCAGGACCTGTATTGGCAATAATAACACTTCTCACGCTGTTTATTGGTTTTGGAATAAAAGATACTCTTTTAGCTTTAAGATGGACATTCATTCTAGCAATAATACCGGGAGTTTTAGCAGTACTTACAATTATTTTGTTTGTAAAAGAATCTAAGCCAATTAATGGGATCAGAAAACCTTTTACCTTTTCGCTGAAAAGCTTTGACAGAAACTTCAGGAACTATTTGCTGATTATGATTCTGTTTACCCTTGGCAACTCTTCGGATGCTTTTCTTTTATTCAGGGTGGAGGAGGCTATCCATAAAAGCGGGGCTGTTGTAAACTTGGTTAACGGAATAGCTCCTCTTCATAAAATGGTCTCAAATTTCGGAGATGAAGCTGCCCGGTCAAAAGTGATCAATATCCTGTTTCTACCACTTGTCTGGGTTTTTTACAATATAATTAAGGTTATTTTCTCAACTCCTCTGGGGAGTCTTTCTGATAAGATTGGGAGGAAAATAGTAATTAATCTCGGATGGGGAATTTATGCTTTTGTTTACATCTCTTTTGCCCTTCTCGTTTTTCTCTCTTCTAATCTTCAGATAGTTGCTACATTTTTCCTTTTTGCTGTCTATGCTTTGTTCTATGCATTTACAGAGGGTACGGAAAAGGCTTTTGTAGCAGATCTTGTACGCGATGAGAAAAGGGGAACAGCATTTGGCCTGTTCAATTTTTCAATCGGACTCGGAGCACTTCCTGCAAGTATTATTTTCGGGATCCTTTACAGCTATTTTGATAAAATAATTCCCGGATACGGAGGCACTGTCGCATTTGGCTTTGGAGGCATTATTGCAATTATATCGATGATCTTTCTTAGCATAAAAATAAAAGAGCCTTCAAGAGGCTCTTAAAACATTTAATCAATGGCTGTACTTCTTCTTATCCTTCCTGCCGAATTTGCTGTCTCTTTTATAATCTCTGCTTTTGCTTTCTGATCTGCCCTGGTTTCTCTTTTCAGATCTTCTGTCGGACCATTTAGCGGGTCTTTTTCCGGTATAATCGCCTGTCTTTGATTTATCGGTTTTTTCCTGGGCAATCTCCACGGCAACTCTTCTGTCCATGAATGTTGTATTACTCAATGCTCCTATTAGCTCATCAGCATAGCTTGCCTCAACTTCAAAAAAGGAAAATGTTTTCAACAGATCGATCTTTCCGATTGGCACTTTCCTGCCCTTAGTATTAGTGTTAACAAGTTCAATAAGCTGTTCAGGGTAAAAGCCATCAGACTTGCCCAGATTTATAAAAAGACGGGTATAATTACCGGGATATTGTTCGCGGGAATCCCTTCTGCCTGATCTGTCGTGGCCACCTTCTCTTTCAGCAACCGGAGATATAAGATCTTCGCCATGGCGATAATCATCCAGAAAACGGTCAAATTCCAGCGATACAACTCTTTTGAGAAGTTCTTCCCTGTCGAGCCCTGCAAGTCTCTCCTTAATGTCAGGCAGAAATTTTTCAATTTCCTGGTGGTTAGTATCAACATTTTCCAGTTTATTAACCCAGTTGAAGAGTTGTTTACCGCATATCTCAGTTCCTGTTGGAATAGGTATTGCTTTAAAAGGCTTTTTCACTCTTCTTTCGATCTGCTGAAGTATGTGTCTTTCTCTCAGGTGAACAAGAGAAATTGATATTCCTGTTTTTCCAGCCCTTCCTGTTCGTCCGCTTCTATGTGTATAAACTTCAGTATCATCCGGAAGACTGTAATTAATTACATGAGTAAGGTCGTCAACATCCAGTCCGCGAGCAGCAACATCAGTGGCCACGAGCAATTGCAGATTTCTGATCCTGAATTTCTGCATGACGGCATCGCGTTGCATCTGGGACAGATCGCCATGAAGCGCATCAGCATTATAGCCATCATCAATTAGTTTCGAGGCTACTTCCTGGGTTTCTTTCCTGGTGCGGCAAAATACAATGCCATAAATGTCTGGTTCAAAATCTGCAATACGTTTGAGTACCTTGTACTTATCTTTTGCATGGATAAGGTAATAAGCATGGCTGACGTTTTCGGCGGAGGAATTTTTTGTACCAATCGTTATTTCAACCGGATTGTCCATGTATTTCCTGGCAATTGTTGCAATTTCAGATGACATTGTAGCTGAAAACAAAAGAGTTCTTCTTCCTTTGGGAACCTCCTCAAGTATTTCATTTATACTGTCAAGAAAACCCATATTAAGCATTTCATCAGCTTCGTCGAGTATCACGGTTGTGACTGAGGAAAGCCGTGCTGCCCCTCTGCCAATGAGGTCAATAAGTCTTCCGGGAGTGGCAACGATAATATGAACGCCTTTTTTTAAGCTTCTTATCTGGTTGTCAATGCTGGCACCTCCATATACAGCAAGTATTTTAAGCTTACCGGTAAATCTGGCGTAATCTGTCAGATCACCTGTGATCTGCATACACAATTCACGTGTAGGGCAAAGTATAAGTGCCTGGGTATTATTTATTTCTGTATCAGTTGCCTGTACAAGTGGCAGTCCGAAAGCTGCTGTTTTGCCGGTCCCGGTTTGCGCCAGGGCAATAATATCCGCCTCCCCACCCAGCATTAATGGAATTACTTTTTTCTGAACAGGCATAGGGATTTCAAATCCAAGCTCCTGAATCGCCTTCAGGATGCCTGGAGTGAATCCCATCTCTTCAAAATTTATCATTATTATATTTTATGATGTGGTTCCGGGAGCGATAGATTTGTTATCCCGGCCGAAATGAACTCAAATGCAGACTGGGCAAAATGCCTAACAACGCTTCGTGGAAATCACTTTGTTAATTAACGCGCAAAGATACGCAAATTATTCTAATTGCAACAGAATTAAAAGTTTGGAGTGCCTAGAGCGCCTAAAGTGACTAAAGTTAATCATCTATAATTTGTTTATAACTCTAGGCACTCCAAACTCTAGCTCACTCCAAACTTTATTGTTGAAATGCAATACTAAATTCATCTAAAAAATATTTGTAGAATTCCTAAACATTATACCTTTAGATAACAAGTAATTACATAAATTTGTAATTATGGAGACAGGACCAGTAAAAATATATTCTGCAGAGGATTCTCCTCGTCTGAGGTATATAGCAGGTATTATCCTTGGAGATATTCTTGGTTTGCAATGGCAAGTAACTACTGATAAGCGCAAGCTGGGGAAACATCCTATTATTAATTATTCTCACAATGATTTATGCGGCTCATTAAAAATAGATCCTGATTCAATCTTATTTGAGAAGGGAATTTTCTTAAAGCAGATTATTATAAGTGATTGGAAAGGGTTGCCTGTATTTTTTCAGACTAAATCTGAATCTGATATCCCTTTCGATGTTTTTGCTGCTTCATTTTTCCTTGTAACCAGGTATGAAGAGTATCTCGAATTTAAACCTGATGAATATGGGAGATTTCCTTCTTCAGCCTCCCTGGCTTCTAAAAATGGTTTTTTAGGGAAACCAGTTATTGATCTGTGGGCTAAAGAGCTGGCAAAAGCCTTCCTCAAAAGGTTCCCGGCTCTTGTCTTCAGACGCAATGAATATAAGGCTCTCCTGACAATCGACACTGATCAGCCGTTTGCATACCAGGGCAAGAACATTTTCAGATCCATAGGTGGATTGTTTCATGATAAAAACAGCACTCCGGTAACTGTAGGCGACAGGTACCGGATTATTGCAAAAGGCGAAAAAGATCCTTTGGATGTATTTGATTACATGATTGAAACTACTGAGAAAAATAGTACCGATACAAAGTTCTTTTTCCCGGTTGGTAATCATTCAAAATTTGACAAAAACCCTTCCTGGAAAAATGATGAATACCGGAACCTGATACATAAAATTGCTGATAAGTTTCAGGTAGGTCTGCATCCATCATTCATGGCAGGCGGAGACGGATCACTTATTGATACTGAGAGTTATCGTCTACGGTCTGTTCTTGGAAAAAAGGTCAGCTTAAACCGTTTTCATTATCTGAGACTAAATATGCCATCGTCATATAATAATATTTTACGGGCAGGGTTTTCAGAAGATTATTCAATGGGTTATCCTGATGAACCGGGTTTCAGGGCAGGGATAGCCCGTCCCTATTATTTTTATAATGTTTCCGAGGATAAGCAGACAGATCTTAAGATAATTCCTTTCCAGGTGATGGATGGTGCACTTTATGATTATAAAAAACTTGACCCAAACAGTTCGAAGGAGCTCATTTTACAACTGATTAACGAAACCAGAAGTGTCGGCGGATTTTTTGTAAGTATCTGGCATAATACATCTTTGCTTGATAATGAGAAATGGAAGGGTTTGCGGGAAGTTTTTGAATTTATGGTCAAAAACCAGAAACCATGATAGTTTATCATAAGCATAATGAAATAGACAGGGAACAATGGGATAATTGTATTAAAAACACTCCCGGGGCAAAGCCTTATGCATATTCGTGGTATCTTGATATAATGGCGCCGGGCTGGCAGGCACTTGTTGATGATGATTATGATTCTGTTTTTCCGGTCCCCGGATTCAGCCGTTTCGGGATTCAATATATTGCAACTCCTGTTTTTCTTCAGCAACTGGGTGCATATTCTCCTGACAAACCTGTATCTAAAGCAATTAGCGAGTTCCTTGATTACATGCCTGATTTCTTTAAGTTTATCGATTTATGCATCGGACAGAAAATAGATGCATACGGATACAAGGTATCTGAAAGAGTCAATTTTGAACTAGATCTTTCGAAACCATATGAAACAATATTCAAGAACTTTTCAGATCAATGCAGGAGAAATGTTGAAGCTTCAGCCCGAAAAAGTCCCGAACTTGTTTACAACGTTACACCTGATGAGATTATAGATCTTTTTATACAGAATAAAGAGAAAGATATAAATGGCATTAAAGTTCGCGATTATCAGCGACTTAAAAATCTGATAAGTTTTTGTCTTATCAATAAAAAAGGTAAACTGATTGGTGTGCGTGGAGCCAGGAAAAAGCTGATATTCGGAATTTTTCTGGTTGAGATTCGTGGAAACAAGACTATCCTTTTTGTGGTCAATACACTATTGAGCCGTGAAAGACGGATTGACTATTTTGTTGTTAATGAATTAATAAAAAACTATTCATCAACAAGAGCTATTCTTGATTTTGCGGGTTCTTCAATTCCTTCCATCGCTTCTTTCATTGATTCATTCGGGTGCGCGAAGGTTCCCTATTACCGCCTTTATCGTAACAGGCTTTTATGGCCGTTAAGGATGTTGAAATAAGTTTGTTACTGCAGTAGCTCCATCTCCTGATCGTTAACTACGTCTATTAACTCTCCTTTCTCACATTTAAGTGTTCTTGCTGAAAATTTCTTAAGGATTGTATAATTATGCGTAGCAACAACCACAGCTCTGCCGGTCTTACTGATATCGGTAAGCAGCCTTAAAATGCCTTCAGACGTTTCCGGATCGAGGTTACCGGTAGGTTCATCTGCCAGGATTATTTCAGGATCGTTCAACAGGGCTCTTCCGATGACAACACGCTGTTGTTCTCCTCCTGAAAGCTGATGGGGCATCTTGTAACCTTTCAGTCCAAGTCCAACTTTTTCAAGAACTTCACCAATTCGGGTAGCTATCTCCAGCCTGTTTTTCCACCCAGTTGCTTTCAGAACAAATTCAAGATTCTCATTAACCGTCCTGTCAGTAAGCAACTGGAAATCCTGAAAAACAATTCCAATCTTCCTCCGCAAGTAAGGGATCTCCTTTTTCTTAATTTTCGACAGGTCATATCCGGCAACCAGCCCGACACCCTCTTTCAGAGGTATCTGGGCGTTGAGAGTTTTGATAAGGCTCGATTTACCACTGCCTACTCTTCCTACAAGGTAAAGAAATTCACCTTTCCCTACACGCAGATTAACTTTTGACAGAACCAAATGAGTCTGCTGCCATATACTACAGTTTGTAAGCTCAATAATAACATCCAGTGGAAGATTATCCTGCATTTCCCTGCGATTTAATGTGCAAAATAAGGAAAGAATTGATAATTAACGTTTATATGTTGATAAAATCAATAATAAAGGCCCGCTGACGGCGTTTAATAGTTGTAATTTTACGATTAATTAAAAAACCTGGTTATTATTATATGTGGCTTACAATTAACATGTTATATGAAATTATTAATATTCAGGACATAAACAGTGTTTTCTTGTGAAAAGCCAAAAAAAATAAGTTATGAACAGAAACAAATTCATTTTAATATTCAGTTTTCTTTTAATATTCCTGCTTCCTGTCTCTTCACAGGTTCCATTCACAGCCAATGAAATTGGATCTGAATTTTACAGGGGAATGGAACTGTTCAATAAAGAAAAGTACCCGGCTGCAATAAGACTTTTCGATTCATTTGTCAGAAATGGCGATAAATCCAACCTCATACTTGTGGCCGATGCTGAATATTACAGTTCAATTGCTGCAATAAGACTTTTCAATCCTGATGCTGAATACAGAATGATGATGTTCATATATTCGCATCCGGAAAGTCCACGTATTAATGATGCCAGACTGGAGTTAGGCAACTATTTCTATCAGAATAAAAACTACAGGAAAGCGGTAGTATATTATGAAACCGTGAACAGGCAGGAGCTGAAATCAGATAAGCTGGCAGAATATTTCTTCAGACTGGGATATTCTCTTTATATCAAAGGTGATCAGAGCAGGGCACTTCTTATGTTTTCTGAAATTAAAGATATTGACACAGAATATACCCCACCTGCGGTTTACTATTTTTCTCAGATTGCTTACGAACAGAAAATGTACCAGACAGCACTGGAGGGATTCAAACGGTTAAAAGATGATGAAACTTTTGGAGGAGTAGTGCCATTCTATATCGTTCAGATTCTGTACCAACAGAAAGACTATGACGGCATTCTGTCTATGGCTCCCGATCTTCTTAAGTCTGCCGGGAAAGCCAGGGCTGTTGAACTTTACAGATTTATCGGAGATGCTTATTACAGCAAGGAAAATTATAAAGAAGCGCTGCCATATCTTGAGAAATATTCAACTGGAGCCAGGGCCAGTGCACGGGAGGATAAATATGAGCTTGGTTACTGTTATTATAAGACAGGAGATATTGATAAAGCCATCAAACTTTTTCTTGAAATAGGAGCAAAGAGTGATGTTCTGAGTCAGAATATCTGGAATATTCTTGGCGATTGTTACCTGCAGAAAGGTGACAAAACACGTTCCCGGTTAGCCTTCGGTCAGGCGTCAGTGCTTAATTATGATAAGAAAATCAAGGAAGAATCACTTTACAATTTTGCAAAACTGACATACGAAACTGCTTATGCTCCGTTTGGAGAGGCAATTGCCGCTTTTCAGGAATATATTGATCTCTATCCCGGGTCAAAAAGGATACAGGAGGTATACGATTATCTTGTGGGTACATTTATGCAGATTAAAAACTACAAGGCCGCCATGGCTGCACTTGATAAAATTGGCAATAAAGACAGCAGACTTGAAGAGGCCTATCAGAAAGTTGCATTTTTCAGAGGACTGGAGCTATTTAAAAACCTTGAGATCGAAGCCTCAGTCAGTATGTTCGACAAATCGCTAAAATATGAAAAATATAACACGCAGATCAGGGCAAGAGCTATCTACTGGCGTGGCGAAGCAAATTACAGGCTTGGTCATTATGATTTGGCAAAAGATGATTATCAGTTGTTTATGGGATTACCCGGTTCTACACTCTTAAGTGAATACAACCTTGTAAGGTATAATCTCGGATACGCCTTCTTTAATCTGAAAGATTATGGAAACGCTTTGACTAATTTTAAATCTTTCGAATCAGGGTCTGCAAATGTGAGGCCGGAAGTTCTGGCCGATTCTAAAGATAGAATTGCTGATTGCTATTATATTGCCACCAATTATCCTTCCGCAATTGATTATTACGACAAAGTTATTGCATACGGTTATCAGGATGCCGATTACGCAATGTTTCAGAAGGGATTTTCCCTCGGACTTATAAACGATACAAAAGGGAAAATTGACATACTAACGGCACTGATTCAAAAATTTCCTTCTTCAACACTTGTTCCTGATGCTATCTTCGAAAGAGGCAGGGCCTACCTGGTACTTGAAGATTTCAGCAAAGGAGAAGCAGATTTCAATATAATCATATCAAAATACTCTGGCAGCTCATTCGTGCCGCGTTCTATAGTTCAGCTGGGACTGCTTTATTATAATCTCGGGGAAAATGAAAAGGCTATTTCGCAGTATAAAAAGGTGATAGAAAACTACAAATCAACACCTGAAGCAAGGGATGCAATGACAGGACTCAGAAACACTTATGTCGATCTAAATGAGGTCGATACCTATTTCACTTATGTAAAGACACTTGACGGGTATGGTGATGTTAACCTGGCACAGAAGGATTCCATGCTCTATATGTCAGGTGAAAATCTGTTTATGGCCGGTAATCATGATAAAGCCACCGATGTTTTAAAAAGTTATCTAAGTGAATTTCCAAATGGCAGTTTCAGACAAAATGCACAATATTACCTTGCAGAATGCCTGAGATCGGCCGGAAATAATGAGGAGGCACTCAAACTCTATATTGAAGTTTCAGCCGAACCAAATAATCAATTCCTTGAACAATCGTTGATTGCTGCTTCATCGATGCTTTATGATAAAGAAGATTATTCAGCATCGCTCAATTACTATGAGAAACTCGAAAAGGTTTCCTCGAGTGATGAGAATACACTTATCGCTCTTAAAGGACAACTTAAGTCGGCATATCAGGCCGGGGATGCGCAGAAGACTATTATTGCTGCCGGGAAAATTAATGCTTCGCCAAATATACCGGAGGAGCTGATAAGGGAGGCTACATTTATGGGCGCAAAAGCAAATTATAGTATCAATAATTTCGATGATGCCCTCAGAGATTTCAGGAAGGTTGCAACCGAAGTCACCAGCGTGGAAGGAGCAGAGTCTAAATACAGGGTTGCGGAGCTTTTGAATAAAAAAGATAAAACTGCCGAGGCTGAGAAAGTAATTACTGAGTTCATTGATCAGAAAACACCTCATCAGTACTGGATGGCAAGAGTGTTTCTTCTCCTGGCTGATATAAGCATTAAAAAAGGTGATTTACTGCAGGCACGTGCAACTCTTCAGAGCCTGAAGGATTATTATTCAGTTGATAACGATGGAATTCTCGATGAGGTTAAAGCTAAATTGAGCTCCCTTGACGAAAATAAATCGGAAACAGATAGAAATGACAAATTGCAAAACAGTGTTCAGCAATAATCAAAAACTGATAAAGAAATTGATTTGACATGATAAATAGAAATCTGATTATGCCAGTCCTCTTAATTTTCTCTTTATTGCCGGTAAATGCCCAGGTAAAAAAACAGGAGACCGGACTGAAAAGAGAAATTACTTTGTATAATCCTTACAAACCATCTCTTCCGGAATCCAAAAAGAGAAGCTTTTTGCCTGATCTGAATGATACTTCGACAGTAAGACCAGCCTTTCGTTATAATGTAAATACTACACCTTTTCTTCCGGAATATACTATTAGTCCAATTAAGGCAGCTTCCTTACTCCCCGATCCTCTGCCTAAACTTTACAAAGGTTACATAAATCTCGGCATCGGGGATTACTTTACTCCACTGGCTGAAATTAGTATGACAAATGAGCGATCCAAGAAAGGATCAGTTGGTTTCTATGCGCGGCATTTTTCATCCAACGGAAAGGTTAATCTGGATAATGGCACGAAAGTTTTTGCAGGATATATGGATAATGATGTCTCTCTCTTTGGTAGTAGATTCTTCAGAAACAACGACCTGAAAAGCTCAGTTGACTTCAGTCAGAAGGTCAGGTATGCTTATGGTTATGCTCCATTCACGACAGAATATTTCAATCCTTTTTTAATGGATTTTACTCCTGAGAAAAGTGATGTAAGGATGCGTTATAATAATTTAGGAGCAAAAGCTTCATTATCCTCTTTAACACTGGATTCCGCAATCTTTTCTTATAAATTCGATATCTATTATAATTATTTTTACAATGAAAAGAACCTGTTTGAACATAGCGCCGGGTTTTCAGGGATGATGGCAAAATCCTATGAAGGATTATATATTGGTTCAGGCATAAACTATGACTATTATCGGCTTCCCGACTCCCTCTTAACTACTCCGAAATATATTGTCTCAATCAGTCCTTTCATTAAAAAGAGTTCTGAACAGTGGAGTTTTAAACTCGGAATTGAGGTATTGCTAGATAAGAATATGACTTTATCTGCGAAGTTTCATCTCTATCCTGATGCTAATTTCAGCTTAAATGTTGTTCCTTCTTATGTAAGTTTTTTTGCGGGACTATCCGGTAAGCTGGATAAGAATGAGCCATCGGCAATCATTTCTGAAAATCCGTATTTAATCCGGGATGGGAGCCTCTTTAAGTTGCCCAACACCAGTCATGACCTTGTTATTTCTTCAGGCTTGAGAGGAAATACAGGATTGGGAGGAAATTATGTGGTGTCTGCATCATATTCCCTTATCAGCAATATGCTTTTCTATTCCAACATTGTTGTCCCTGATAGTGTCCATGCTACTGCCAGAGGAAGCTATTTCTCAGCTCTTACCGATGATGTGGAGTTACTTAATATTCATGCGGAAATGAGTGGACCAATAAATGATAAATTATCATTTAAAGGTGTGGCAAATCTGTATAAATATACCCTTTCAAGATTTGAGTATGCCTGGAATAAGCCTGGCTGGGATGCCAGGCTTGGGTTAAAGTATAATCTCAGGGACAAGATTATAGCCGGAGTTGAAATTAATGCCCAGGGAAAGCGATGGGAGACGGTCAACGGAAATCTTCCAGTTCCGGTCACAAATCCAGCTGTTATAATTAACCCGGATCAAAGGTATATAATTCAAATGCCGGCTCATCTAAATCTTAATCTCAGTGCAGAATATCGTTACTCCAAAATACTCTCCTTCTGGACAAAGCTTAATAATATCTCTAATAAACGCTATTATGAATGGGCATTTTATCCTACACAGGGATTCCTGTTCATGCTTGGGTTTACTTATAGCCTTTAGAGAACGGTTTGAGGTTTGCGGTACGCGGTTTGCGGCAAAAAAGAGATTTTCAATCCCTTTTGGGGGGAGACTTTCAGACATTCAGACTTCCAGACAACTAGACAATCTTTTTAGTGTTAATTTCTTCGTCAGAAATGTGCATTATTTTTAACTTTTTTTTAAGGAAAAACAATTTAAAATCCGTATATTTGTCCTGTTAATTAATAATCATAATATCAATAATTTATAACAGGAAAAGTGAGGTTGATTCTGATGACTGGAAACAGTAAAAAAGATATCCGGATTTCATTACCAGAAAAACAAGTTTGATGTCATTATAAAGGAGTCATAAAAGATAGGTCTCCTCTTTAATATTTTAGCCTGACTATTTAAAATTGATATTAAAACTGGTTGACTTAAAAACAGAAGAATAATGAGCGAGAAAGAAAAGAAATTGCAGGACAGTATTGATTACTCAGCAGATAATATTCAGGTACTGGAAGGTCTTGAGGCGGTGAGGAAAAGACCTGCAATGTACATCGGGGACATTGGCATAAAAGGATTACATCATCTTGTATATGAGGTTATTGATAACTCCATTGATGAGGCGATAACAGGCTTTTGTACTAAAATAGAAGTTGTAATCCATGAAGATGGTTCCGTAACTGTTACTGATGACGGAAGAGGTATTCCCACCGGAATTATGGAGAAAGAAAAGAAATCTGCCCTTGAAGTGGTAATGACTGTCCTGCATGCCGGAGGAAAGTTTGATAAAGATTCTTACAAGGTGTCAGGAGGTCTTCATGGTGTAGGGGTATCCTGTGTGAATGCACTCTCTGCCCAGCTCTCTGCTGTAATTATGAGAGAAGGCAAGATTTACAGACAGCAATACGAAATGGGGAAACCTATTACTGATGTGGAGGTTATTGGCAAATCAGATAAGTCGGGAACTTCTGTTACTTTTACACCTGACAGCACCATCTTCCAGACAACTGAGTTCAATTTTGAGATTCTTGCCGCACGCCTTCGAGAACTGGCTTTCCTGAACAAAGGGATTCTTCTCACTATCATGGATAAAAGAGAGCTCATTGATGATGCCAACGGAGGAACAGCCCGTTACGAAGAGTTTCGCTCTGAACTGGGACTGAAGGAATTTGTTGAATATCTTGATTCAAACAGGGAAAGGCTTATTGAAAAAATAATTCATATTACATTTGATAAGACTGAAATTCCTGTTGAGATAGCCCTTCAGTACAATAATTCATTCTCAGAGAATGTTCATTCTTATGTAAATAATATAAATACCATTGAAGGAGGAACTCATCTTGCGGGATTCAGAAGAGGACTGACACGTACTCTCAAAAAATATGCCGAGGATTCAGGAGCTACAGTAAAACTGAAATTCGATATAAACGGCGACGATTTTCGCGAAGGACTTACTGCCATAATCTCAGTTAAAGTTGCTGAACCTCAGTTTGAAGGCCAGACAAAAACCAAATTGGGAAACTCTGAAGTTATGGGTGCAGTCGATCAGGCGGTAAGTACAATGCTTACGAACTACCTTGAAGAGAATCCAAAAGATGCCAGGATAATTGTTCAGAAGGTAATCCTTGCAGCTACTGCCCGACATGCCGCACGTAAAGCAAGAGAACTTGTCCAGCGTAAAAATGTACTATCAGGATCCGGACTTCCCGGCAAACTGGCAGATTGTGCCGACAGGGATCCGGCTAATTGCGAGATATATCTGGTGGAAGGAGATTCTGCAGGTGGAACCGCAAAACAGGGCCGTGATCGTGGTTTTCAGGCAATTCTGCCACTGAGAGGTAAGATATTGAATGTTGAAAAGGCAATGCAACACAGAATCTATGAAAGTGAGGAAATAAAAAATATCTTTACCGCACTTGGTGTCAATATCGGAACAGAGGATGACAGCAAGGCCCTTAACATTGCTGGGCTGCGTTATCATAAAATAATAATCATGACTGATGCGGACGTAGATGGTTCTCATATTACAACCCTCATCATGACCTTCTTTTTCAGATATATGCAGGATCTGATCCAGGGCGGGAATATCTACATTGCTACGCCTCCGCTATACCAGATTAAAAAGGGGAAAACGGAACGCTACTGCTGGACTGAAGAGGAACGCGAGCTGGCGGTTCAGGAGATAGGGCAGGGGAAAGAATCTTCTGTCAGTATCCAGAGATACAAAGGTCTTGGAGAAATGAACGCTGAACAGCTCTGGTCGACAACCATGAATCCGGAGACAAGGACTCTGAGACAGGTTACCATAGAAAGTGCTGCGGAGGCAGATCATATATTCTCAATGCTCATGGGTGATGAGGTTCCACCCCGCAGAGAATTTATTGAAACACATGCAAAATATGCCAAGATAGATGTCTAAAACCTGAACGGTGCGAAAAATCATAGCTGTACTTTTTCTTTTCCAGGTTTCATATGTTTTGATAGCACAGGAGCCGGCCAAAATCTTATCTTCTGTTTTTGATGAGGCTCTGACAGACAGGACTGCATATAACAACCTTGAGTATCTATGTAAGCATACAAAGGGAAGAATAGCAGGTTCAGCTGCGGCTGAAAAAGCCATTGAATATGCCAGGCAGGCTCTTATCAATGCAGGTGCTGATACTGTCTGGCTCCAGAAGGTACCTGTGCCTCATTGGGTGAGAGGTATTGAGAAATGCAGCGTAACCTCTTCATTAAATGGAGAAAAAGATCTGGCAATAACAGCTCTTGGCCTTTCTGTCGGCACAGATGAACACGGAATAACATCAAAAGTTATTGAAGTTCATAATTTTGAAGAGCTTAAGACATTAGGACTCAAAAGTATTCATGGGAAAATTGTTTTTTTTAACAGGCCTTTGGACAATAAAATATTAAATTCATTTTCAGCCTATGGAGGTGCTGTGAATCAGCGTACTGTTGGACCTTCAGAAGCCTCCAGGTATGGAGCACTAGCCGTTATTGTCAGGTCAATGACGCAGTCACTTGATAATTTTCCCCATACCGGAGTTACCCGCTATGCAGATAGTGTCAATAAGATTCCAGCTGTGGCAGTTTCTACTCTGGATGCCGAATTATTAAGTCAATGGCTTAAAACTGATCCTTCGCTTACAGTTCATCTGGTTTCCACATGCAGGAACTATCCCGATACACTGTCCTATAATGTTATAGGTGAAGTTTATGGTTCTCTCAAGCCACATGAATATATTACTGTAGGAGGTCATCTGGATGCCTGGGATATTGCTGAGGGAGCAGTCGATGATGGCGGTGGATGTGTTCAGGCAATTGAGATGGTTCGGATTTATAAGAAGCTGGGTATAAAACCAAAACGGACAATAAGAGCAGTTATGTTTATGAATGAAGAGATGACCGGAACCGGAGGAAAAACATATGCTGAAGAGGCAAAAAGGAAAGATGAAATTCATTATGCTGCTCTGGAATCTGATCGTGGCGTCATGAGTCCCAGGGGATTTGGATTCGATGCAGACGGACCAAAACTTGAAAAGCTTCAGGCTTTAGCTTCCTGGTTCTCTCCATATAATATCAGAGATTTCGACAAGGGAGGAGGTGGTTCCGATATATCACCACTTAAAGCTCTTGGAGCTTTACAGATTAGCTATATGCCTGATTCACAAAGATATTTTTGGTACCATCATTCTGCCAATGACACCTTCGAACAGGTAAATATCCGTGAACTCCAAATGGGTAGTGCTGCGATTGCTTCCTTAATTTACCTGGTCGACTTACTGGATCTGTAACTCTTTGGTTATCTGTGCCTTCTCAGTGTCTCTCTATCTAGCTCTATGTTTTTATGCCTCTTACCCCTTGCCCCCTTCTCCCGGCAGCGATGGGGGTAATCCTCAATATCTTAGTGATTTAAGTCCCTCCCTACAGGGGGAAGAATTTAGGGAGAGGCAATTAGGTACTCTGAATATGAGATTATTCTTTTAAACACCAATTATTTTTCTCCTGATTACGACGGCATTATCACTACAGACTTCACTGCAGCAGAAACATCTTATACATTTTTTATCAGTAAGAACTATATGAGTCTTTTTTGTGGGCAACGGTAAAATTGCCTGGACCGGACAAATATTAACACATTTCTGGCACCCCGTGCAGTTTTCAGGTATAAAGACCGGTCTTCTTTCAAGTTTTTTCAGGAATTTAATCCTTTTCATTACAAACTTGAGAGCAATATTATTGGTTGTTGAAATTGGAATTTTCATAAATCCTTTCTTTATGATGCTGCTCATTTCAGGTCCATCATAAATTATTTTATCTTCTGACTGCAACCAGTTCTTTCTGAAAAATGCTGCTCTTGAAGTCGGGATGAGTAAGGGTTCATAACCTGCAATCCGACTGGCTATAATATCAAGTATAAGTGGATTTGTAGAGCCGAATAATAGTCCTATTTCAACGGGAAATCCGCGACCAGGGCCCGGACCTTCCATTCCCATGATGCCGTCCATCAGAAAATAATCAGGAGTAACTGCTTCATTGAGATCAACGAGAAACTCTCCAAATTTGCTCCGGTCCTGGTGCAAGGCATGCTGTTTTCCCTTGCTGAAACCTGGTACCATTCCAAGAGTGTTTTTTATTGCGCCTGTAAAATAAACAAGTTCGTGATTTTTGAATTTAGGAAGAGAAATAATAAAATCAACCTGATCTGCAATAGCTGCAACCCTGATCTTCCCTTTCCTGAGTGATTTCTCCACTGGATTCGCCATGAAATCAATCCATTTGGCTCCTGTTGTCTCGCAAACCTTTAAAATACCTGATTTCTCACCCTTGAATTTTAGAGTGTGAACTGCCGGAGAATCTCCAACCATGACAATAGCCCCCATTGATTGTAGAAACCTGACCATTGCCTCTACAACTACAGGATGAGTGCTTATGCATTTTGAAGGATCATCGTCCGTAAGAATATTCGGTTTTACGAGTACTCTTTTTCCTTTAACATCGGGTCCGTCTGTTTTTTTATATATATCGGAAATCAGATCATGTATCTTATGAAGATCATATTCGTCACACTTGCGGACAGAGATTTTATTATTCATCACTTCTTCCCCTAAAAAGTGTGCAAATATATACAATGTTTGAAAAGCAATACCGGGTCTTCAATTATTCGATATTAATTCTTTGATATTCTCTTCTATTTCTGCGATAATTTTTTTTGAAGGACCTGAATAATTGTTAATTATTATGCTGAAGGCCATTTCTTTGCCTGAAACTGTAGTAAAATATCCTGCGAAGCTTCTGACCCTTGTCATTGAACCGCTTTTTGCTTTAAGCCGTGAATCGAAGACAGGATCCTTAAAGTAGTTTTTAAGGGTTCCGTTTTTTCCGGCGTCAGGCAGGGAAGAATAATATTCTGAGAAGTACTTTCCCTTGTTTTTCATATAAACCAGCAGACGTACCAATTCTCTTGTATTGATCGCATTAAGAGGAGAAAGACCACTTCCGTCTTCGATAAACATTCCATTTGTATCTATACCGGAATTTTTAAGAAATTCAGTAATAACTTCAGCTCCGGATGCAGTTGATCCGTTGTTTTTAAACTTTTTCCCCAGCTCCTTAATCAGATGTTCTGCAAAAAGATTAACGCTTTCATGGTTCAGTACCTGAATTATATCGGCAAGTGGGGGAGAGATAGTTTCTGTAATCGGGATAACCTTTTCCCGTTTATAATTATGTTCTAATCTGACGGTGGTTGGATTGGCTGAAATCTTCATGCCGCTGGCTTTAAGTTTTTCATTTAATATTTTAGCCAGATAAAGGGGAGGGTCGGTAACTGAGGCTTTCAGTGTAAAATCGTCCTGGTTGACTGGAATTTTTCCGGCAATCCATCCCTGAGTACTGTATGGAGCAGCAAAAACATACCCTTCATCGGTGGTACCTGAAGCAATGAGATAGCTCGATAATTCAGATTTGCATTCATCCGGAATAATCTTTATAATTACCGGGGAGGAACTATCAGATAATGTTTTAAAATGAATTTCATACATGTTGTCAAATACAGATAATCCATAAGCTCCTGCACCATAATAATTACCCTCATCTTCCCACAGCCATTTAGAGGGTACAGGCAAAAAATCGAAGTATGAATCATCTGTGATTACCCTTCCTTTAATTTTTTTAATTCCCAGTTTTTTAATTTCAGTAACCCAGTTGGATAAGAAACTATTATAGTGATCGGAAAAATACTCTGACCCCAGGGCGGGATCTCCTCCGCCAAGAATTATGATATTCCCCTTTAATCTTCCCCATCTTTTGTTAAGGGATCCGGTATAACCTACAGTGGTTTTAAAAGAATATGCGGGGCCAAGCAATTCAAGAGCAGCAGCTGAAGTAATAACCTTCATTACTGAAGCCGGCATCAGGCTTATTCCGGAATTATAATCAAGAATAATTTCTCCGGTTTTCGAATCTGCAACGCACAGGGAGACGGAAGCATGTGCCAGAGAAGAATCAGCAAGAAAAGTTTCAGATGAAATCTCCTGCGAAAAAGAACGAATAGTTAAGCAGGCCAGGGAAATTATAAATAATGTAATTTTCATTTCTTAATTGATATGTTTTGTTCAAGAGTTGATAATAGACCGCATGCAGCCTGTATGTCTACACCACGACTGGCCCGGATGGTTGCCAGAATTCCTTTGGCATTAAGCGCCTCTTTGAAG
>PLML01000056.1 GCA_003141525.1 Bacteroidales bacterium
TTTTAAGCTCATACAACCAGATTGAACATTAATAATAACGCAAAGGTACTGATAAAATTATAAGAAAGAATGTTGGGATTCTAAACTGATGAGATTGGTGGGTAAATGGGTTTATAAAGTGAATCTCTTTCTACCGGAATGAACCCTGCCTGGCGGATCAGAGTACTGATTTCGTCGGAACTCATAGCGGGATTTTGCTCTTCTGACCCCGCCATCGAATAGATTCTTGTTGTATCATCTATTGTCCCATCCATATCATCAGTACCAAAAGAGAGTGACATCTGTGCACATTCCTTACCTGTCATTGGCCAGTATGCCTTAATATGAGGAAAATTATCAAGATAAATCCTCGAAACAGCATAGTTTCGCAGATCTTCAATAGTATTCACTTCACCCAGGTATGACATACTATTGTTCGATTGCTTGTATTTTAAGGGGATAAAGGCATTAAATCCATGTGTTTTATCCTGAAGAATACGAAGTCTTTCCATGTGATCAATGCGGTGAGAGTAAGTCTCTATATGACCATAAAGCATTGTTGCGTTTGATGGAATTCCAAGCATGTGTGCTGTCTCATGTATTCTAAGCCATAGCTCGGATGAAGATTTTTCATTACAGATTATCTTTCTGAGTTTTTCATCGAATATTTCAGCGCCGCCTCCGGGTATAGAATCGAGGCCATATCCTTTTAAAATCGTCAAACCTTCTTCAATTGTGCATCCTGCAAGGGAAATCATATGATCAAGCTCAATTGCTGAAAAAGCTTTTATATGGAGGGATGGCCGACACTCTTTAATTTTTTTTATAAGAGTGCCCCAGTAATGGAGATCGTGGGAGGGATGTACACCGCCAGCTATATGAACTTCAGTAACTGCCTTATTGTCAAAACGTTTAACAGTTTCAAGCATCTCCTCATGGCTGCATTCCCAGCTTTCAGGATCTCCCTCAGGTTTGTGGTATGAACAGAACCTGCAATTATAAATACATTTATTTGTTGGTTCAATATGGAAATTGCGGTTGAAATATGCAAGATTTCCATTGTGCCTCCTTCTGACAATTCCTGCAAGCAGACCGAGAAGAGACAGGTCAGCATTTTTAAGAAGGAATAAGCCATCTTCAGGAGTTATGCGGATGTTGCTGTTTATCTTCTCAGAAATCAACCTGATATCTTTATCGTTTATATGGGTTAAAAGGTTCGACATATTATTCTTTCAAAAGCCAGTAAAGGTAAGGATATTAAAAAACAAAAAAGGCGCCCTTTGAAAGACACCTTTAATCAAATATTGTAAAATATATACTACCCTTTTAATTTAAGCTCAGGTGAAGCTGAGAGTTTCTTTCTGCCTTTTGCTCTGCGTGAAGCAAGAACTCTTCTGCCGTTAGGAGTTGACATCCTTTCCCTGAAACCATGCTTGTTTGCTTTTTTCCTTCTTGATGGCTGAAATGTTCTTTTCATCTTTTCCTTTATATTTGTTGACTAACTTCTGATTTGAGACTGCAAATGTAGTACTTTTTTGAAATATAAAAACCGGAGAAGTGTTTTTTTTAAATAAAATCAAACTGGCAGATATACAATCACTTTAGTTTCAAAAAAAGGCTCATCAAAAAAATCCTTTATTTGCCACACTGTTACTTTTTTCTTAATCTCAGATAACTCAGAAGTAAGATCTCCTCCCTTGAGATATAAAATACCATTCTTCATGCTGTTGGTTCCTTTCAGACTGATGTTTTTAGCAGTAAGATTTACAAATTCTGATAATCCTGTAACTGCCCTGCTAATGACGAACTGAAATTTGCCATTCTCTTCTTCAATTCTTTTACGAACCGCGACTACATTTTCTAATCCGAGTTCATCTGAAACTGCTTTGACCACTTTAATTTTTTTTTCAATTGAGTCGAGCAGGGTGAATTCAGAATCAGGAAACAGGATAGCCAGAGGTATGCCCGGGAAACCGCCTCCTGTACCAACATCAAGAATACTGGTACCCGGTAAAAAGTTAATGACCTTTGCAATTGACAACGAATGAAGAACGTGATGAACAAAGAAATTGTCCATATCCTTCCTTGATATTACATTAATCATGCTGTTCCATCTGTCGTATATCACCTTTAGCTTCGACAGCTTATCTTTCTGAATGTCTGATAAAAACGGGAAATACCTGAAAATACATTCTGACACTACCTGTGACCTGTTTTGATTAATATATTATATAACAAAGTTTTGGCCCTGAATAATTGCGCTTTCACAGTCCCGATTGGAAGATTGAGCTCTGATGAAATCTCTTCATAAGAGTATTCTTTATAATAACGGAGCTCTATCAATGACTTATATCTTGGTTTCAGCTGGTTCACTATATCTTTAAGGGCCGCTATCTTCTGGTGATTTATTAATGACTCTTCTGGATCGGGCAAGTCTGACTGAATATTTACAGTAACATTTTCCAGATTATCCTGCAGATGATCAAAAGGTGTAGGAGAGAGTTGCTTCTTTCGTATGAAATCAACGCAGTTGTTTGTTGCAATTTTAAAAAGCCAAGTACTAAAGGCGAATTTAGGAGCATATGAATCAATGCTCCTGAAAGCTTTTCCAAAAGCCTCAATAGTAAGGTCTTCGGCGTCAGATGCATTATTCACCATTTTAAGAAGCATATAATAAATGGAATCCCTGTAGCGGTTCATCAGGCTGGCAAAAGCTTTTTCATTTCCCTTCTTTGCTTCTTCAACAAGTAACAGATCGCCTTTGGCTTTTTCCGATAATTCATTAACTATTTCCATTTGCTTTTGCCGGATATGCTTCGCGTATTACTTAAAAATATAACACTGTTGATCACAGGTGAAAAAATATCGAAGAATAATAAATAAGCTAATAATCCAGGTTCATTCAACTCCTTCTGAACAAGAGTGTAAACAATAATTTGGGTTATTAACCTTAGCCCAAAAACAGCTAAAACCCAGGGCCAGAGAAAAATGAAGGATAGTTGTACAACGGATGACGTGTAGAAAAGCATTCTTGTTAATGGTTCAGCTATCAAAAGGAGTTTATCTCTGAATTTGTAGTACGGCGCGGTTGTAAAATGTCTTTTCTTCTGGGTTATCCATTCATTAATACCGGAGCTTGGAACCGACCTTGTATGAGTTCCCGTTTTGAACTCTACAGATGTATTCTTTCCTGTTGCAATTGTATTAACCAGCAGGTCATCATCACCTGATATAATATGGCTGTATGACCCAAAGCCTTTGTTCATGAAGAAAACCGACCTCCTGTATGCGAGGTTCCGTCCGACACCCATGTAAGGTATACCACGTATAGCCATGCCCAGGTATTGCATAGCAATGGTCATACTGTCGCATCTGATATACTTGTTCAGTAAACCATTCTCGTGAAGGTATCCGCCATAGCCAAGCACAAAATTGGTTTTCTCATCAAAATGTAACGACATGCCTTCAATCCATTTATCTGATTCCGGCTGACAATCCGCATCAGTAAAGAGTAAAATTTCATTCTTTGCTGCTTTNNGGATATTGTGTCAGATATTTTCCAAGTACTTCATAAGAATTGTCTTCAGAGCAATCGTTAACAACAATCACCTCATAATCGGGATAATCCTGTTCCAGTACTGCCGGTAAAAAGTTCAGTAGATTTTCTGCTTCGTTCCTGGCACAAATTATTACAGAAACGGGCTCTTTATTACTTTTGGTTTCAGTTGGTCTTTTTAAATGAACAGAGAGATAAAAGAAGAGATAATAGAATAACTGTATAACTGTAGCCAAAGAAAAGATACAGAAAATGATCAAAAGCAAAATATTTTTGTGGTCGGCCATTTGACTTTCAAATATGTCAGCAATATTAATAAGATTAACGGAAAGGCAAAAAATAAATTACAACAATAATTCCTTATAATTTTATAAGCCGTATGGAAAAATTACCTTTATGCTTCGAAAAAAGAAGTTTTATTATATGTTTGTAATTAAGAGCAGGGATAAGGAATCTAAAGCGCGTACTGGCGTTTTGAAAACAGCTCACGGGGACATCCCTACTCCGATATTCATGCCGGTAGGGACAGGAGGAACGGTAAAAGGTATTCTGCAGCATGACCTTTCAGAGGATATTAATGCAAAAATAATACTTGGGAATACATATCATCTTTATTTACGTCCAGGCAGTGAGGTACTTAAAACAGCCGGGGGACTTCATCGATTTATGTCCTGGGAGCGGCCGATACTTACCGACAGCGGAGGTTATCAGGTCTTCTCACTGACGGGGAACAGAAAGCTTACTGATGAAGGGGCAATTTTTAAATCACATATTGATGGATCGAGGCATCTCTTTACTCCTGAAAATACAATTGACATTCAACGTATTATTGGAGGGGACATAATGATGGCATTCGATGAGTGTGCTCCATGGCCATGCGATTATGACTATGCCAAAAAGTCGGTATCACGTACACTGCACTGGCTCGACCGGGCAGTAATAAGGTATAAAGAAACGGATCCTTTATGGGGATATGAACAGTTACTCTTTCCCATCGTACAGGGAGGCACATTTGATGATCTGAGAAAAGAATCTGCTGAAAAAACAGCTTCTGCAGGACTCGAAGGAAATGCGATAGGAGGGTTATCTGTCGGAGAACCTGCTGAAGAGATGTACAGGATTATAGAGATTGTAAATGAGATACTTCCTGATGAAAAACCACGTTATCTCATGGGAGTTGGTACTCCTGTCAATATCCTTGAAGCTATCGAAAGAGGTATTGATATGTTCGATTGTGTCATACCGACACGTAATGGCAGAAATGGAATGCTTTTTACCAGTGAGGGTACTCTCAATATAAGAAACAAAAAATGGATGGATGATTTGAGTCCAATAGACCCGGATGGTCCGTCAGCAGTAAGTCTATGCTATTCAAAGGCATATCTCAGGCACCTTGTTATGTCAGGCGAAAACCTGGGAGCTCAGATCGCAAGCATTCATAACCTGGCCTTTTATATGAAGCTGCTAGGCGAAGCGAGGAAAGAAATATCAGAAGGTAATTTTAAAAAATGGAAAAACTCAAGAATAAAAAAGCTTTCGGAGAGACTTTAGCTTTTCTGAAGCCCAAACTTATAGATGCTTATATTATCAGGAAGTTTCTTGGTACCTTCTTCTTTTGTATTGTATTGATACTGACCATTGCTGTCGTGTTTGATTTCGCTGAAAAAATCGATAACTTCATGGAAAAGCAGGCTCCTGTGAAGGCGATTATCTTTGACTATTACATGAATTTCATTCCATATTTCGCTATGCTATTTGCCCCTTTATTCGTCTTTATTTCAGTTATTTTCTTCACTTCTAAAATGGCGGTAAGTACGGAGATAATAGCGATTCTGAACAGTGGAATGAGTTTCAGAAGGATGATGTGGCCCTATTTTCTTTCAGCTTTTATCATAGCGACATTTACATTCGTTCTTACTAATTTCGTCATTCCCAAAGCGAACCTGATAAGGATGGATTTTGAGGATAAGTACTACCATTCCTCAAATAAAAGAATTACTGTGGAAAATATTCACAGGCAGGTATCTAAAAATATTTTAGTCTACATGGGAACTTTCAATCCTTTGAGTCAGAGAGGACAGAATTTCACAATAGAGAAAATTGATAGTGGTAAGCTCATATCAAAACTATCAGCCATTTCAGTAAATTATGATACTGCCAAACATAAGTGGACGGCAAATAATTATTTTATCCGCGAGATAAAAGGAAATGAGGAGATTATCACAAAGGGCAAACAAATTGATACTACGCTTAATAAAATACAACCAGATGATTTTTCGAGGGACCCGGATTTTGTGGGAACCATGACATCCCATGAATTGGAAGATTATATAAAACTCCTTCGGCTCCAGGGATCGGATGAGCTTAAACTTTTCCTTATTGAAAAATACAGGCGGTTTGCTAATCCCTTTGCAGTTTTTATACTTACTCTGATCGGTGTCTCTCTGTCATCTAAAAAGATACGGAGAGGTATCGGTATGAATATCGGAATAGGTCTTATGCTCAGTTTTTCGTATATTCTTTTTTTACAGTTTGCTTCACAATTCTGCCTCAAAGGGAACCTTGGTCCGATGCTGGCAATGTGGATCCCGAACATAATTTATTCAGTAATAGCTCTCGTGCTTTATAAATTGGCACCGAAATAGGTTATAACTCATGCAATTTCCTTAAAATTGTATATAAAATTGAACTCTTATAAAAGAAAAAAATCATAAAAGATATTTAAATTCAATTTATATGCCAGTTAATAAAAAGGTTCGTGAACTACAGGAAAAACGTGAAAAAATTCTTCTCGGCGGAGGTGAACAGGCGATTGAGAAGCAAAAAGCGATGGGAAAACGAACAGCCCGTGAGCGCATTATGGCTTTACTTGATGAAAATTCCTTCAATGAGTATGACTTGTTTGTGGAGCATGATGCACGTGATTTTGATATGGATAAGAAGTCACTGCCAAGCGATGGTGTAATTATAGGTTCAGGGACAATTTATGGTGCTCCGGTGGCAATTTTTGCCCAGGATTTTACAGTTGCAGGAGGGTCTCTGGGATTGATGCATTCGCGAAAGATTACCAAAATAATGGATCATGCCCTTAAGATGAGAATGCCACTTATCGGGATTAACGACTCAGGTGGTGCAAGAATTCAGGAAGGTGTCAATTCACTAGCGGGTTATGGCGAAATTTTTTTCCGTAACACCATTTCCAGCGGTGTCATTCCACAGCTTTCCGTTATCCTCGGCCCTTGTGCCGGTGGTGCCGTTTATTCTCCAGCTCTTACCGATTTCGTTTTTGTTGTAGACAATATTTCAAAAATGTTTATCACCGGCCCCGAGGTGATAAAAACTGTTCTTGGAGAAGAAATTTCTATGGAAGATCTTGGAGGTGCAAGAGTTCATAGTGAAATAACGGGTAATGCTCATTTCTTTGCTTTGAGCGAGGAGGAATGCTTTGATCAGGTCAAAAGGCTTATAACTTTTATACCATGGAATAATGGTCAGAAAGCCAGAATGTTTGAGCCAGGTGAACCGAATCCTGAATATAATATTAACAAGATTGTTCCTGAAGATCCGACTCTCCCTTATGATGTCAAAGATGTCATCAGGGCAATTGTGGACAATTCGGATTTCTTTGAGATAATGGAGCTTTATGCAAAAAACATTGTGATCGGTTTTGGGAGAATGGGAGGACGCACAACAGGGTTTGTTGCCAACCAGCCTCTCGAAATGGCGGGTGTACTGGATGTAGATTCTTCCGACAAAGCTGCAAGATTTATCCGTTATTGCGATGCTTTCAACATTCCAATTATTACACTGGTCGACCTGCCGGGTTATCTGCCTGGTGTGGACCAGGAACATGCGGGCGTTATCCGACATGGCGCAAAAGTTCTGTATGCCTACAGTGAAGCTACTGTTCCTAAACTGACTGTCATCCTGAGAAAAGCATACGGTGGCGGATATATTGCAATGAGTTCGCGACATCTCCGTGCCGATTTTGTTTTTGCATGGCCATCTGCTGAAATTGCAGTTATGGGCCCCGAGGGAGCTGCAAACATCATTTTCAGAAAAGAGATTTTGTCATCTAAAGATCCAGATGGAATGAGAAAGCAAAAGGTTGAAGAATATAAAAGCAAGTTTGCCAACCCGTATGTTGCTGCTTCACGAGGGTATGTCGATGCAGTTATTGAACCTTCCGAAACCAGGAAATTCCTTATGCATTCTATTGAGGTATCTGAGAATAAGGATGTTCCAATGCCACATAAAAAACACGGTCTGCCACCTTTTTAGTTGAACACACTTAAAATAATAGAGGGATATTCATGAATGAAAATAATAAGCTTGGAGTGCTCAATATTGATACTAGCTTATATCAGACGAGGCTCAGCAAAAAATTTCAAAACAGGAAATCTTACCAGCCTGTTGACCCCCGGATTATTTTAAGTTTTATACCCGGAACAATTCTTGATATTCTTATAGAGCCAGGGCAGAATGTTTCCAAAGGTGACAATCTGATGATACTCGATGCCATGAAGATGAAGAACAGGTTGAAATGCCATATGGCTGGCAAAGTAAAATCAGTTGCGGTTAAAAAAGGAGATAAAGTTTCAAAGGGAACTGTGTTAATTGAGTTGGAGTGAATTTCACATCACTCCTTCCCAAATCACAAATTCTTTAAGTTTCGCCGGCAGCTTTGGTTTCTCTGAAAATATCCCGTAAACACTCGATCCGCTACCCGACATTAGACTGAAGAGGGCTCCGGTTTTGTACAATTCCTCTTTTATGTCGCCTATTATGGGATGCTTTTTAAATGCAAAATCTTCAAAGTCGTTTACTATAATACCTTTCCATTCGATAACCGGAAGTTCAACTAATTCTGAAAGACTTGTTAAAGGAACTCCTGGCCGGCAGTTTTGATATGCTTCAACAGTATTGATTCCAACTCCGGGGTTGAGGATGGCCAGATAATAACCTGATAACATTGATTTGACAGGAGTTAATATCTCACCCCTGCCTGTTGCAAGTGAAGGTATTCCATCAACAAAAAAAGGACAATCACTTCCTAGTTCCAATGCAAGAGCCTTAAGATCAGAGTTGTCAATATTAAGTACAAAATGCCTGTTAATTACCTTTAACAGGCATGCTGCATCTGAAGAACCTCCTCCTAATCCTGCACCTGCAGGGATGACTTTATGCAAATGGATTTTCAGAAAGGGAAAGGAGCTCTTTCCCCGAAGTTTGAGAAGCGTTTTTATAACCAGGTTGTCGACTGCTTTGCTTCCGGTTTCAAGGCCTGTAACTTTAAGAATATCTTTAATAATTGTCTGATCGGAAACAACAAATTCAAGAGCATCACAGAGCCTGACAGGATAAAATATGGTTTCAATCTCATGATAGTCGTCGGGACGCATGCTTCTAATCCGCAATCCAATATTTATTTTAGCATTTGGGAAAACAATCATCTTCCTCTATTTGTTGTAAAAATACCATATGGCTTTGAATTTGTTACCAGTTATCCCTTCAATAGCTTTTCAACAAGTTTTTAACATTTCTTTGTTTGTAACAATAGACAGGTCTTTTAAGCTACCAAGTATGGTTATTCATACCTTTGAAACTATACTTGTGAATATTATTTCTTCTCTCTAAACAATTATAAATCAGAAATATAACACTAATGGCAAAACAAAGAAATAG
>PLML01000239.1 GCA_003141525.1 Bacteroidales bacterium
AATTATTTACGGAAGAAAAAGATAAAAGTAAAAAGACTTCAAGACTCCAAGACATTTCTAGAACCAAACCCTGAATTGCATTTTAATTTCTTCCGTATTTTCGAAAGCTTTTCCAGTCGGAACAGATGAAGTAATACCATATTTTATTCGAAACTCCGCGTAAGCACCTAACTTCCATCTTGCCATAATATAGCTCCTGCTTCCTTTTCCATATAATGCAGGAATACTGAAACTGTAGAGTAAATCATTTTCGTAGGTATAAATTCTGGAATCCCAGTCGTCGGTATTGAAAAGGCAATATCTGGCCCATACTGTGACCGGAATCTTCCTGAAACTGTAACTTATATCCTGAGACAGAATCATTCCTCTGCTTCCTGATGGATCTGCAATCTTAAAATCCATTCTGGTCCCCAGGGTCAAATTATCATTAACTGAATAACGCACAGACGCTTTAAAACTTTTTGTAATTAGCTTCTCCTGATCGGGAATCCCTTGTGATTCATCATTATCTGCCATCGATAACCGGTAATTATATGAAGCATCAAAAGAGAGTTTTTCTGAAGGTAAAAACCTGGCTTTTATTTCCTGTCTTACTCCCCAGGATGGAGCGCAGCAACGGTACTTAAGCCATGGGAAATGCTGAATATCACATCCTCCGCTTATGAAGAGATGCCTGGCTGCTTCAAATGTAAAATTTCCCAGGATCCCATTTTCATTCGCGGTCTTTGAACCGGTTCCGGGTCCCTGTCCGTAGGAAGTTGCATACCCGGGGTTATAATTTCTGTATAAGAAATTAAGAGTTAACCGGGACGATGGACTGAATGACATCCCTTCTAGTATTGCAAACTTTCTATTATCATTTGCTGACAACTCCCCGTAAAGCAAAATTTTCCGGATAAAACAGTTGTAATAAATTGTATAGAGATTGTTTCTGTCACCATTAAAATCATAGACCTTCTCAGGATCATTCCCTGTCAGTTTTACGGGAAGCGAAAATCTGTTTTCGGACCAGACAAGACCAATTTTCAGGTTATTAATGTTGTAAGAAAAGGATATTCCATATGCTAATTCGGAAACTGCATCTTTTTTTTTCAGCAGGGAAGGGGTATTGTGTAATCCTGCCAGATAAAAATTTTCGATATGATCATTTTCAGAGCCTGATGATGAGACTATCGTGGCATCTATATAGTTTTTTGATAAAAACATTGACAATTCAAGATTTGTAACTGAAAACTCAGCTGCCACGCCTCTGAAAAATCTGTTCTCTTCTGTAGAGGTGTATGGCTTAATCTCATCATTTGCAGACATGTAACCCGGCGAGGTAAGTGAAATACCTCTCCTTAGGCCGGTATTAATATTTGTGCCAAGACCAAACCGGGCAGAATAGTCGCCGACAATAATTTTTCTGATCAGTCCACTGCTACTGAAAGCAAGGTGGGCAGAAAGAAAATCGGGAAGAGGAGGATTCCCGCTGATTAGTTTCTCTCCCGGATCTTTTTCCATCGTAAATCCGCCGGAAAATCCACCGGAAGTAAATTTGTATTTTGTCAGAATTCTCCATGCTGAACCTAAATTGGATGTATCGTTACTTCCTGATTTCAGAGAGAAATTTGATANNAGAGTAATGAACGGGATAATCATTTCAGCGGTTTCTTTATCAAAACCGGGGATGTTTGCCAGCTCATATACGGAAACTATTTGTCCGGTGGAATGGACATATTCTGATAATGCTTTTACCTGGAAATCTGAAAGAAAAAATAATCTTGAAATTTCATCTTCAATTGAAGAATTGATCTTTACCGGGGTTTCGACCAGTTCCTGAAACCTGTCAATAAAGATTGAAACAGCTTCCGGATCTTCCTCATCGGCTGCAAGATCTTCTGCAAGATCAATAATGGTTTCCGATAATCTTTCTGATTGTCCAAATACAAAAACCGGAGATGTGGTAAATATTAGTAGTAGAAAAGAATTGATAATAAATCCCTTTAAAACCGCAAAGGACGCAAAGGTTTGCGCAAAGCTCGCAAAGAATCCTCGATAAATATTTTGACCTTTCATCCCTATTTATTAAGTATTGTTCTATATTCTATTTACTACCCTTCTGATTCCATCTTTTAGCAATGAAACATTGAAATTTATTAGCAAGGCAAGTTTATATCCGCCAAGCTTCATATAGGTTAATGTTTGAGCTGGATGAACTTCATTTAAAGCTTCAACGCTTTTAATTTCAATGACGACTTTTTGTTCCACCAGAAGATCAATTCTATAGCCACAGTCCAGCTTTACTTCTTCGTAAATCAGAGGCATTGCCTTCTCTTTCTCCACTATGTATCCCTCTTTTTTAAGCTTATAAAACAAACATTCTTTATATGCACTTTCAAGTAATCCTGGTCCAAGAGATTGATGCACGCTTATTGCTAATCCTATTATACTATTTGATATCTCATTTTCATTCATATTCTAAAGTCATTTTCTTTGCGCCCTTTGCTTCTTATCCACCGAAGCTTTTGCAGAGGGGGACTTTGCGCTCTTTGCGGTTAATGGATTTTAAATATCAATGATACAGAGGAAGTTACTCCAAGATTTTCGTGAGTCACGAAACCAATATCCATCTGAACAATTTTTACCATCCAACCCAATCCGAAGCTGAATGAATTATTATCCATACTGAATCCCCCTCTCAACCAGAGTTTCTTTGCAGCTTCATACTCAAATCCAGTTCTGATTATCAATCTGCTGCCTGAACTCATTTCAGTTTCGACCCCTGCAAAAAGTGATTTGTTAAGATTAATTCCGGCACCAATCCTTAATGATGTTGGCAGGAAAGTTTTTCTTAATGAATTGGGGACAGGATTAAAAATATGAATACCAAACCTGGTGTTTTCTGATGGTGTTATGAGCAGACCTGCTTCGCAAGTAACAGATTGATTATTATCATATTGCTCTGAAGTTCTTTCTGAAAAATAGTCCACTTGTAAGCCGGCAGATATTTTACCGGAAAGTCTCATTCCGCAAGCCAGGCCCGTCATGTCCCTTTTAAAATCGGTATATCCGAAATGTGAATAGATGGCTCCGAGAGATGCTTTTCCAGCCGGGATAATTAATCCGAGAGAACGAGTTCCAAGCTCACTGATATTGAATCTGTTTTCGTAGTTGAATCCAAAAGAGAATGTGTTATTATAAGCCAGAATTGCCTGATTGTGGAATGAGGACCAGAAACTGCTCTTCATGATACAGACATATCCTGTTCCTGCTTCACCTGCTCCGGCTGAAGGACGATATGGATCTCCCCCTGAAGCGGTTAAAGAGAAAAAAATAAATAATACAGAAACAGATATTTTCAGCAGCGAGCTCAACTGTTTCAAAAATTTCAGTACTAAGATACAAAAAATATAAATTAAACAAAAAAGAAATGGAAATAAAAGAATTAACCGCAAAGGTTCAAACTGCCCCCCAACCCCCTAAAGGGGGGCTAATTTCTGCACACAAGTATAATTCTTCTTAACTACACAATTTAATCCCCCTTCAGGGGGATGGACGCGAAGCGGCCAGGGGGCGATCCTGCCTTGCGTTCTTTGTGATTAAATGGGGAAAATAGTTAATTAGTTTTATATTGATATTTGACTGATTTCAGCTCTTCATTTGCCTGAACGATCTTCTTTTTTAGGGATTCCTTATACTTTACAACCTCTGCCATTATTGCCTTATCACCTGTTGCAATAATCTGTGCTGCAAGGATCCCGGCATTCTGGGCGGCATTTACGCCCACGGTGGCAACAGGTATCCCGGGAGGCATCTGGAGAATAGAAAAAATTGAATCCAATCCTTCGAGCGAAGCCTTAATAGGCACACCAATAACAGGGAGCGGCGTCATTGCAGCAATCACACCCGGAAGATGAGCTGCCATTCCTGCTGCAGCTATAATTACTTTTATTCCTCGTGCTTCAGCATTTTTTGCAAATTTTTCAACCTCTTCAGGCGTTCTGTGTGCTGACAGTGCATTCATCTCAAAAGGTATCCTGAAATTATTTAGTATCTCTGCTGCTTTTTCCATAACAGTCAGGTCAGATGTACTTCCCATTATGATGCTGACGATCGGTTCCATTTAAAATAATTTAATTTAACTTGCTGATAAGGACAAAAATAAGCTATTATTTTCATATTTTCGCACCGGCTTACAATTCAACTATTACTTCATGAAAGAAATCCGGATACTTGATAAAAAGTTCAGGGAATTTTTAACTGAAAAGGTCATACAACAGAGGATTAAAGAACTTGCCATGCAGATGAATAACGATCTGTCAGGAAAGGAAGTGGTCTTTCTCGGTATTCTGAATGGAGCATTTCTTTTTGCGGCTGATCTTATCAGGCGTATCAACTTTCCAGCCAGGATATCATTTGTGAAGCTGGCTTCTTATCAGGGAACAGGCTCTTCGGGATCAATCAAAGAGCTGATCGGCTGGAATGAAGATATCAAGAACAAAACGATTGTTATTGTTGAGGATGTTATTGATACTGGCAATACTTTGGAACGGATAGTAGATGAGCTTGTTATGAGAAAAGCTTATGAAGTAAGAATCGCTGCTATGCTTCACAAACCTGGGGCATACACTAAAGATATTCCTCTTGATTATGTAGGATTCGAAATACCAGATAATTTTGTAGTAGGATATGGACTTGATTATGATGGTTTCGGACGTAATCTGCCATCTGTCTATTCATTAATTAAATAATTTCTAATTCATAATTTGTAATTCGTAATTTAATTTGTCCTATGGTTAATTTTTTGATTTTTGGCCCTCCCGGATCAGGTAAGGGAACGCAGTCAGTCAGACTGGCTGAGAGATTCAATCTTCTTCATCTTTCAACAGGAGACATGCTTCGGGCCGAGATTGCAGCCGGTACTGAGCTTGGTAAAAAGATGAGCCTTATTATGTCGAAAGGTGAATTAGTCCCCGATGAGGTGGTGATTGAAATGATAGCTTATAAGATAGATAAAAGTAAAGGGATTGCCGGATTTCTATTTGACGGATTTCCACGTACAGTTACTCAGATTGTTTCTCTTGAAAAAATGTTAAATGAACGAGGCATGAAAATAGATCAGATGCTTGTTCTTGAGGTTGACCATGATGAGCTTGTTAAGAGATTAATAGCCAGGGCTGAGCTTTCAGGAAGACCTGATGATAAAGATCCTGCAATTATCGAAAACAGGATTGATGTTTATAAAGAGAAAACAGAACCGATAATTAATTACTGCAATCAGAAAGGGTTATATCAACCAGTAAATGGCATGGGTACAATTGATGATATATTCAGGAGACTTTCTGACCATATGAAAAAACTAGTTTAAAAACCTCTGTGTAACTCTGTGTC
>PLML01000043.1 GCA_003141525.1 Bacteroidales bacterium
TTAGGAAGAACAAGTTCACACAGGAAGGCGATGCTTTCGAACATGGCAACATCACTTATCCTCCATAAGAGGATTACCACAACAACTGCCAAGGCTAAAGCACTTCGTACTTTTGTGGAACCTCTTATTACAAAATCAAAGGAAGATTCAACACACTCAAGAAGAGTGGTATTCAGTTATCTGAAAGATAAGACTGCAGTTGTTGAGTTGTTCAGAGAAATATCCCCGAAAGTCACTGAGCGTCCGGGTGGCTATACACGAATATTAAGGATTGGCAACAGGATAGGAGACAATGCTGATATGTGCATAATGGAGCTTGTTGATTACAATGAGGCTATGCTTGGAGGGGAAGCTGCAAAAACCAAAACAACAAGAAGAAGGAGAACAACCAGGAAAAAAGAAGAAGCAGCAGCTGAGACAAAAGCTCCTAAAACCACTAAGCCAAAAGCAGCCAAGAGTCAGAAACCCGTTGAAAAAGTTGAAGAGGCTGCCGGAGAATCAGTCACGGAAGGAGAATAAGATGTTGAGAAAATAATAAATCGAAAAGGGATAAGAGATTAATGGCTTAATCCCTTTTTTTATATTATATAATTGTTAAATAATTAATTTTTTTTTTATGGGTCAGATAGTTAGCGTTCATGCCCGCGAGATTCTTGATTCACGCGGCAATCCAACAGTTGAAGTTGATGTAATGACAACCAGTGGTTATTTTGGAAGAGCAGCTGTACCATCAGGGGCTTCAACAGGAGAAAATGAGGCTCTGGAACTCAGAGACGGCGATAAGAATCGTTATCTGGGAAAAGGTGTACTGAAAGCTGTACATAATGTCAATAACGTCATTGCCGAAGAATTAATCGGAATGGATGTTACAGACCAGGCAGGAATCGATAAGAAAATGATTGATATCGATGGTACAAAAACAAAATGCAACCTTGGAGCCAATGCAATTCTTGGTGTTTCTCTGGCTGTTGCCAAAGCAGCAGCTTCGTATCATGGACTGTCATTGTTTCGTTATATCGGCGGTCCTAATGCGGTCACATTACCTGTTCCGATGATGAACATCATTAACGGAGGATCTCATTCAGATGCCCCGATCGCTTTTCAGGAATTCATGATCAGACCAATTGGGGCTCCCTCATTCAGTGAAGGATTACGTATGGGCGCTGAAGTGTTCCATTCATTGAAAAAGGTTCTTAAAGAGCGTGGATTAAGCACTGCAGTAGGAGATGAAGGCGGTTTTGCTCCCAAATTTGAGGGAACTGAAGACGCTCTGGAAACAATTCTTAAGGCAGTTATTGCTGCAGGTTACAGGCCGGGTTCAGATATTACAATTGCTCTCGATTGTGCAGCTTCTGAATTCTATATTGAAGGTATGTACAACTACTCAAAATTTGAAGGACCAAAAGGCGCCAGAAAAACTTCCAAAGAACAGGTTGATTTTATAGAACAACTGACATCCAAATATCCTATCGATTCAGTAGAAGATGGCATGGCGGAAGATGACTGGGATGGCTGGAAGTTACTGACAGACAGGCTGGGCAGGAAAATCCAGATAGTAGGTGACGATGTATTTGTGACCAACATTGATTTTCTAAAAAAAGGAATTGATATGGGTTGTGCAAACTCCATCCTTATAAAAGTGAACCAGATAGGTTCTCTTACTGAGACTCTTAATTGCATTGAGATGGCTCACAGGGCAGGCTATACAACTGTTACATCGCATCGCTCAGGTGAAACTGAAGATACCACTATTGCAGATATCGCAGTTGCTACAAATTCGGGCCAGATTAAAACCGGATCAGTCAGCAGAACAGACCGGATTGCAAAATACAATCAGTTGCTGAGGATTGAAGAGACCCTTGGCAATCTTGCTGTATACGGGAATAAGAAATAGACTGAGAAGCCCCCCATCCCCCCTAAAGGGGGGCTAATTCTCTTTTGTGTAGATTAATTATGGTAAGCACACAAAATTAATCCTCCTTCAGGGGGATGTTCCGTCTGTCAGCTGGCGGACGGGACAGGGGGCATTACTCCCATTCAGAATTTCTTAAAATATCATCCAGTCTAACTTTGCGCCGTTATTAACAATTGTTCAAAACTTCTGTTTATATCGGGTTTATAACAACGACCTCTATTATGTTGTTTTTTGAGATTCCTGGCGTACATTTGATTTTATCAGGTGAGCGATAAAAGACTGCTCAAAAGATGTGGAGATGGAGAAAGTTACTTAAATGAAACAGGATCCGTTTCAGTCAGACCTTCGGGTCTGCACACCAGGAGAGCCGAAGCCTGAACTAACCGGACTTCGCGTCCGGAATGTTCAGTAAATCAACGAAAACCGGAAACGTTCTTTCAGCGATTGAGTCACAGGGCTTCAGATTACGAAGGACTTCGGTCACGGGTTTTCTGAAACTGATGCAATATCCTTCGGGAATATGTGTCAGAGCCTTAATGACACTTTGTCCCGGAAGCCCCGTCGCGAGACGGGAAGAAAGGACAGCCGGAAGGTTCTGCTGTAACAGGCAAAACCCGAAAGCCAGGGGTTGCAGAAAAGGGTCTCGTACCCAATGACGCAGCCGGTCAGAATAACAGTAATCTGGCATCGTTAACAGCCTCGGTTGTAAACGATGGATGGGAACTAATCCTAGCGATGAGTTCCCATTATTGTTTTTACCCCCCCCCATTTAGGAGGGTGATTTTTGTGACTCATGTTTGCATATTAAATATCTTTGGATAATATATAATAACCGCTAATGAGTTACTCAGGATTAACAGATTTTATTGCTGAACTAGGGAAAAAGGGTGAACTCCTGCGGATTAAACAATTTATTAATCCGGTACTCGAAATCACTGAAATAGCCGATAGGGTAACCAAGTCGGGAGGAAAAGCACTATTGTTCGAGAATACTGGAACCGACTTTCCGGTTCTTATAAATGCATTCGGATCAGATTTGAGAATGTCCATGGCAATCGGAAGGAAAGACCTTGATGAAGCCGGAACAGAACTGGAGAATTTATTTAACAACGTAACTTATAGCAAAGAGACGCTTTTTCAGAAACTTTCTTCATTGCCTGCTCTCTTTAAACTGGCAGGACTACTTCCATCGCGCATTAAAAGGAAGGGTATTTGCCAGCAGCAAATTCACAGGATACCCGACCTGGGGATTCTTCCTGTATTGAAATGCTGGCCATACGATGGAGGCCGGTTCATTACTCTTCCTATGGTACATACGCGCAATCCCGAAACAGGCAGCACCAATGTGGGAATGTACAGGATGCAAATTCTTGATAAAAACACAACAGCCATGCACTGGCAACGTCATAAAACCGGAGCCAGCCATTTCGAAGCCTGGAGGAGAACAGGGGAAAAAATGCCGGTTTCAGTTGCTCTGGGCGGCGATCCGGTATATACCTATGCTGCCACGGCCCCTCTTCCTGAAAATATCAATGAATATATTCTGGCAGGGTTCCTCCGGAAAAAAAAGGTTAACATGGTAAAATGTATTACAAACGATATTTTCGTACCGGAAGATGCCGACATAATTCTCGAAGGTTTTGTTGATCCTTCTGAAGATATGGTATGGGAAGGCCCTTTTGGAGACCATACCGGATTCTATTCTCTGGCTGACTGGTACCCTAAATTTCATGTTACCTGTATAACACATTCAGATAAAGCAATTTATCCTGCAACAATTGTAGGAATACCACCACAGGAAGATGCATGGATGGCTAAAACCACCGAAAAATTATTCCTTCCACCCTTAAGAATGACATTACAGCCTGAAATTGAAGATTTTCATATGCCCGATGCCGGGATAGCTCATAACCTGGTGATTGTAAAGATTAAAAAGAGCTATCCTGGTCAGGGAATGAAAGTGATAAGTTCATTGTCGGGAGCAGGACAGATGATGTTTACAAAGTATATGATTGTAGTGAGCGGAGAAATAGATATCAGGAATTATAATGAACTGCTTTTCCATGTTCTTGCCAATGTTGATTTCAGAAGGGATTTGTTATTCAGTAATGGTCCGCTGGATGTTCTGGATCATTCATCTGATAATTTTTCATTCGGTGGAAAAGCAGGAATAGATGCGACAATAAAACTAATCGAAGAAAAATCCGGGGAAAACAAAACAGTAAATTCGGTGAGCCAGGATATTTCCAGGATCAACAGCGATTTTCTCCAAAGCAATTTTATAAATAATTATAACATCAGTCTTCTCTCAGCTAAGATTCCTGTCGTGATAATTTCAGTAAACCGTTCGGAAGATGCCGATATAATTGAAAAAGTAAAAAATCTGTTCATGACAAATGACTCCAATGGGATCTTCAGGTTGATATTGGTAGTTGATCATACCGTTGATGTCACTGATTTGTTTATGGTAGCCTGGCAAATTCTGGGCAACACTGACCCGAAGAGGGATCATGAATTTATTTCCTCATTGTCTGTTTTGATTGATGGTACAATAAAGACTTACAGAAAGGGAGGATTTCCCAGGAAATGGCCCAATGTGGTCAGCTCTGCAAATGAGACTATTTCAGCAATAGATCAGAAATGGGAATCTCTTGGAATTGGATCATTTATCAATTCTCCTTCAACCAGATACATAAGATTATGCCGGAGAGGCAATGATGAAATTCTTATTAATTAGCCTTGAGGCATTTTTAGATACGGGCAGCTTACATTCAGATAATTAACCTATTTTTGCATTATCTGATGGAATTCATGTATTTATCATATTTTCATATATTTATTATCAACAGAATAATAACTATTAATCGCATAGTGATTGGTGGTTTAACTGATTCTGCATCCTCTCCATTTCAATTTATTTTCTACGGAATACTGCTAGTTTCAGTTGTTTTTTTTCTCGTTATGTCTCAGACAAAAATCCTTGTTAAAACCAGGAGACTACTCAGAGAAAAGGAGCAGTCACTTAAGATAATTGAATTGCAGAAGTTCGAACTGGAATTAAAAGATAAAAACAATACAGATAGTCTTATATATGCACAAAGAATACAGGAGGCTCTTTTGCCATCCGAAACTTATTTCAGAAAACACTTTGAGGACTCCTTCATTTTATTCAAACCTAAAGATATTGTCAGCGGTGATTTCTACTGGATTGGTGAAAAGGGCGAAAAGATTTTTGTTGTAGCCGCCGATTGTACAGGACATGGGGTGCCAGGAGCACTGATGTCGATGATTGGGTTGGAAATTGTTGAAAAAACCATTAATGAAGACAATATTGAGATTCCATCAAAGATTCTTGCAGTAATGAATAAAGGATTGGAAAAAACCTTCAGCAGGGAAAAAAATATTGGAACAATAATACGTGATGGCATGGACATTGGGCTCTGTGTCATCGACAGGAAAAGAAAAAAGGTGGAATACGCCGGAGCTTTTTTGCCTCTTTATCTTATTCGTGACGGCAGCCTGGTTGAGATATCGGCGGACAAAATTATAATTGGAATGAATCCCGAAGGACTGCCTTATACCGATCATGAATTAGACCTTTTAGATGATGATATTTTCTATATCTTCTCTGATGGATATGTAGATCAGTTCGGTGGTTCGGAAAATAGAAAATTCATGTACAGGCGCTTCCGATACCTTTTGATGACTATCCACAATTTCCCTGTTAATGATCAGAAAGCAATTCTTGAGGAAAATATAAAGACCTGGATGGGTGTTAACGAACAGGTGGATGATATGATGGTAATAGGATTCCGACCATTGATCGGAAAATCTAAATGATTTTCTTAATTTTATCAATCAGTGCAGCCGGCTGAAAAGGTTTGCTGATATAATCATCAATACCGGCAGACAGGCATTTCTCTTTATCTCCGATCATTGCATTCGCTGTAATAGCTATTATCGGAACATGAGAATTGGTTGTCGATTCCAGTGCTCTGATCTTTTCAGCAGCTACAAGTCCACTCATAATCGGCATCTGAATATCCATAAGAATGAGATCGAAGCTGGTAGTGCCGAACCTGTCAAGAGCCTCTTTCCCGTTTGAAGCAGTATCAATACTGTGAACCAGAGGTTTGAGAGTAAGTAGTGTTATCTTCTGGTTAATAAGATTATCTTCAACAAGAAGTATTTTGAGATCTTTGAGCTCTTTATGAATTTTGTCTTTCTGAATTAACTCTTCAATCTTTTGAGAAGCAATTTTCTGCTTTATTTCAGGTATCGGATTGTTATAAGGAAGAAAAATGTTCAGGACCGTTGAATTCGTTCCAATCTCCTGGGTGAAAGAACCATTTCCTGATGAGATGAATCTGGCAGCAAGACTTTTTTCAACTCCAAGATCATTTATCAGGACAATTGGATTATCTGTCTGGATCCTCAATGCTATAATGCTTTCAGTCCCTGTTTCTTTTGTTTTTTTCAGGTTTACAGTAACCTTGGTAACTCTTTCCGATGATTGAATCTCGATGGTATTGAATAGATCAAGAAATATCTGTTTCAGAATTATTGGGTCGCCGAAACATTCAAAGTCACTAAATTCTTTTTTGTTTAATATAAAATCGATGTTTACTTTATCTTTAAGACTGTAGAGCTCTATAGTGTTCTGAATAGTTGAAAATAAATTAAATCTTATGGCTTTTCTGTGCTCATAACTAAGGTTTCCGGCAGACTGCATTGTTAACTCATTAACAGTAGTCACCATGTTATTTGTGGAAGCAATGAAAGTCTCGAGAAGCTCCTTTTGTTTTTTTTGAAGACCTGATTCCATCAACATATCAGAGATAATAACCAGGTTATTCAAAGGTTCTCTTATCCTATGCGAGAAATCTGTTATGACGTCATCTTTCCTTTCGTTCAGCGAAGAAAACTCTTTTAATGATTCTTTAAAACCTTTATTAAGATTAGAAGCCTTTCTGACAATAATTATACCCAGACTTGCACCTGCTATTATAAGGCATCCTGCAGCAAGCTTGAGATTAAACGTGATTAAAAGTATAGCTAATATAAGGATAAGAAGCGCAATTATTGAATAAGACTCAATAGTCTTTCTCTTCTTTTCGAAAATTTCCTCAGTCGACTTATTTAAATCATTACTCCTGGACCGGTTTTCAGTTTCACTGACCATATGCCATAATTTTGAGGTTATGTAAATTTACACAAAATATGTAATAAATATACATTTACTGAAATTAACAACCTTTGAAGGAAAACGTTAAATTTGTGCTTACGGTACGAAATTTGAACTGATAAGGAAAAACTTCGAATGCTATGCTGAAAATATTAAGAATATTTATTTTAATTAGTTTATTTTCACAAGTTTTACCGGTTACGCAGTTGTCAGGACAAGAAAAAGAAGGAACGGTAAAATATACTCCCGATTTCAGGTTCACTGATGGTATTTACCTCAATTTTGACCAGGTTAAACTGAATAGTCCTATACCTAAATCAAAATTGCTCACTTCAGTCGATTACAACGACAGGGAATTCTTTAAGAAAATCCTTGAGGGCGATAAAATCTTTTTCTACGACAATATGGGAGTAAGACAGGAGGTTGTGAAAAACAATATTTGGGGCTATTCACGTAATGGAGTTCTGTATATTCAGGTTCAGGATAACTTCAACAGGATCACCTTCGTCGGCAATATTTGTCACTTTGTTGCAGATATAACAACTATTGACCGTTCCTATAACTCTCCTTACGGATACTATGACCCTTAGTATTATCCTTACAGCTACAGTAATTATTATAGTCCCTATTATTCGCCTTACAGGTCTAATATGACCCGCAATGAGTTAAAGCAGTATCTGATCGATTTTGAGAGTGGAAAAGTGTTGGAATTTGATGTTGACAATACTGAACTACTTCTCATGAAGGATGATAAACTTTATGAAGAGTATGTTCAACTTTCAAGGAAAAAGAAAAAAGACCTTATGTTTGTGTATATTCGGAAATTCAACGAAAATAATCCCTTATATATACCAGTACCAGCTCAGTAATACCAGCGACATGAGAACATTACCTTTATCCTTTGCCATGTTTCTTCCCGCGATACTATTGTCTGGCCAGGCCCCATTCCCCAGCAGAGATGAAATAAAACAGTTTAACGCATCAAAAACTTGCGTTGTACTTGAAGATGATCCCTTTTCGGCCTATAATATATATATAAAAGAAGCAGTTAAGGCATGCTGGAAAATCACCCCTTATGAATTTATTACAGTAAAAGATTTTAATGTCAGGAGATTGAATCCAGCTTACTCATTCCTTGTTATTACCCAGACAAATTTTGATAAGGACAAATCCCATGGCCTCTATAACTTTATCAATCTTCTCCAGGGGAAAGATGTAAACAAACTAGCTGAGATGCCTGAAATTTGTGCTATCCCTCTTTCTTTTGCCGGTGTAAATGATCTTGTATATAGTTACAAACTTGGTGCTATTGTATCTTTTATGCAGAAGCATGCACNNTATTAAGAATAAAACTATACTTGTGGAACAGGAGGATCTTACTCCTGAAATATCTACAATTGAAAAGATAAAAGCTATTTATACAAATAATATTGAGATAGTTACAGATGAAGAAATAATTAAGGCAATAGAAAATAAGACTCCTGATACTGTGATTCTCCATAAGGTGGGACCAATGGGAGAAAGATATTCAGGTTATTGCTTTTTAATGCTGATCGGCACTGATGATTCAGAATTGTACTACTATAACCTGCATATGGTTGACAAAGCCAATCCGAACGGTTTATTACCTGACGATCTGAAACGGCTTGAAAGATAATATGCAGCACTGCAAAAGTAAAGCCGTCTTTTCAATAAATACTTAAATATCATGGAAGAGAGCAGAGTATTAACAGAAACAGAAAGAAATTGGGCGATGTTATGTCACCTTTCAGCTTTTGCTGGTTTCTTTTTCCCGTTCGGCGGTGTTATCGGGCCTCTAATTTGCTGGCTGACAAGAAGAGATGAATCTTCATGGGTAAATGTAAACGGGAAGGCATCTCTTAACTTCCAGTTATCTATGTTGCTTTATATGATCCTCGCCTTTCCTCTGTGCTTCATAATTATAGGCTTTCCAATAATTTTTTTGGTCCTCACGCTCAAAGTGATCTGTATTATAATTGCTAGCTTAAAAGCTCCAAAAGGAGAACTTTTCAGGTACCCACTGGCTATACCTTTTATACAGTAATAATTTTACCTCCCGACATTTAATATCCAGAATCCACTTAATCACAGAGTCAAACAGATTAATCACGGAATAACACGGCTTAATAACTTTGTGATCCGGAGATGCTATTTTATTCGTGGATTAAATGCAGTGAAACTCCGTGTCACTCGTATGTTTGTTCTTTGAA
>PLML01000228.1 GCA_003141525.1 Bacteroidales bacterium
AGTGTTTATTTTGACATCAACCCTTCTGACGGACTTTTAGAGACACACGATGTTGATGCCTCTCTTAAAGAGAAACTTAAATGTCTGGTTTTTATACCTGTTATTTCAAGAACTTACTGTGATCCTAAGTCGTTTGCCTGGGAACATGAATTCAAAGCATTTGTTGAACAAGCTTCTCAGGAAGAGATCGGCCTGAAGGTAAATCTGCCTAACGGGAATGTTGCCAGCAGAGTGCTCCCTGCCCGTATTCATGAGCTTAATGAAAATGACCAAATATTGTGTGAATCGTTACTTGGAGGAGTGCTCCGTGGAGTCGATTTTGTTTATAAATCACCAGGGGTCAACCGGCCTCTGCGGGCCAATGAAGATCACCCGAATGATAATCTGAATAAGACTTATTATCGTGATCAGATAAATAAAATTGCCAATGCCATAGATGAAATAATAGACAGTCTTAAATACCGGAATTTTGAACCGGAAGAAAAAGTTGTTGCAGAACGAAAGAACTATGTCAATGATACCAGCAGAATAAAAAAACATTTTAAGAATATTCTTTTCCGTAAAAATACAATAAGAGGAACCCTTATTTTTTTGGCTGTCATTGCCTGCCTGTCAGGTATCTGCTTATTCCTCAGAGCTCTTCATCTGAAGAATACCGAGAGGACAATTGCTATAATTCCTTTGACAAATCCACCAAATGATTCCGACCTTGGGAAATATGCTATTGGCTCGATGGACGCTATAATTACCAAGTTGCAGGAAATAAAGAGTTTAACAGTTAGAGGAAGGTTATCATCTCTTCAGTATCTGGACACAAAAAAACCTCTTAATGAACTCAGGAAGGAACTAAATTCCAACTATTTAGTTGTATTAATTATAAGCAGAACAGTAAACAAATTAAATATGTCGATTGGATTGACTAAAACAAATAATGATAAAGAATTATGGGACAGTCAATATGATATAGATGATGCACAATTAATGCCGCTTTTTACCAAAATAGCACAGACTATTGCAGGAAATCTCAATGTAAAGTTCTCCGGGGAAGAAGTAATAAACATTGAAAAAGATCTGACTAAAAATCCTGATGCATATCTGAGCTACCTTTCAGCAAGTGCAAGACTTTACTGCGCAATGGGAAATAAATTTCTTGATTCAGTCATGTTCAAATCCGCCATAAAACTGTACGATGAAGCAATTCAGGATGATCCTGATTTTGCGATTGCATATGCAAGAAGAGCTATTGCACGTTCATGGGGAATTCATACCAAAGAACTTAAACCTAATTCAACAAATATTGAAAAATGCTGGTCAGATATTGTAAGTGCAACGAAATTAAATAAAGATCTGACTGATGTGCAGATAGCTCTCGGATTCTATTATTATTATTGTAAGAAGGACTATTTAAATGCCCTGATGAGTTTTAACACTGCTGTCGTTAAGGATCCTGAAAATTATCAGCCATTATTTTTTATGGCCATGGTTTACAGGGCGATGGGAGACTGGGAAAAAGTACATACTTTGATAGACAGGGTGATTAAGTTCAATCCTCAGGAACCGCTTTATTTAACCAACATAGGTACATCTTTTGATGATTTACATGATTTTGATTCTGCCCTTATTTATCATCAAAAGGCTATAAATATAAATCATGAATGGGCCGCTTCTTATCTGAACAATATTGAAAGTCTTCTTCTAAAATACGGCAATACATTTGAAGCACACTCTTTACTTGATTCAGCAATCAGGATTACGCACGAAAAACATAAAGAGTATAAAATCAGGTTTGACATCTATGACAGAAAATATTCTGATGCATTTTATGAAGCAGTCAAATCCGATCCGGCCGATTTTACTGTTAAAGGTCACAGATATATTTATCTGGCAAATATCAGCAGCTTGTTGAATAAACCGGCAGATGCAGTTAAGTATTATGACTCAGCTCTGGTGGATTTAAATCTTGAGCTGACAAATGATAGCAATAATTATGAAATTCATAGTTTAATAGGTATCTCTTATGCAGGCAAAGGGAATAAGGATGAAGCTATTGCCGAAGGGAAAAAAGCGATTGAACTTACCTTGGCAGATAAAAATAAAATGAAGGAAAGTGAAATGATTATTAACCTTACCCAAATTTATACAATGGTTGGTTTATTTGATGATGCCCTTTACAATATTGAATATTTATTAAAGAATCCATCTAATTTTTCGATAAAATTATTGCAGCTCGATCCGGTATGGAAACCTCTTTTAAATATCCCGGAAGTGAAAACATTGATTAAAAAATATTAGGACATATTACATAACAAAAAAAATAAACATCTGCCTGAGAACTCTACTAAGAAAAAATTAAATCAAAGCATGATTATTATTCTAATGAGATAATAAACACAACAGTCGGGTTATCGCATTTGTTGCCTTTAATAAAATGGCTAATTTGAATTAAAATTGCTTTTAATATAACAATGGTTTATCTTTGATAAAGAAGTAATTACAGCTCTTGGGGCGTTTTGAAAAATACTTTTGTACAATGTCGAGCATTATTCAGGGCTATACATACGACATCTTTATCAGCTACCGCCAGAAAGACAACAAAGGCGAAAGGTGGGTTAGTGAGTTTGTTGAAGCTCTTAAGACGGAACTCGAATCAACTTTCAAAGAAGATATAAGTGTTTATTTTGACATCAATCCTTCTGACGGACTTTTGGAAACACACGATGTCGATGCATCGTTGAAAGAAAAACTTAAATGCCTGGTTTTTATTCCGGTTATTTCAAGGACTTATTGTGATCCGAAATCATTTGCATGGGAGCACGAATTTAAAGCATTTGTTGAACAAGCGTCTAAGGATGAGTATGGCTTAAAGGTAAATCTGCCTAACGGGAATGTTGCCAGCAGGGTACTTCCTGCCCGTATTCACGAGCTTGATGAAAATGATCAAAGATTGTGTGAATCGTTACTTGGAGGAGTGCTCCGCGGTGTTGACTTTGTATATAAATCACCAGGAGTTAACCGTCCTCTGAGGGTCAATGAAGATCACCCTCAGGACAACCTTAACAAAACTTATTATCGCGATCAGATCAACAAGATTGCAAACGCCGTCAAAGAAAATATTGTTGCGATAGAGAAACATAATCAAAAGGGTACTGAATTTACAAAAAAGGTTAATATTACAAAACATGAAAAGCCCAAAAATCTGAAACTAATAATCATTATAGCCACTCTTATATTATTTTCACTTATTGTGCTTGCATATTTCATTATTCCTAAACTGTCTGATTCCTCCAAACTAGTTGAAAAGTCAATTGCTGTTTTACCTTTTATAAATGACAGCCCCGATAAAGAAAACACTTACTTTATTAACGGCATCATGGAAGAGATACTCAATAATCTTCAAAAGATCAGTGATTTCAGCAGGGTTTTACCCCGGACATCTGTTGAACAATTTAGAGGTGAATCAAGACCTGCTCTTTCGGAAATAGCAAAAAAACTGAATGTGAATTACATCTTGGAAGGAAGCGGACAAAAATATGGTAATAAGTTCGTTCTACGGGTACAATTAATTGCTGCTGAAAAAGAAAAGCATCTTCTCTGGGCCAAATCATATGAACAGGTAATAAATGAAACGAGCGAAATAATCAATATACAAAGCCAAATTGCACAGTCTATAGCTAGAGAATTAAAAGCAACTATAACCCCTGAAGAAAAACAACTCATTAACAAAATACCAACTACCAGCCTTAAAGCTTATGATGCTTATCTTAAAGGACAATTCTTCTACGAAAAAGGTCCGAATGCCGAAAATGGAAAAGCAATTTTCTGGTTTAATGAAGCGATCAGGTTAGATTCCACTTTCGCTTTACCCTGGACATATCTTTCAATGTATTATTGCAGAATCGCCTCAACTGCTGATTCACCTGAATTTAAGGAGGCCAAACGGACCGCTGAGAGAGCGTTAAAATTGGATCCCACCTCAGGTATTGCAATTGTTAACATGGCTGAAATACTTGATAATGAATATGATTTTGAAGGAGCTGAAGAGAAAATAAAATTGGCTTTGAAAATTGATCCTAATGATCAATACATCTTAAGAAATGCAGGTCGTTTTTATACTAAATTGGGAAGAAGAGATGAGAGTATTTTATTATGTAATCGGGCAATAAAAGATGATCCTAATAACTCAACCACGCTGGTGTACTTAACCCTGGCATATTTTTACGCTGACCGATTAACAGAAGCAATGGTAACATTGAAGAAGTATCACGAGCTTGAATATAAAGGGCTTTCGTGGTTGTATTACGAAATTCTTCTGGATGAAGGTAACATAGATAAAATAATTAAAGAAACGAGTTTTGATGATGATGATAATGC
>PLML01000240.1 GCA_003141525.1 Bacteroidales bacterium
TTCTGAGCTGAAATTACTGTCTCTTTCAAGGGGATCAGAACACTATTCATTGTTACATTCAATTCTCCCGACCCGTTAAGATCCAGGTTGATCATCTTTTCTCTCATCCCAATGAATGAAAATTGAAGCAGGTGAATTCCACGAGGTACTGTAAGGGTATAATATCCGTACTCATTGGAGATGGTCCCTGTCGAGAGCTTCTGAATAAACACAGTTACTCCGGGTACCGGCTCTTTTGTGTCTTTGTTTGTGATATATCCTGAAACAACAACATTCCCCGGATTATTTTTTTCAGCAGGATTTCCTATCTCCACTGTTGCATTTCCTGCTATTTGCTGGTTTTCCCCGGAAATTGAATAATCAGTAGGTGGAAGGAATTTATTATTTTTTTCCAAAGGTATATCTGAAACTTTAATTGCATAATTATTTGTAATAACTATATTCCCTGATTCTTCAATAATATAGTAAAGTGAGGTTCCTTTAAAAAGGTTATCCAATACACATGATAACGTGGAACAGTTTGAATATTCGCCTATTTTCAGATTATGTACCCATTCGTCTTTATAAAAGAATCTTATCGGAAAAAGTTTTTCCGTCCTGGCCGTAAATTCTTTAAATGTCAAATCTTTAAAATCCATGGGCAACATATATTTTTCCTGTGCCCAAAGACCCTCCGGCAAAAACAATAATAAAATCAGAATAGAGATCTTTGATCTCATAGGTACAGTTCTATCGGCTTATACTATCGTAATACCTGATTACCGGAACAAAACTTTCGGGATCTTTTTTTGAAACCCTCAATTTGTTCTTTTTCATAAAATCCCTGATCTGGGCTTTGTCTTTTTTTAAAACCTCGAATAAGTCACTTTTATCGGTTAAGGTATATGCTTTGTTGTCTTTTACGAAATATATCCGGCTCGTCTGATAAAAACTGTCAGATTTTCCTTCAATTGCGGAACGGTCAATTTTTTTATTGTACTTTACATATAGAGCTGTTTCCCCTTTATATATCACATTAACATAACTTTTAAGCCTTTTCAGACTATCCTCCTGCATCTTGGTAAACCGATACTTTTTATTCTGGAAGACAACAGAAAAGCTGTCAACCAGTTCTTTATTCAGCTGAAGAATTCTTCCGGAATCGATCGGAATCAGGATTTCATCACTAAAAATATCATGCTTAATATCGATATTAGTAAATGTTTTACCGTTAATTGTCAATGATCCTGGCATAAACATATTGGTAAAAATCAATTGATCTCCATTCAACCTGTAATAGAGATTTCTCCAGATTCTGCCATTATAAAGAATTTGATTCTCCGGAAAGGTATCCTGTTGTATCATATAAAATCTTAGATGTTCAGAATAATCAGGACAAGTTCCGGATAAGCCAGATATGATAAAAAAGTTCAGAAAGAAAATAAGCAGGAAATAAGATCTGTTCATGGAATAATTTTCATATTTCAGACTTAAAAAATTCAAGATCTCCGATATTTTAAAAGAAAAAGGATTAGGCCTCAAAAGGATAAATTCTACTTTATCTTTACGATTTTCTTACATGAAAATATTTTGCCTTCAGGTGTAATACCCTGAATATTAACTTCAAAATCAGAAATTAAATCAGATGTCCAGAATTCAATCCTTGATTTACCATCTTTATCCGGTTTCACTGTCGGATTCCAGTAAAGTGTATTTCGGAAATCCGGAATCCGGCTTCTCTTCAAGGATGCTGATGAATAATCCGGTGAAACAAACGAATAAACAGGATCTATTACTCTGTAAGGCAGCCTTATAGCATCGTCAGGCAGGGTTGCATTACCAAAATCTCCTGCTTTTGTTATAACATTTACTATTCCATAGAACAGATAATCACCTACAAAGTACCTGCTTCTTTCGATATCTATTTTTTCGATAATTTCAGGATCAAGGCCAGCAATAATTGCAGGATCCTTGATTTTTACACCATCAATAAATAAGCCAGGCGGGGTATCATAGGTTTTATTATTTTCAGGATCAGCCACGGTTATCTCATAACCAGACTTTTTACTTTTCAGGAAGACGCCCGCCAAAAGTTCAAAAAAGACTTCCTGCATTACTGGTAGAATAATGTAATCCTTCATATTCAATTCCTGATCAGGTTTTCCATAGAATCTTTTTAGTTTGGTGTGTGAAATTACAGGATTCAAAGGATCTCCAATCGAAGAAGTTCCATAGATTTTCCTTACCTGATGATTTACACTCCAGGTTGAAATATAGTCAGGAATCGGCTTACTGGCTGAATCAGCCAGTATCTCAGATTTAAGATAGCGATCGGAAAATGATGATTCAATATTAAGAGATTGATTTTTAGTTGTTACATCTGGCTGGATAATTAACTCATTAATCTTTTGATCAAAATGAATTCTAAAACTGAAGTTCCCTGCTTTGTCAGTTTTGGCATATTGAAAAGTAGCTATTTTGCCGGGAGATGACAATATAACAAATTTATCGGCATAGGCTTGTTTATCACTGGTCAAAAATTTTCCTGAAAGATAATGATCGTCTTTTTCCATCTGGTACTTAAAAACAGGCAATTCATCTGCCAGGATAGCATTCCAGTCTATCCAGTTACTTTTAACATTCTGAAGAAGGCTATCAATGACTTCAGGAGCAATCTTTTTGACTTTAATATCCTTAAGTGTACTCACCTGCAACAACCCAAATTCAGTACCGAAAACCATATAATCATTTATATCCATTACAGAATGTTCATTTGTCACAGGTGAAACTGATATGCTTAAACTGGTTGAATTAATTGTAGTGGTTAATCCATGTCCAAACGCTAAATCGAAAAATATTTTATTTCTCCGCCCGGTGCTGTCAACAGAATTAATAGTTACATCAGGACTCTCCCTGTCAGGAGTGTAAATGAAGCTCTCACAAACAGGTTTCCCTTTTGAATTAAAAAGGGTTATTTGATTGATTCCGGCTGACAATTGTTTTTTAGGAATAGCGATTTTTGTATTTTCAGATGTTACCATCTCAGCACTAACGTGGTTAATATTCCCACGCGTCTGAATAAATAAATAAAACAGATTATTATTTTCAGCACGGTATTTTTCATTAGTTACAACATTGATTTCCAGAACATCTGGTTTTAGATTATCTGCTTTTAAAGTCAGTCCGGTATTTATAACTGAGAGGTTATTTTTAACGCTTTCATTCCCCATTGGTTTTTTATCTGAATATATCTTTTCTTTAAATGCCCTGGAACTAAATGCGTTATATATATGAACATCCTTCATGAAGCAATTTAAGGGTAGAAAATTTTTCATCCAGCTGGTATATGCCCTGATTGTATATATTCCTGTACTCAAGGTGTCAGGCAGAACAACCTGACCCGGTCCAAAACCCCCATCAAGCCAGATCCTCTTCTGTACTATGGGACGGTTTTCAGAATTAAGAAGTTCGAAGTACGCAATTTTGCTCTCAGATGAAGGTTTCAAGCTTTTTCTGTCGATCAGATAAATATTAAACCAAAGATCTTCTCCTGAAATATACTCATCCCTGTCAGAGTGAACATATATTTCTTCTCGCGGAACAGCAGTAGTATAATTTAAGAACTTTTTACTTAGGAAATCTGTCATATTCATCGGCACCTGACCGCATAGTCCTTGCAGAAAAAGGATATGCATCAGAACATATATTGCCGGTTTTATTTTTTTTATCATTTAAAATACTTTCGTCGATAATTAGCTATTTACCATCTATCCAGAAATCAGGTTCTACAGTAGTACCTCTTACCGTGCAATCTGCACAACCCTTTGTATATGTGATTACTCTGTAGGGCGGTGGCGGCATACTCACTGTAATAATTACCCAAACAGTGTTGTTAAGATTTTGAATAGGACCATTCCCGTAAACAGTATCTGCCGGGCAGTTTATATATTGGTTAACCAAACCTGCAAATCGATCCTTTATAAAAATCCTTTTGGATGAACTGGCTGAAACGCTGAAATAACCCAGAACTGTTTCATTTGGATCATCAGTACAATAAACATTGCTTGGAATAGATGATGGTATCATATCATAAAGACCTCCTACCTGTTCTGAAAAATTTTGCAACTTTTGCCAGTAAAGATATTCATCTTCATTAAGGGAATACTGGTTCACTAATATGCTGTATTTTACACTCAGCCTGTCTGTCAGGTTCGAAATAAAGTTTAAGTGATACCGGTCGATCTTATCTTCAGCAAGAACAGAAGTGTTTTTAATATTAATTAAATCAGAATTATTTGATACCCAGCATACACTGTTTGTAACATAATATGGAAGGACTATTTTCCAGGTTTCAGAATACTCCCACCTGTAATACTTACACTGGTTTGTCGGATCGTGGGTATTTAAATAAACCTGGCAACCCTCCTGAGAGGGGCTCCCGTTATATTCAGCAATTGTAACTTTTTCATAATAAACACTGTCAATGGGAGGAACAGGTTTCATCTCCGCCGGGTATGATTCGTAGTTATGATTATTAGTTGAACCGTTTGTACTGATGTGCAAAATATATTTTTTCCCAATTGCACCCTGAAATATTGCCGGGTTTGTAACATATGTCCCGGGAACTGTTTCTGTCAAACTGAATGTATTTCCAAGATCGTCTGAAATTGAAACAGTATTCCCTATTACAGGGGTTGCGACGTTTCTTATTCCAAGAGGATTGGATCTCGACAGTTTTATGGTATTTATACCTGGCTGATCAGTTATCAAACCTTCAACAACAAGTAATTGTTTATCCTCATTCGTATGAGGAATGAATTGCGTTATACAACTACTAAGAAATAGTAATATTGATAATAATAATATTTGTCTGGTAAGCTTCATAATTAATTTAAAAGTCAAAACTAAAAGTTACAGATGGAATAGCTCTGCCAAACACTGACAATTTGTACCCATTAACAAATTCTCCCTGATTTTTAAAATAAATTGAGTAAACATTTTCTCGTCCAAGAAGATTATATACTGAGAATGTCCAGTTTGGATGTGCAATTCTGTGTGATTTCAGGTTCCCGCTTACTTTTAAAGATACATCGAGCCGTGAATAATCAGGAATTCTGTATTCATTCCGGTCTGAATAAGTTACAAGCAACTTATCGCTGATATCATATGTAGCGATAGGGTATGTTATTGGACGACCTGTGCTGTATGTATAGCTTGATGAAAAACTGATCCGTCGGGAGAAGAGATAATTAAACGTAACAACAAGGTCATTTGGTTTATCAAAATTCGCAGGAAACCACTTTCCGGAATTAATAATTTCATCACTGAAGGTCCCGATGCTTTTAACAAAGGTTCTGGAATATGTATAACCAATACTATAGCGAATCTTTCCTTCTGTCTTTTTAAGTACCAGTTCCAAACCATAAGCTTTACCCTTCATATTTATTATATCTTTTTCAATGTTGTCATTCATAATCAGATTTGTACCTCCCTTGAAATCAAGCATATTCCTGATAGATTTATAGTATAACTCGGCAGAAGCTTCAAAATTATTTTTAAATAACAATTCATAAAACCCGACTGCTATCTGGTCGCCGATTTCCGGTTTCAGGTAATAATCACAGAGCTTCCAGGTATCTGTCGGCGCTATTGAGGTTGAATTTGAAAGCAGATGAATGTATTGTCGTGTTCTGTTATAATTTATCTTGAAAGAATTTTTGTCCGAAATACGGAAATTCAAGGATACTCTCGGCTCCAGTCCTCCATATTTCCTGATGACTTCACCAGCCTTGAAGTTAAGGGTGTCGGTAATTGTTGAGGTGCTTTTTGAATACTCAGGATTATAAATCATAACTGATTGCGGACCCAGAGCATAATAAGCCGACATTCGCATTCCAACATTAACCGACAGAAAATCAGTCAACAGGAATTTGTCATCAATATATAATCCTCCTTCCCAGGCTCGTTCTTTTTCGATTGTATTTTGTACAATAAGTGAGGAATCGCCTTTCGGAAGATAGCTCCCGGGTAGTATCTCATATTTTGTAAGGTCGAGTCCAAAATTAATCTCATTTCTTCCGAGGAACCAGTTGAAATCTGCTTTAAAGCTGGTACTGTTTACTTTATGAGAAAGCACAAATGCCTCTGCCGGTATATTCTGACTGGAAATATTGTAATTATAAGAACTGCTATTAATTGAAAGGGCTGAAAAAAACCTGCTGCTGAAGAAATGACGCCACTTCAATGCAAAAATATTGTTGTCATAACTGTAAACCGAATCTGAGTTGAACCGGAAAGAGTCGTGACTGGTGATATGCAGAAAAGTCAATTTTATTATTTTTATTTAAGTCATAAGTCAGTCTTACCGTTCAAATCATAGAATGATGCCCTGCTCTTGCGCAGAGCATGGATCGTTGATCATACCGAAAATCCAGTTTGAGTATGTAGTACGTGCTGTAAGGATATAGGTAAGTGTATCTTTTATAATTGGGCCTTCCACCATGATAGATGCGCAGTTATGGGACTTATTCCTGCACTCCCTGCAAATTCATTTCTGTTTCCTTCTTTTGATCCGATATCAAGAACTGAAGAGATTCTTCCCTCCATACCTGCTTGGGATACCCCCTTTATATAATGTAACATCTTTTATTATATCGGAATTGACTGCAGAAAAGAATCCAAAGAAATGTGAGGAATTGTAGATAGGGGCTCCATAGAGAAGGATCAGGTTCTGGTCAGCGGAACCACCTCTTACGTTAAAACCAGCTGAACCCTCTCCTACAGACTGAACACCGGGTATTAACAAAACGCTCTTTATTATATCAGACTCTCCCATCGATGTTGGCAACAATTTAAAAGCGGTTATGTTGATTTTTTCTGCTCCAACTTCAAATCGCTGAAGTGTAACACTTTTCTGAGCTGACACAACTGTTTCTTTTAAAGGGATCATAACACTGTTCATTTCAACATTGAGTTCACCGGTTCCATAAAGATTCAAATTGACTGTTTTTTCTCTCATCCCGATGAATGAAAACTGGAGTAAATGAACTCCGCGTGGAACTGTTATAGTATAATACCCATACTCGTTGGAGATTGTTCCAATTGAGAGTTTCTGAATGAATACGGTCACTCCTGATACAGGTTCCTTGGTTGCCTTATTTTTGATATATCCGGAAACAATAACATTCCCTGGTTTGTTTTTTTCAGCCGGATTCCCGATATCCACCGAGGCATTTCCTGCCATCTGCTGGCTTTCTGATGAGCCTGAAAAATCAGTCGGAGGAAGGAATTTATTGTTTTTTTCTACAGTTTTGCTTGAAACTTTAACAGCGTAATTATTCGTAATCACAACATTTCCAAAATCATCAATATAATAATAAAGAGATGTACCTTTCAGAAGATTATCCATAACACACGAAAGTGTTGTACAATCAGGATAATCTCCTAATTTCAGATCTTTCACCCATTCATCCATGTAAAAGAATTTTACAGGAAGAATGCTCTCGACTTTTGCAGCAAAATCTATAAATGAAATATCCTTGTAATTTTGTGATATTCTGTATTTTTCCTGAGCTTCAAGATTTGCCGATATGGACAATATTAAAATGAGGATATGTAATTTTAATTTCATAAATACAGGTCTAATGGCTTATACTATCATAGTACCGGATTACAGGAACAAAACTCTCCGGTACCTTTTTTGAAATCTTTAACCTATTTTTCTTAATGAAATCTTTAATCTGAGTCTTATCCTGATATAAAATCTTTAATAAGTCACTTTTATTGTTGAGTTGATGAACTATTCCATCTTTCAGGAAGTAGATACGAAATGATTCAATGAACAAATCGTACTTATCATCAACTGCAAGTAATTGAATTTCTTTCTTATACTTTACATATAACGCTGATTTCCCTTTATATAATACGTTAACATATCCTTTGATGCCTGTCAGACTATCCTCAAGAGTATTCTTAAACATGTAAGTTTTAAATTCAAAGACCATAGTAAAACTGTCAACCATTTCCTTGTTCAGTTGCAGAATTGAACCATTATTTGAAGTGGTTATGATCTCATCATTATAAATATCATAACTGATGCTTAAATTATTATACAATTTACCATCAATTGTCAGTGAACCTTGTAAATATGCTTTTGAAAAAAGGAACTGATCCCCCTTGATATTATTATAAAGATTATGCCACAATTTGCCATTATAAAGAATCTGATCTTCTTTAAGGGGAGATTTCTGACTTATCCGGGCAGGAAGAAGTTGGCCAAAACCCGGTATGCTGAAGAAACAAAAAACAGTAGAAATGAATATTAAGAATAGGTAGAATAAATTATTTCTGTTCATTCATAGGTTTACTATTAACTCTGATAATGGGTTATTAAATAAAAAGGTTTTTAAAGGTTCTAAAGATATTAAAAAGTTTATCTTTAAAGAAGATTGAAATATTTTAGTAAGATGATTTAATATTATTTAACAATTCAGGTGTCTATTTTATCAGGCCACTGACTTTAAATACATATGCAAGCTGATTGTCATCAGGAGTAAGTACAGGAGGTGTTATAAGCAGATTCCCTCTGGCTTTTTTAACAGAAACAGGACTTTCCGTTCCCAGAAGAATGGCTTTCACTTTTTTATCCGGAGCGACTCCCTTAAGTTCAATATCACCCCTGGGCCAGTCGAGGCAAATGACATAAATTTCTTTATCTTTTTGAGTAAAAAAGATGGTTTTATTTGTTCCCGGATTGATTTCCAGATCCTTTTTTGTCTTTATATAAGCTTGTGTACTATAAATAGCCTCCCCATTTGTTTTTAACCATCTCCCTATTTCGAGCAGACGCTGCTGCATAATAACAGGTATAGTACCATCAGCCGCTGGTCCTATATCAAGAAGCAAATTTCCTCCAGCAGACACTGTCGATACCAGGAGCCTTATAAGTTGTTTAGGTGTGGAATAGTCTGAAAGACCCTCAGTCCGGTTGAAACCGAAAGAGTTTCCGATTCCCCTGCACTCTTCCCATGGATGAGAAACAGTGTTATCAATTCCTTCTTTTTCACCAATAAGACCATATTCTGTAGTATAGAAACCTCCGTGTTTACTTCTTGTTTCACTTCCCCACCTGTCGTTTACAACTATTTTATCCTTCACGGGAGATTCATTGTATAACCATGCAAGGAATTCTTCACTTTTCCAGGCCTGGCTCAGATTTTCCCACTCTCCGTCAGTCCACAGGATATCTGGCGTATAACGAGTTACAAGGTCTATCATTTGAGGTATCATGTGGTCATTCACATATACTGTCAGGTTACTCTTGTAAATTGGATTAAACCATTCATATAGAGAATAATAAAAGCCCATATGAAGACCTTTATTCTTTACCGCAGTAGTGAGGTCGCCGCAAAGATCACGATGCGGCCCAATGTCAACACTGTTCCAGTTCCAGCTCTGAGCGCTTGGCCAAAGTGTAAACCCTTCGTGATGTTTTGAAGTGAGAACAATGTACTTTGCTCCTGATTCTTTAAATATTTCTGCCCACTTATCGGGATCAAAAAGCTCTGCTTTGAACATGGGTGCGAAATCCTGATACATGAAGTTAGGTCCATAGGTTTTTGTATGAAACTCCTTAAAATATTTCTGGGTTTTCCCGGGTTGCACCAATTTATTCCAGTACCATTCTGCATATTTGTCGTAAACGCCAATACTGTCTCCTGTTGGTCCCCATGCAGGTACTGAATAGACACCCCAGTGAATAAATATACCGAATTTTGAATCCTGAAACCATTGCGGAACTGGTCTTTTATCGAGAGATTCCCATTCGGGCTTATAATTCTGTCCACTAAGGTTTAGTGCCAGAAAGAGAAAGAGGAGCAAAACTGAGCTTTTCATCAGAATAAAAATTTGAAATAAAAGTCAATAATTATGTTTATTTAAAAGATGTTTTTTGGAAATCAAGTATTTACTCCTCAGATTTCTTAAGTTCTCGCACAGGTTTATCCAGAATCTCAATATCAGGTAATACATTTTTATTATCTGTCGCTTTTAATTGTTCCAGTTTTCTACCGGCAGGTAATACCCGGCTTTCCCATGAGCCTATTGCATCATTATACCCTTTTAGAGCGGTTTTTAATCCTCCCCCTACTTTATCCAGATGATCGGCAAACACATTTACCCTTCCATAAAAATCCATTGCAGCTTCCATTATCTGTAGAGCATTTTCAGTGATATTATGCTGCTGCCACGACATTGCAACAGATTTAAGAATAACAACCAGAGTCGTTGGTGTAGCTAAAATTATTTTGTTGCTCATCGCGTCCTGCAGTAAAGTCTTATCTGTCATTAATGCGACATTTAATGCAGATTCAACTTCCATATACAATACAACAAAGTCGGGTGTATTATCAAACTGAGACCAATACTGTTTTTTACTTAATTTGTTTACATGATCCCTCAGGTCTTTTGCATGTTTCGCGAAAAGAAGATTCCTTGAATTTTCATCATCTGTTTCCAAGGCCTGAAGGTATGCATCTAATGGTAATTTGGAATCCACAACAACGTGGCTGTTCCCAGGAAGATTAATAATCATATCTGGTTTTAAGACCGAATCCTCACCTTCGGTATAAGCCTGTTCTACAAAATCGCAATGTGCTGATAACCCGGAAAACTCAACAACACGTTTCAAGCCTATCTCACCCCATCTTCCTCTTACTCTCGGATTTCTCAAAGCATTTACCAGGGCCCCTGTTTCTTTCTGCAAACTGGCATTGGTTATCTGAATATTTGACAACATCTCAGTAACCTGACCGAAAGTTTTTTCTGAACCTTTTTCAAGCTCTTCAATTCGTTTTTTATAACTGTCAATTGATTCTTTTACAGGTTTGAGCATCTCGGCAATAGCTGACTTACGCTCATCAAGGTTTCCTTCAGCTTCCTTAACATGAGTTTCGAGCTGAGATTTTGCCAGATCAATAAACTGTTTATTATTTTGAGTCAATGCATCAGATGCTGCCGATTTAAAGGTATCAACCATAGCTTTCCTTACCTCTTCGAGACTATTTGCCTGTCCTTCAACCTTCGACTGCAAAATGCTGTTTTGCCTGCTAAGCATATTAACTTCATCGGCCTTTGAAAGTAATTCCTTCTGGTGTATGGTGGTCAATCCCGACTTTGTGGCCAGATACGCAATCAGAGCCCCTGTTATTAATCCAATAATTATATAGAGTATTATTCCCATTCTGTAATTATTTATTAGTTTTCAAATTTAAGGGATTTAAGCGTAACTATGCTGATAAAAGTTCCATTTTACCATTTTTGCTATCTTCGCAATACTTATTCTAACCAAATGAAAAAACTACTTCTTTTATTAGCAGTATTAACTGCCTGTTCGACACATGAACCAAAAAAGGAAATTAACAAGTCAGCGGTATACATCAGTGAGACAACTGTTAAGGCTGTCATTGATACTGTGAAAGCTGCTCAACCTGGATCTGACCTTAAGCTCCTTGAAAAAGGGGTAAAACATGTCGCCTCGCTCTGGAGACGGGAAGATGGAACTGCCGGGGATTTTTCAGAATTTATTAAGAAAAACTATATTTCTGATCCTGCAAAACGGCGAACGGTCTTTAATAAGATCAGCAGTTACATCGAGTCGCTATCAGGATACAATAATGAAATAACCCTTGACCTCCGGAAAACTCTTGATGAGGCCCGAGGTGAAATTGATGAAATTGACCGTATGTTTGGTAACTACTCAGTAGGTTCTCATATTCAAACCGATTTTTATTCAAACAAGATAGCTTTTACAATCGCTCTCAATTTCCCGTATTTTACATTAGCTGAGAAAGAAGAACTTGGACCAAAATGGAGTCGCGACGACTGGGCAATGGCTCGTATGGGTGATATTTTTATATCGCGGGTTCCAGCCGAACTTGAACAGGCGGTAACTGAAGCTACGGGTAACTCAGAAATGTATATTGCAGAATACAACATACATATGGGGCATCTTCGCACTGATGATGGCCGTCAGATTTTTCCTGATAAAATGGTACTTCTTTCTCATTGGAACCTTCGTGACGAGCTGAAAGCTGATTATGCCGATAAAAAGAATGGAACCGAGAAACAGGAGATGATATATAAAGTAATGCAACGCATTATAAACCAGGATATTCCTAAAATGGTTATAAATAGTCCTGAATATGAATGGGCTCCTTATTCAAACACAGTAACTAAAGCAGGTATAAAAGTTCAGGCATCTCCTGAACAAGATACTCGCTACTCTCATATAATCAACAATTTCAGGACAAGAAAGAAAATGGATGCCTTTAACCCTGAAATGAACACTTTTATTCTCCGTAAATTCTCTCTCGAGATGGAGATCTCTCAAAATGAGGTTGAATCTCTCTTCGATTCGTTTCTGAGCTCTCCGGAGCTTATTAAAGTTGGTTTGTTGATTAAAGAAAAGTTAGGACGCGATCTGAAGCCTTATGATATATGGTATGACGGTTTCAAGACGAGGAGCAGTATTTCAGAGGATCTGCTAACTTCAAAAACCGCTGCTCTTTATCCTGATCCAGCTGCATTCCATGCAGGAATGCCTCTGATGTTGAAAAAACTTGGATGGTCTGCAGAAAAGTCCTCTTACATAGCTGATAAGATCGTTGTTGATCCTGCAAGGGGCTCAGGTCATGCCTGGGGTGCAGCCAGAAAGGGATCATTTTCACATTTACGGACACGTATTTCAGATAAAGGTATGGATTATAAAGGATACAATATTGCTATCCACGAATTTGGTCATAATGTTGAACAGACGATATCACTTTATAATGTTGATAATTACATGATGTCCGGTGTTCCCAATACTGCTTTTACCGAAGCAAATGCCTTCATCTTTCAGAGTCGTGATTTGTTCTTACTGGGGATGAAAGATGATAATCCCAATAAGGAAAAAATGGATACTTTTGACGCCTGCTGGTCTCTTATGGAGATCATGGGAGTCGGAATGGTTGATATGAAAGTCTGGAAATGGCTTTATGCAAATCCCGATGCCACTCCGGCTCAGTTGAAAAAGAGTACAATAGCAATCGCCATTGAAGTCTGGAACAAATATTTCGCACCTGTAATTGGAGTCAAGGACTCACCCATTTTGGCAATCTATTCACATATGATTGATTCCCCTCTTTACCTTGCAAATTATTCATATGGTCTTGTAATTCAATTTCAGATAGAAGAATTTCTAAAAGGCAAGAAATTCTCAGATGAGATTGATCGTATATACAGTCAGGGACGCCTTACACCACAACTATGGATGAGGGGTGCTGTTGGAAGTAAAATTTCGACTCAGCCTATCCTGACTGCACTTGACAGGGCTTTGAAATGAACTTATTATAAGGTGAATGTTCCCGAATGCAACTTGCATCCCAGAACACTCGTTCTACTTCAGATAAATCTCAAGAACAGGAATTTCCACCGGTGGTTTCTGAACCGGAAGGGAAAGAATCAGATCATTCTTTGATTCATCCGAAGCTCTGAACCTGATTTCAGAAGCATCATGCAGAAATTGTACATATTTAACCTTATCAGCCATATTTGCTAGAACAAGGCTTTCCATAGGATAAGCCAGCAAGTGAACATATAAACGTTTTAAGACCGGATTGTAGGTCAAAAGTGTATTGGCAGGTGCTTTGAATTCAGCGGGTGCTTCAGTACAGCCATAAATAGAACGGCTGTTAAACTTCATCCACTCTCCCATGGATTTTAACCTGTCCTGGGCTCTGTAATCAAAAACACCTCGGGCTGTCGGACCGACATTTAACAACAAATTGCCACCTTTACTAACTGATTCGATAAGCAACTCAATAAGCTGGGCAGTGCTTTTCCAGGTATTTTCATCCCGGTAATAACCCCATGAACCGGAGAAGGTCTGACATGTTTCCCATGGAACCCTTTTACCATTAACTTCAGGCCATTTTGAAACTTGTACCTGCTCGGGTGTTGTGAAATCCCATCCACCTTCGACATCCTCAAGATCAAGTCTGTCATCAACTATAATACCTGGTTGAAGGCTCCGGGCCATTTTAAGAAGGTTTTCAGAGTCCCAGTCCTTATGACCTTTCCCATTCTTGCCGGGGAATGAAAAATCGAACCAGATGATACTTATCTCTCCATAATTGGTGAGAAGCTCCCTGACCTGGTTTTTAATATACTCTCGATACTTATTCATATCACGCCCTTTATTCAGACGGGCATAGGCTGTATCTGATTCCTGCCTTTGCGGATGAACCCTGTCAATTGTATAATCCGGATGATGCCAGTCAATAAGTGAGTAGTAAAATCCAACTTTCAATCCTTCTGCCCTGAAGGCTTCTACATATTCTTTTATCAGATCTTTGCCGTAAGGGGTATTTGTTGCTTTGTAGTCAGTAAATTTAGAGTCGAAAAGACAGAAGCCCTCATGGTGTTTTGCAGTAAGGACTACATACTTCATTCCGGCAGCTTTTGCCATTTTTGCCCACTCATGCGGATCCCACATGTCGGGGTTAAACATTTCAAAATACTTCTGATACTGTTCGTTAGTCATTCTTTCGGCATTCTTTACCCATTCATGGCGTGCAGGTAAAGCATATAATCCCCAGTGAATGAACATACCAAAACGCGCATCGGTCCACCATTTCATCCGTTCAGCTTTCTGGGTTTCTGTTTCTTTAGGAAGCTGAGCCAATGATAACTGTGTAGTGAATAATATGGAAACGAAAAAAAGAACTGTAAATAAGGTTTTTGTTTTCATGCAGCATGGTTTTATAATCATATATTAAAAAATGATAGCTATTTCTAAAGACTCTTAAGCAATATCTCAATTAAATCCTCTTCAGCTAATTTAACAGGATTATTTTTAATTTCAGTTTTAAAACAAATTATTCCTGCATCCTTTTCATCGAGGCCTGATTTTCTTAAACCTGTCAGGTCCAGATCATATGTGAGATTCTGCAGGTAGCTTACAAAACTGTCAATATAATAATCCTCAGTGTGCCTGCTTTTGTCATTAAACAATTTCCCGAGAATTGCGTATTTTTTCAATGCAACCGGGTTTTTATCTTTTTTTCTTAGTTCACGGACATTTATCTCATTTGATCTTGCCATGAGAGTTCCGCAGATCAAACCATGTGGGATATCAAACATCCCTCCTATTGAAGATGCAAAACCATGTACAACACCAAGACCGGCATTTGCCAGACAAATTCCTGAAGTAAGAGCGGCGAAGGACATACCGGTCCTTGCTTCTATATTTTGACCGTCGATATAACTCCTTGTTAATGATTCTTTTATTGCTTTAAGTCCCTCCATGGCCAACGCGTCTGTGTATTCATTAGATTTATCAGAAAGATAAGCTTCTGTAAGCTGTGTAAAACAGTCCATCCCGCTTGCTGCGGTAATTTCCTTAGGACAATATACAGTCAGTTCCGGGTCAATAAGAGCTATGTCAGGTACAAAGTTATCGTGACGAAGCGATCTTTTGAATCCGGTTATCCCAATCCTGGAGATAACCGCATTTTTTGTTGCTTCACTACCTGTACCTGATGTAGTAGGAATTGCAATATATGGCAACTTGGTGCCAGGATGTTCCTTGCTACCGACTCCCTCAAGAAACTCAACCACAGATTCAGATCTGTACATCATTGCCGAAATCGCCTTCCCTGCATCAATAACACTTCCTCCCCCGATACCAACAATAAGATTAATTAACTCATTTTTAAATACTTTTGTGGCATTGTCAATTATATCAGGGGACGGCTCTCCCGGAATCGAAAGAACATGATACCCAATGCCCTTCTTTTTAAAATCATTAAAAAGCTTTTCGGCATATATGGAACCGGGGAAAGACCTCTTACCTGTAACCAGGATTATCTTTTTACCGTATTGTTCCACAAAACAAGGCAGTTCAGCGATTAACCCCTTTTTGAAACAAATTTTGGGTAATCGTGAAAATTGAAAAGGTTTTACCATCCTGACCTTTCTTTTGGTTCAATGATGTTGTATTTCACGCCGTATCTTGGTTCAGACATAAAGTTAACTACACCATCGCGCCATTTAAGATAATGAGCAGTGGTCTTATGATTTGCTGCAGATTCCTCAGATTCATAAGCTTCATAAATCATGAACTGATTTGGATCATCGGCCTTCTGAATTAAGTCAAACCTCAGATTACCCGCTTCTTTTACCGATTCAAGACGATTTGACAAAGTTGCATCAATAAAATTTTTGACTTCATCGGGTTTCACATGAACATATACGCAGGTTACAATCATAGCTGTTTACATTTTTTAGTAAAGTTAAACGATTAGACATAAAGTTCAAACTACTTCCTGAATTCCCAAAAAACATTAATTACCCTGATTTTTCTATCTTGCTGATTATATTTAAATTTTAAAAATGGAAATATGAAACTGCATAAATCAAATTTCCGATGGCTGATCCTCATATTTATTTTCGTTTTTATCAGGACATCAGCGCAACCCGAACTAAAACGGAATAATCTGTTTGATTTTAACTGGCGATTTCACAAAGGAGGTGCCCTTGGGGCTGAAGAACCATCTTTTGATGATTCTCAATGGAGAGCGATAGATCTTCCTCATGACTGGAGTATTGAAGATTTGACGGGAACCAATTCTCCTTTCAATATAGATGCCATCAACCAGGTAAACGGAGGATTTACAACTGGAGGTACAGGCTGGTACAGGAAAAAATTTATTGTACCTGAAAAACTAAGCAATAAACAATTCATAATAATGTTTGAAGGTGTCTATATGAATGCAGAAGTATGGATTAACGGGGAATTTCTTGGGAATCATCCTAACGGTTATACAAGCTTCTGGTTTGATATCACCGATAAAATAAAATTTGAAAAGCAAAATGTCCTGACTGTCAAAGTGAAAAACGAAGGGGAAAACAGTCGCTGGTATTCTGGCTCCGGAATATACAGACACGTGTGGTTGAATATTGTTTCACCGGTTCATATTACAACCTGGGGTACCAATATAACCACTCCTAAAGTAACTGAAAAAGAAGCTCTAATAAATATAAAAACTTCAGCGGTAAACCAAACCCAGAAAATCTCAAAAATTACCCTGGTTACAAAAGTTTTTGATGTAAAAGGACAGGAACAAATAAAGGTTGAGACAGACAAGTCGATTGAACCGGGTAAAACGATAGAAATTGTCCAGGAGATGATGTTAAATAATCCAGCTCTCTGGTCGACTGATTCCCCCACACTCTATAATGCAATATCTGAAATACATGAATCTGATTCACTTACTGATCGGGTTGAAACGGAATTCGGAATCAGACAAATATCGATAGATGCTGCCAGAGGATTTTTATTAAACGGGAAACCACTGAAATTAAGAGGAGGGTGTGTTCATCATGACAATGGAATCCTGGGTTCAATGGCTTACAACAGGGCTGAAGAGCGCCGTGTGGAACTTCTGAAATCGAGCGGTTTTAATGCAATAAGATCGTCTCATAATCCGCCCTCTCCTTCGTTCCTTGATGCGTGCGATCGTTTAGGTATGCTTGTTGTTGATGAAGCATTTGATATGTGGAAAGAAGAAAAAAATCCATATGATTATCATCTCTACTTCAGTGACTGGTGGAAAAAAGATATTGAGAGTATGATTATTCGTGACAGAAATCATCCTTCAGTTATTTTTTGGAGCATTGGTAATGAAATACCGAACAGGCAAAAACCGGAAGTAGTGGAACTGGCAAAAACATTAGGAGGCTATGTAAGACTTATTGATCCCACACGTGCGATCACTTCTGCTGTTAATGACCTCAGACCGGATAATGATCCATATTTCGCTGCTCTTGACGTTGCCGGATATAATTATGCTTCCGGAGGGGACCATAATCAAAAAAATTTGTATGAGATCGATCATGATCGCCAACCTCAGCGAATAATGGTTGGGACAGAATCTTATCCGCTTGAAGCGTTCGGAAGCTGGATGGATGTGGTCGATCATCCTTATGTGATAGGTGATTTTGTATGGACAGCTTTTGATTACATTGGTGAGGCTAGCATCGGGTGGAGAGGATATTTTCAAAAACAGGATTTCTTTCCCTGGAATCTGGCTTATTGCGGGGATTTGGACATTTGCGGATGGAAACGAGCTCAATCTTATTATCGTGACGCATTGTGGAATGAGAATAAAATCTCAATATGGGTAACACCTCCTCAACCCTCGTTTTTGCTTAATCCTGAAAGACAATCCTGGTCCAAGTGGCACTGGAATGATGTTGTTGACGATTGGAACTGGAAAGGAAATGAAGGAAGAATCATGGTAGTGAATATATATTCATCCTGCGGACAGGTTGAACTTTTACTGAACGGTAAATCGCTGGGCAAAAAAATAACCGATCGATCAACAAAGTATATAGCCGAATGGCAGGTTCCTTATGAGCCCGGAATACTAAGAGCAGTTGGTTTTGAAGGGAAAAAACAGGTGGCAGTCACTGAATTACACTCTGCAGGTGAAGCCACACAAATCAAGCTTTCAGCCGACAGAAATAAAATCAGATCAGATGGACAGGATTTAAGTTATATTACAGTTGAACTAACTGACAATGAAGGTGTCCGTAATCCCAGGGCAGAAAATCCGGTTTCATTTGAATTGGATGGGCCTGGAAACATTGCTGCAGTAGGCAATGCCAACCCGGTAAGCCTTGAGAGTTTTCAACAGCCACAAAGGAAAGCCTGGCATGGAAGGTGTATGGTAGTCGTAAAATCAGGCACAAATGCCGGTAAAATTATCCTGAAAGCAACTTCATCCGGATTAAGAAGTGCAAGTTTAGAGATAGAAAGTAATTGAACCAATTGCCTGAGTGAGTGTTTAAAGATGAGTTGGGTAACTTATGATGGTTCCCACATAGTATATTACATATTTATTGATGCATAAAAGACAATTGCTTATATTAAATTTTAAAATAATTTCCTAAATTGACGTTAATTTAAAAAACTTCAGGATCCATTGTCTTAATTTTATACAATAGTTAATTTCAGGATTTAAAACCTGTTATCTGGAATATATGAACTTAAAAAGTAATGTACCATTTATTGAAAGGGTATTGCTTACAACTGTGTTTTTTTCTGCTTTTTGTATTTTACAAGGACAGCAGACACCCTTAAGTCCTGTCTCTTACTGGATTTTTACTCCATATATTTATAACCCGGCTATAGTCGGTAGTAAAGATTTTTTATCAATAGGGGTCAATGCAGCTTTCCAGGGCAATTCCAACACACAGCTTATAAGTGGAAATACCAGAATTTCGAAGACTAATTCCGGCTATTTCTCATCATCTGATATTTTAGAATTTAAAAATATAGGAATAGGCGGTTCAGTTTTTAAAGATATTAACGGGATATCTCAAAATATTGGAATAAGTGCATCATTTTCATACCATATCCCATTAAACAAGGCTAATCTTTCATTTCTATCATTTGGTGTTACTGTAAAAGGAGTATACAATACACTTGATAACGATTCAATTGGGCCGGCGCATTCTTTTAAAAAAACATTTTTCCCTGATTTTGACCTGGGAATATATTATTATGGCACGAGTTTTTTTACCGGACTGTCCTCTACTAATATTCTTGGAAATCCATGGAAGTCAGATAGTCTGGGAATTTTTAAGATACCCATTTCGAGGCAGTATTATTTTACAGCCGGTTATAAAATTCTCCTTAGCAAATCTATGAATATAGTTCTGGAACCTTCTGTTTTGATTTTTGTTAATGACTCTACTATCAGGAAAATATCGGACAATATAAATCCCATAATTAAACTTTATCTGGAGGATTTTTGTTTTGGTACATCTTTCCATAGTGATAGGAAAATATCATTTTTTGCACAATATAGATATCCCAGGTTATACGTGGGAGCATTTTATGAATTGCCTGAAAAAACAGCCTTCTTTAAAAAGTCCCCTATTGTAGAATTCACAGTAGGTTTAAATATTCAACCTGATAAATCAAGGTTATCTAATCACAGCCACTGGTAAAACTTACAAATAATTACTACATGAAAAAAATTCCTCAAACAGCGTTTTTTAGCATCTTGATAATAGTTATGCTCACTTCTGGTATTATCAATAAGAACCTGAGTAGTGGAATAAATATGAATTCTGCAGTTGCAATAATGGATGATACAACAAGTTTAATCCGCATGATTAATGTAGAATCTTTCAGACTCCCAATTCTTCCTCCCTCTTCCGGTGTTCAGTTTTATAAAGATGGAATCATATTCCTCTCTTTGTCGAAATATGAAAAGAAAATGTCACCAAATCAGATATCCTTTGGAGTGGTTGAAGCATATTATGCATCTGTTGAGGATTCTGTTTTGGGTAAGCATATGATATTTTCACCATCATCTTCATTTTCATATCCATGTGAAGCCATGACGTTTAGCAGCGATTATAGTACTGTCTATTTTACAAAACTTTCCAAAAAAGACAGGAAGGAAAAGATCTTTATGGCAAAATTTAAATCGGATAGTAAAAACCAGGCAAACTTATTCCCGGAGATAATTCCCATGGATTTTTGTTCAGATGATTACACATATTCCCATCCCACCTTATCATCTGATGGGAAGATGCTGATTTTTGCTTCAGACATAAAAGGTTCTTTTGGTGGTATGGATCTGTTTGTCTCGAGATTGGCCGACGGAAAATGGTCAGTACCTGAAAATCTTGGAAAATTTATAAATACAGCAGGTAATGAGTTTTTTCCTTTTCTCGATTCGGAAAACAACTTATTTTTCTCATCTGACGGACTACATGGATATGGAGGCTATGATATCTTTACCTGTAAATTCAACGGAGTAGGCTGGAATAAACCAATAAACCTTTCTGACCGTATAAACTCCGATGCGGATGATATTGCGTTTACCATTAATAAAACGGACGGGAAGAGTGCGTTCTTTACAAGAAGGCAAAAATCAGGAAAAGGTGATATGCAATTATTCCGAGTTACATTAAATCATGAAGTTGCGGACCAAAATTTATTAACTCTATCAAATGTATTTAACGGGAGTCCTGTTCCTAAAACCAGCCTTATCGCAGCTACTTCCAAAGTGGAAGTTAAATCACCTGAGGCAGAACCTCCAACGAAAAAGCCTGGTATTAATGTTGTAAAAAAAGAAGAGGTAAAAGTTCCTGAGACAATCACCGAAATTAAGAAATCGGCTGAGAAAATTACTGTCACTAAGACTAAACCGGTTATCGACTCAGCTGAAAATAAAGCTGTTATAATCAAAACGCCTAAAGTGATATCTACTGAACAAAAAGATGTTGTTATTTACAGGGTTCAACTTCTTCCAAGTACAACTCAAATAAACTCCAAAGAAATGGTAATAAATGGTACTAGTTATAAGATATACGAATATCTATATCTTGGAGCTTATCGTCATACTATTGGTGAATTCAATACGCTTGGTCTTGCAATAGCTCTTCAAAGGATCTGCAGACAATCAGGCTATTCCCAGTCCTTTGTTGTAGCATTTAAAAATAATATCAGATCTCTGGATATGAATTTATTCAAATGAAAGTACTCTGGTGATTGGTTTAAGGTTGTCGAAAAAAGCAAAAACCGGTCAGATAAATACTACTTTATCCTTTACAACCTCATCTGCATCATTTGTCCCATAAATCTTTAAGCCTATGCTTGGGATGGCACATTGCAATACATCTGCTATTGGGAAAAAAGCGTCTTTTATATCATCAAACTCCTCCAATTCATCAAATTCATCAACTGGTAAATACAGGTGAAACATTAAAACATAATCAGGTTCATTAATCCTTGCAAGTACCTTAAATATTTTTGCAAGCCATAATGATGAGGAAGTATTGAAATATTCCAGATTGAGTCTCAGATTTGTCGTTGGTCTTGCATGCAGGATATATCCCGTTACCCAACTGAGTATAGGTTCATATACTTTGGCGGCGTTTTCAGGAATTGATTTCCCGGAGAAAATAAAGTCACCTGTAAATGGATTTAGTTCAACTTGCGGAGTTTTTGGTGTCTCTTCAATTATGAAACTTTGAATATCTTTCATTATAGTTGCTTTGATGACTTTAGAATAAATTTAAAATATCATTCAAATATAAACACTAAATTTAAAATTTACTTTCACACCATTCCAGATCTTAATCAAATTCTGAATGCCAATCATCAATTAATAATACCATTTTATAAATATATTTACCAAAGTTCCCATTATCTGATCAAACTTTCTTTAAACGATGTGATGTTTCAGATTGTTTGAAGCCTTTTCCAAACTGAAGAAAATAAGGTTATAAGTGTTTATGGAAAATTAAGTGATTTACAACTAATCACGTGCTATAATTGCGTAATTATGCCGTTAATGATCCAAGAACTAGTTAAAAAAAATAGCGTATTCTTTGAATAATACGAATTTTCATCCAAATATTGCTATCATTGGTCAAAAAGTTGATTTTTAAATTTTAGTTCGATTTGATGTTACAAACAGTATATATCATTCTGATTTTCTGCTTTTTATTTTTAACAACCATACTTGAAGTTCAAATTAGGCAAATATCATTTATAAATTTCACAATTTTTTGACAAAAGGAACAATTTCAGTTATCAATATAACTTTGACATAGATATATCTGTAAATTTCATTGATTAACTAAAAATCAAAAACTCCGTCTTTTTCCGATGGAAGTGTATTCCCTATTGACTGAGGTCATCATAATGTCTAATTTTATTTTCTGAAGTTAAAGATAATTTTAATGAGAAATAGTATTACTATAGACAATCTGAATATTAGTAGCGATCAAAGAATTAATACTTTTGTTAATCTAGGCAACACTGCAACAGATTCACGCAAGAGTAATCCTGTTCTTAAAATGCTTGCTTCTGAAGGTTGTGAAAACTTTGCCAGGTATATTAAGCTGTTAGGGCTCGCAAAAGATTGCAATATGGTGGTTCTTTCTTCCCAGCACCATTATTATTATGACGCTGAGGAGATGATTAATATAAAAACTGTTATTAACTTAAAGGAACTCAACCAGATAAAACAACTTAAGGAGTTCCTTCATTCAAGTTTCCATATTCTTCCGGCTAGCTGTAATTTTATTGGTTGTTTTGTCAACAATAGAAAGCAGAACGGTTTTGTATTGAGTACCGGTCCTTCGGACTCCTATTATAAGAGGAATTCTGATGCTATAGAAAACGGTATTGTGTCAAGTAGCCCATTCTTGAACATGATATACAATATGATTGATTCAAAGACCAATAAATACATGTCTGAACGAAGTGTTTCTTTTCTTTTAGGCGAACACGGTTTTAAAGTACTGGACATGACTGAAATTGATGGTTTGACATATTTCTATGCACAAAGCCTTCGGACTGCTGATAATTAATTATATCTTCGAATCGTTATTCTTGATTTTGATCATCATTTAATCAGAACTAATTTACAATGAAGTTTGACTGATTATGGATTTTATTAATTACCTGGAACGACTTAAGATAATTCCATTTTTAAAGAAATGGAAACTTTTAGGTATTGTACTTGGCTCAATTGACATCCTGGCGATTGCCCTGGCTTTCCAGTGCGCTTTTTATTTAAATTACCATGCGGAAGTAGATTTCTTTTTCTTAAAAAGCAGAACTCTTAAACTTTTTATTTTAATACTTCCTTTCTGGCTTGCGATTCTTTATTTAATACAAGTCGCTGAGATCCCAAGAACAAAGCGTTACAGCGTACTCTTTTACCAATATTTTCAATCGACTATTTTGGTCATAACTCTTTTATTGATATTCTATTTTACTTTTAAGCTCTATTTGATTTCCCGTCTGTTCCTCATAGAACTTGCACTTTTTGGGCTCCTTTTCCTTTTCCTTGTAAGGTCATTAGAATATAAAGTCTTCAAGATTTACAGGGCAAAAGGATATAACTTTATAAACGTTGTTCTAATTGCTGACGATTCATCTATTCCTTTTATTGAAAGTCTGATTTCAAATAAGGAATGGGGATATAGAATAATTGCAATTTTTACCGGATCGGATAAAATTAAAGAAAAGTATGAAAAAGCGATTATCCTGTTACCGGATGAATATTTAGCTGTACTTAATGACCTGATGGAAGTTGATATAATTGATGAAGTAATTTATTTTAAAACCAAGGTGATACCGTCAGAAGTAAGAAGTACAGTCAGATCATGTGAAGAATTGGGAGTCGTTTTCAGCTTAAATTATACCGATCAGAATAATAAATTGACAAACGCTATAAAAACTATTATTGGGAACCAGAAGTTCCTGACTTTTATTAATATTCCACATAATTCATTTGCACTGGCGATTAAGAAAATTATGGATATCGGTGTATCATTCTTAATGATAATATGTCTCTCTCCTTTTCTATTAGTTATTTCCATTTTATTAAAAACAACTTCAAAGGGACCAATTATATTCAAACAGTCCAGGGTAGGTTTAAGAGGCAGACAGTTCAGTTTATATAAATTCAGGACCATGATTGTCAATGCGGAAGAGCTTAAAAAAGAACTTGAAACTGAAAATGAAATGGACGGACCCGTTTTCAAAATAAAGGATGATCCTCGTGTTACAAATATCGGGAAATTTCTTAGAAGAACAGGACTTGATGAGTTACCTCAGCTTTTTAATATCCTAAAAGGCGAAATGTCTTTGATTGGCCCGCGTCCTCCACTTCCTAGCGAGACTCAACAATATAAACGCTGGCAATTAAGACGTCTTTCTGTAAAACCCGGATTATCCTGTTTCTGGCAGATAAAACCTGACAGGAACAATATTAAATTTGAAAAATGGATGGAGTTAGACTTAGCCTATATTGATAATTGGTCGCTTCGATTAGATTTTATAATTTTACTGAAAACTATTAGGACGGTTTTTCAGAGAACAGGCTTGTAATTTTATTATAAATATGACTTATGCAAAAGAAAATAAAGTATTGTTTGTACAAAGCGGGTGTCATTCTGACAGTGATTTTTACTGCCTCATGCGTACCTATAAAACAGATAGATTATTTCAACGATCTCAATGAACTTCAAGAACCTGTAGTTAATCCAAGGATCCAGAAGCTAATTATGCCATTCGATAAACTTTATATTAAAGTAATAAGTATCGATCCCCAGACAAGTCAGATATTTAATGTTACCGAAGAGATGAGGAGTGGAGGTAATAATGGTATACTCGGCTACCTTGTAGACGAATTGGGTAATGTTAATTTTCCTTTTGTTGGCAATATAAACGTGGTTAAACTAACAACAGCTCAAGCTTCTGAAAAGATTCAGAAGGCGATGAATGATTATGTTTCCAATACCTCAATAATAGTCAAGTTTATTGATAATCAGGTAACGGTTATGGGTGAAGTTCAGCGACAGGGAATCTACCCTTTTACACAGGATAAACTTAATATCTATGAAGCTTTGGGACTCGGCGGAGGACTTACCCAATATGGCGACCGCAAGAAAATTATACTGGTTCGTAATGAAGGGGACAAGATTATGCATTACCGTTTAAACCTGTCAGATTCAAAAATTACAACTAAAGATTATTATTATATTCTTCCAAATGATGTAATTGTCGTTGAACCATTGAAAGCTATCGCTTCAAGTTATCAGAATATAACTTATACAACAATACTCAGCTCAATAACAACCCTGATAGCCGTTCTGCTTTTTACAAACGTTAAATTTTAAAATAAATATTTCATTAAATGTCATATCAAAAAGAATCTACATCTGAAGCTTATAATATCAAGGAATTTATATTATCAGCTTTACCTTATAAATATTTCTATTTAGCCAGTTTTGTGGTCTGCATAGCTGTTGCTTTTATGATTAACAAGTTATCACCAACAATAGTCAGGGTAACTTCCATAATCGGACCTATTGAGGATAAGCGTCCATCATTAAGGGGATCAAACAATCTTTTCAATGGAATCGGAGATTATTCCCAGGTGAGGAATCTTGAAAACGATATAAATAGTCTATCTTCATTTAGTCTGATCTCCACAACTATTAGAACAATGAATCTTGAAATAGGATATTATACAGATAAAAAAAACATATTCGGACATTCACGTCAGAATTACCTCGGATCTCCTTTTACTGTAAATATTGACAAATCTCACATTCAACCTATCAATACAAGATTTTATATTAAAATTATTGATGATAAGTCTTACAGATTAAAATCTTCGGAAAAAGAAGTTATACTGTATAATTATGTTGATAACTATATTGTAAGCAAGCAAAATTTCCTAAAAATAGACACAATATGCAAATTTAATGAAACTGTACAAAATAAGAATTTTAAGTTCTCAATATCCCAAAATAAAGATATTTATGCCTCTGGCGAAAAAAATGAAAATCTTTTATACTTTGAGTTTTATCATCAGGATTTACTTTCACAACAATATCTTAAACGACTTAAAGTTGAACCTGTCAGCGCCAAATCTTCATTGATAAAAGTCTCGTTTCAGGGAGAAAACATTGGTTTGACAATTGACTTTTTGAACAACTACCTTCAAGCCTATTTAGACGATGACCTATCAAAAAAAAATAAAATCGCATTAAGTACTATAAATTTTATAGATTCACAGATTTCTGAGATATCTGATTCACTTACGAAGTCTGAATCAAAATTAAAGGATTATCGGTCTGTTAACCAGGTTACGAATCTTAGTTACCAGGGACAGCAGGCGTTGGAACAGATGACAAGAATAGAAACAGAGAAGTCCACCCTTATGGTACAGGAGCGCTATTATAAATATATATTGGACTATTTCGATAAGAATAAGGATGTGGCCGGACTCGCCCCTCCCTCTTCAGCAAATGTTGTTGATCCTTTAATGACCACTCTGGTAACTGAGCTTTTATCGCTTAATGCACAAAAAGCAAGCATATTAAGCAATAATTCCGAAAAAAATCTTTTCCTGGGACAAATCGAGAATAAGATTAAAACACAGAAACAGGCAATTATTGAGAATGTAACTAATAGCCTTAACACTTTGAATCTTACTCAAAATGAGCTGAACTACCGCTCTGAAAGACTTTCAGGGGAGATTTCCAAATTGCCGAGGACTGAACTTAATATGGTCAGTATGCAGCGAAAATTCAATCTGAGCGATGCGATTTATACTTTCTTGCTTCAGAAGCGATCTGAAGCTCAGATCACAATGGCTTCAAATATTCCTGATTATGAGATCATGGAACCAGCTCGTGAAACCTCAAGAATCATCCTGTCACCCAGAACAATGATAAACTACCTGGTAGCACTGTTTCTTGCGTTTTTGGGTCCTTCACTTTTCATTATTCTGAAAAACTACTTTAACGAAAAGATAACTTCCATCTCTGATGTCCGGAACCTGATAGACCGAGATGTTTTTGGAATTATTTATAGCAATATATATAAAACTGAATCTGTTGTACCTGAATTTCCCGGTTCTTCAATAGCAGAATCATTTAGAAACTTACGCAGTAGGATATTCCTTAGATTAAGATCGCAGCCGTCAAAAGTAGTTTTGGTCACATCTGCTCAGCCACGGGATGGAAAAAGTTTTATCGCATATAACCTGGCTGCTTCAATAGCATCTGTTGGTTATAGTACAATTATTTTGGATTGCGATTTGCGAAGACCAACACTTCATCTGAAATTTAAGGAAAATAACTCATCGGGTCTTTCTGTTTATATGGACAAACATTCATCAATTGATGATATCATCCTCAAAACTTATGTCAAGAATCTTTCTTTTATTCCTGCCGGCCCACAAATGCCAAATCCATCTGAATTAATGGAGTCAGGAATTCTTGATGATCTGATCGTTTCTCTTAAAAGCAGATATGAGTATATTATTCTTGATACTACACCTGCCGGAATAGTTGCAGATGCTTCACTGATGATGAAACATGCAGCAGAAATACTAGTAGTATGCAGGAATAATTATACAAGGAAAGATCTATTCTCTGAGGTTATAAATAATCTTAATACAAATAAATTTACAAATTTTGATATAGTATTTAATGATCTTGATTTAAAAAGGAGTAAGTACGGGGCGTATAACAGCTATTATCACAAAGAATAAAAATACTTGAACTATTTCCCCATTTATCTACATAATTTGTTTACAATTTCATCTATGGAGCAAGACGTTTTAACAATCAAACAGAAGATTAATCAATATGTTTTACAAAATACATTTGCTGAAAAACTTAAAATTCAGGACGATTCTTTAATTTTTAAAGAGGGGTATTTTGATTCTATGGGATTTATAATGTTAATCACATTTATAGAAGAAGAATTTGCATTAAAGACGAGTGATTCTGACCTTATAGAGGAAAATTTTGAATCAATCAACGCAATAACTTCTTATATTATCAGGAAGAAATCAAAGCAGTAGATTAAAATTCTACATATTTAACCCAAATAAGATGTGCGGAATAGTCGGGATTTATAATAGTGCGGGTACTTTACGCAGTCCCCAGGCCCTATTGGTGAGGATGCTAGCGCGTATACAATATCGGGGACCCGACGAAAGTGGTATCTACATTAATAAGAATGCTGCTCTTGGTAGTGTTCGCCTAAGCATTATTGATATTAAATCCGGACAGCAACCTCTTTCATCTGAGGACGGAAAATACTGGATTGTATTTAATGGAGAAATTTTCAATTATATTGAGCTTAAGGCTGACTTAAAACATCTTGGATATTCTTTCAGAACCGAATGTGATACAGAAGTATTATTAAATGCCTACCTGGAATATGGATCGGATTGTTTGAATAAGTTAAATGGCCAATTTGTATTTGCTATCTGGAATAATGAGAAGAAAGAATTATTCCTGGCCCGCGACAGGGTGGGAATACGACCTCTTTTCTACACTCAGACGGAGAACAATACTTTTATATTTGGATCAGAGATCAAAACACTTTTTGAACACCCTGATGTCAAACCTGAAATTGATCCGGTTTCAATGTCACAGGTTTTCACCTTCTGGTCCACTATCACACCCAGAACAATTTTTAAACATATCTTTGAGTTGGCTCCTGGTAACTTTATGAAAATATCACATGGAAAAACAACGATTCAATCATTCTGGTCTCTCAAATTTCCCGTTGAAAAAGAAGCCTATTTTAAAGGAACAATAAATGAAGCAGCAGAAGAACTGAAAAGAATACTTACAGATGCAGTCAGGATCAGGCTCCGGGCCGATGTACAGGTTGCAGCTTACCTTAGCGGTGGACTTGATTCAAGTGCTACTACGGCATTAATTAAAAAGGTTGAACCAGAAACCCTTCAAACCTTCTCCATTGGCTTTGAAGACGGTGAGTTTGATGAAACATCTTACCAGCAGGAAGTTTCAAAATACCTAGGAACACGACACACCTCGTTTACCTGTACCAGGAAAGATATTGGCAATTATTTCCCACAGACAGTATGGCATTCAGAGATACCAATATTACGTACTGCACCGGTTCCTATGTTCTGCCTGTCTAAAAAGGTTAGAGAAAACAATATTAAAGTAGTTGTAACGGGGGAAGGTGCTGACGAAATGCTTGCCGGATATGATATTTTTAAGGAAGGAATCATCCGTGAATTCTGGTCACGTCAACCTAATTCAAAATACAGACCCTTGCTTTTACAAAAGTTATATCCCTACCTTGCACAATTCCAGGGAAAGAACAAAAGTATGCTAAAGTTCTTTTTTGGATATCAGCTTCACAATACTGCCTCCCCGTTCTATTCTCATGTACTGAGGTGGAGAAACACTTCAAGTATCCAGAATTTTTTCTCAGAGGATTTAAAATCCGATCTGGACGGATTTGATCAATATGAAGAGGTGAGAAAAATGCTCCCGGCAGATTTTGATCAGTACGATCGTTTAAACAAATCGCAATGGCTTGAATCGTCAATTTTCATGTCAAGCTATCTTCTATCCTCTCAGGGTGATCGCGTTGGCATGGCCAATTCAGTGGAAGGACGATATCCATTTCTTGATTACAGGGTTATGGAATTTGCTGCTAAACTTCCTCCAGATTATAAGATGCACGGGCTCAATGAAAAGTTCATCCTGAAACGTATGATGAATAACCGTCTGCCTGAAAGTGTTTTGAAAAGGCCGAAACAGGCCTACAGGGCACCCATGGCTGGCAGTTTTTTGTCATCACCCGCCAGGGAATATGTTATGGATCTGCTTTCTGAACATGATATTAATAAAAACGGGCTGTTCTCCTATAATGCAGTTCATAAATTACTAAATAAGATATCGACAGGAGAATTGGTCACTGAGATGGAAAACATGGCTCTTTGCGGAATTATTTCCTCACAACTTATTTATCACCAATATATTTTAAAAGATAAATTCAGGCCCTCAATTCCGCACTTAAATAATTGTCGTATTATTCATGAACAAAATCCAATCTATTCCTGATTAACTTTAAATCAATTATGAAAAATAAAAGGCCATTCAGTAAAGATATTCTGATAATTGAAGATATAGGAGCAGAATGTGAAAGAATAGTCACCGGCATTCGGGAAAATGTTTTGCATCGCCTGCACCGTATTGGGGGCGTAATTGGGATATCAGGAGGTATTGATTCATCTGTTTCCATGGCTCTTGCTGCTAAAGCACTTGGAACTGAAAATTTGTTGGGGATCATGTTACCTGAGCAGGATTCGAGTGGAGACAGTGCCAGATTTGCACAAAAACTGGCCGATAAATTTGGCGTAAAAGCCATTACAGAAAATATAACAGGGGCATTGAAGGGATTCGGATGCTATATACGTCGTGACGAGGCTGTCAAGAAAGTTTTACCGGAATATGATCCCGATCATTACAAAATGAAAATTGGAATCAGTAATTCGGGTCTTTATACTAATCTTCCGCCTCTTTTTTCACTCACAATAGTTGATAGTAAAAGTAATCAACAATCAAAACGATTGCCCCCAAATGAACTCAGACAGATCGAAGCTGCCTCAAATTTTAAACAGCGCTGCCGTATGTCTATGCTTTATTATCATGCAGAACGCCTTCACTATGCGGTAATTGGGACACCCAATAAGCATGAAATTGAACAAGGATTTTTTGTCAAGAACGGTGATGGTGGGTCAGATATTATGCCAATTGCTCATCTCTACAAAACGCAGGTATATCAACTGGCACACTACCTTGGTATCCCAAACGAAATTATTGAACGTACGCCGACCTCTGATACATATTCAGCTGAACAGACCCAGGAGGAGTTTTTCTTCCAGCTGCCATTTCAGCAAATGGACCTGCTCTGGTATGCTTTTAAAAACGGGTACGACCCGCAGGAAGTTGGAATTGTTATGGACAGAACCGCAGATGAAATAGAAAAAGTATTTGGCGGTTTTGAACGTAAAATTAAAACGACAGAATACCTGCGAATGCCACCTCTTAGCTTCTAATCTTTTATTCAGACAATGATTAAGATACCACAGCGCTTACTTGGTGAGGCACTATTATTCTCTGCCCGGGAACATCCCTCAAAAACTGCTATTATAATAAAGACAAAGGAATATTCATATTCCTGTCTTAAAGAATGCTCAGAAAAGCTGGCAGGTCATTTAGTACTTGCAGGTATTAAAAAAGGAGACAGGGTTGCTGTTTATATGAACAACTCCTGGCAAAGCATAGTTTCGATTTACGGTATAACACTGTCCGGTGCAGCATTTCTGGTAATTAATCCTCAGACCAAAGCTGATAAATTACAATATATACTTAATGACAGTGGTGCTAAAATATTGATTTCAGAAGGCATTCTAAGTAATGAACTATCACAAGCATTAGGAGGTTCGACAGACATTCAGGAAGTAATAATTATCGGAGACATTCGTAGACTAACAAGGCTCCCCAGTATTAAATTAGAAGATTTTGAAAATTTAGTTTCAGATACTAACCCTGCAATAGTTTTACCTAAAATCATCCCAAATGATCTGGCTGCTTTAATATATACTTCGGGCAGCACAGGATTTCCCAAAGGAGTAATGATGACACATCAATCAATGGTCTTTACTTCATGGAGCCTTATCGAATATTTGAGATTATCGGAGGAGGATCGTATAATATTGTTGCTGCCGCTTGCATTTGACTATGGATTATACCAGCTTCTTATGGCAATTACTATAGGTGGTTCACTGATTGTGGAGCAATCAATTACCTTTCAAGCATCCGTTTATAAACAAATTGAGATATTTAAACCAACTGTTTTCCCTGGCGTACCGACAATTTATGCCATGATGATTGCTGCAAATAAGAATTCGGGACTGTCTTTTAATTGTATAAAAAAAGTTACAAATACTGCAGCTGCCTTGCCAGCAGAATTCATTCCGGATCTTAAAAAAATATTTCCTGAAGCATTAATATTTAAAATGTACGGATTAACCGAATGTAAGAGAGTATGTTATCTGGAACCTGAATTAATTGATTTTAAAACAGATTCAGTCGGAAAAGCGATACCGGGAACTGAAGTCTTCTTATTATCGCTTGAAGGGAACCCGGTACAACCAGGTGAGCGGGGCATTTTGCATATTCGTGGACCCCACGTTATGTTAGGCTATTGGCATAAAGAAGAACTTAGCAGGCAAATGCTCAAGCAAGGTAATCTTCCAGGTGAAAGAATCTTATGCTCAAACGATTGGTTTAAAATGGATGAAGAGGGTTTTTTATATTTTCTCGGCAGAACTGATGATATAATTAAAACAAGAGGAGAAAAAGTCAGTCCGGCAGAAATTGAAAACACTATATATAAAATTGAGGGGATTAAAGAAGTTGCAGTTATCGGTATTCCTGATGAAATTTTGGGAGAATCAATCATTGCCTATGTTACAACACATGGTCATTTACAGATAGGAGAAAAGGATATACAAAAAGAATGCATGTCCAGCCTGGAGTTGTTCATGGTTCCCCAGCATATAATATTTTTAGATGAGATGCCAAAAAGTTCTAATAGTAAGATTGATAAAAAAGAACTTAGAAAAATGTATTTGAAAAATGAATAAATCAGAACTATTTAGCAGTATCAGTAATGATTTAAAAAACAAACTTCATCTACTTGAAGATAAACCGGAAGAGACAATAGAATCAACATTGAAAGCCCTGTGGTTAGCTGCAGCAGGTATTCCGGTTTCTGCAGAAGGTTCAACTAAATTGTCAATTCCTGATCTGACGGAAAAACAGATAGAGAATTTGCATCAATTAATTGAACTAAGACTAAACAACACTCCCCTTGCGTATATTACAAATCGGCAAAATTTTATGGGGATTGAATTATATTCTGACAAGAGAGCTTTAATCCCAAGGAAAGAAACTGAATTATTAGGCAGAACAGCCTTGGAACTTTCCAAAAGAATTGCCAAATCAAAGGGTAAAATAAATGTTATCGATGTTTGTTGTGGATCAGGAAATTTGGGCATAGCTATAGCTCATCACAATAAAGATTGCAATGTTTATGCCTCGGATATTTCACAGGAAGCTGTGGAACTCACCCGGGATAATATCAATTTATTGAATTTAAACCAGCGTATACAAGTCAAACAAGGAAATTTATTGTCTGTATTTGAAACAGATGAGTTTTATGAAAAAACTGACATGATTATCTGTAATCCTCCTTATATACTAAGTTCGAAAGTCCAAAAAATGGATTCAGAAATTACATCTAATGAGCCCGTCCTGGCTTTTGATGGTGGTATGCTTGGCATAAAAATAATTCAAAAATTAATTTCTGAGGCACCTAAGTTTTTAACAAGCGAAGGCTGGTTGATTTTTGAGGTCGGGGCAGGACAAGGCAATTTTATAACACAACTCTGCGAAAGGTCTCGGTTATATCAGGCAATTGAATCCGTTTCAGATGATTCAGGCACTGCAAGGGTCATATTGGCCCAAAAATTAAGACCTTCCAACTCTTAAAATTAAAATGGAGATTAAAAACACCTTCGCAAGCCCTGGACCAAATAACACTAGCCAAATAGTTAATTTCTATTTTTTTCTTTATTCACGAAGTTAAAGATCCTTATACCCAAGGATAACTGGTGACTGCCGTAGGAATATATAAATACATCATTGATTATGTTATATGAATAGTTAAGTATAATACCGTCATATATTTCACCCCCTAATCCTAAACCAAATATTCCACCAGTTCTGAAGAGTGTTGTTCCCCAGAAGCGGTTATTCCATATTATGCTGGAACCTATTTCAACCTGCATGGGGATATTCTGTCCTCCCCTCAGGATAAAACTTGGTTTAGCAGACCAACTATTGTCTAGCACAAATAAATATGATCCATGTAAAAGGTAATTTTTCAATGGTTTATATGTCAGGTTGGTATTACGGTATCTTGCTGAACCAAACATTATATTTGAGAAAAGAATTCCAGCTTCAACCTGCTTGTATCTGTATAGCGCACTTACATCAGTAGCAAATTTCACTTTTGATTTTTCCAGACCAACAGTAAGTGCCGCATCCTGGACATATTTCGGATCATTATAATACTTTCCAAGGTCAACTGAATTCCAGTAAAATCCTGCAGACAAAGCAAAATTGACTTTCTGATCTTTTGCAATCCTTATTTCATAAGCATATGTTCCAAGGAAAAGCGTTTGCTTGAAAATATCAGTTTTATCATATATGAATCTTCCTCCCAGACCCACACTGTTCTTGAATATATCAGACTGATCATAAATGAAGTCCCCTCCCAGTTTTTTCTTTTCAGGTAACTTATCATTGTAACTAAGTTCGTATGTTGTCGGAGCTCCCGCAAGACCAGACCAGTCAGAACGATAATCAATAAAAAGGGTTTTACTATTATGAATTCCGGCATATGCGGGTGAAAGACTAAAAGGATTAACATTGTATCCTTCCATAAACGGAAACTGTTGTCCGAATAGAACCGATGGGATAAGTACAATTAGTATAATTATTACTCTTTTCATCTCAGCTTTTTAGTATTTCTATCTTACAATATTTACCACACCAGTAATGAAACCCTTGGCAGAAGATTTGATCAGGTAATAGTATGAGGCCGAGGGAAGAGGATATCCCTTCCATTTTCCGTCCCAATCATTTTTATAACTATTTGAATGGTAAACAACCTGTCCAAACCGGTTGTAAACTGTCACCTCTATAGAGCCATATTGCTCAAGGTCAGAGATATACCAGTAATCGTTCATCCCATCATTGTTCGGAGTAAAAAGTGACGAGATCCCATCAAACGTAGGAAAAGTAACTATTGATTGGGATGCATCAGGTGCCGGATTCCAGTTATGATCACCTTCCTGTATTGCCATGATTGTCAGATTGCCATCTTTCTGTACTGTCAGAATATTATCATTCAAACTGGCGATATTGGGATCGGATAATTCAAAACTCACAACTAAACCGCTTGATGCAGTAGCATGCAGTCCGTATTCCTGTGTCATCCTTAAACCAGCAGGTATGGGTGCAAAATCGATAACCTGATCAGCTTTCGTTATATTTAGAGTACCTTTTTTATAAATAAAATTATAATTTGAATCAGCAGCCTCTGTAATGCTAATGTCATAATCTCCAGCATCTGAATTCAAATTCGCTGCAGTTTCTGCAGCTGGAAGTATTTTGAGAACACTTTGATCCTGATCAAGCACAAAACCTGCATAGGTTATTGTAAGATCAGGATTTGCTGCTCCGTAAACTTTAGTCTTATTATCAGCTGTGACGGTCAACGGAGCTTTAACAATATTCAGGCTTCCGTTCACCAGAATTAAGCTATAGTCTTTATCACTACCACCTGAAAGTACAATGCTATATGATCCTGCATTGCTTGTACTCAGAGCAGTTGTCGAAACAACAGGTAATGCATCAAGTACTGAAGTATTTTCTCCTTTTATAAAACCTGTATAGCTAATCGTTAAGGGCGGGTTATCAGATCCATAAACTTTCGTTTTGTCATCAGCTTTTGCTGTAAGTATTGCTTTATTTACTATCATTATACCACTGACATAGGTGAAGATGTAATTATTATTTGTCCCTCCACCTACTGAAATGACGTATGTTCCAACAACAGCCGAAGCATCTGCCCCGGGGCTGCTGAGTGTGATACCTGAAATTGTATCTCCGCTTACCAGTCCTACTGCTTTATATTCCGATCCTGTAAAAGTCAAGCTGGATCTATAAGCCTTTGTGAGATCATTAGCAATGATTGTCAAGGCTTTAGCTGATATATTGGCGATTAATGCTGGTTGAGTTAATGTGTAATTGCCTGCATCTGTTCCTTCAAGCGTAAAACCTGATGTCGAAACTATCTTTCCAGTGCCGACATTTTTGCTAGAAAAGGTTCCAGTAGCTGTCGAAGATACCAGGTTAACAACATCCCCTCCAAAAATACCATGAAGGGTTACGCTTCCAGCATTCAATGTAGCTACTGTTGTACCGTCATATACTTTATTATTGGCCGTTACACCTGATACTGTCAGTGAGGCTATCGTGATATCAGCAGCTACTGTTGGCTGTGTCAATGTATAATTAGCCGCATCATTTCCTCCAAGTGATAACCCTGATGTTGATACCACTTTGCCTGTACCAACATTCTTATTCACAAAAGTCCCTGTGGCGCCTGTTGTGATAAGGGTAACAACATCTCCTCCTAAAACTCCTGCAATGGCTGCGATTCCTGTATTAAGCGTCGCTGCTGTACTGCCATTATAAACTTTGTTATTAGCTGTTACGCCTGTTACTGTTATAATAATACCTGTTATATTGGCAGTAGTTGTTGGTTGTGTAAGAGTATAATTGGCAGCATCACTACCTCCGATAGAAAAGCCTGACATAGTTACAACTTTGCCCGTTCCAACATTCTTATTTGAAAAGGTTCCTGTTACACCCGTTGAGATAAGGGTAACCGCATCCCCTCCAAAAACTCCTACAAGCCCGGCACTGCCAGTATTCAGAGTCGCCGCTGTGATCCTGTCATATACTTTGTTATTGGCTGTCACTCCTGACACTGTCAGTCCGGCTTTCGTGATATTTGCTGTTGCCGTTGGCTGTGTCAGCGCATAATTGGCTCCATCAGCACCTCCTAGAGTTAAGCCTGATATTGAGACTGATTTGCCCGTGCCAACACTCTTGTCCACAAAGGTTCCCGTCGCTCCTGTTGATACCAGGGAAACAACATCTCCGCTAATTACACCTGCAAGCGTGGTGCTTCCAGTATTCAGCGTAGCTACTGATGTACCATCATATACTTTATTGTTGACAGTTACACCTGATACAGTCAGTGAGGCTATCGTGATATTAGCAGTTGCAGTTGGCTGTGTCAATGTATAATTAGCCGCATCATTTCCTCCAAGTGAAAAGCCTGATGTTGATACCACTTTGCCTGTACCAACATTTTTATTCGCAAAAGTCCCTGTGGCGCCTGTTGTGATAAGGGTAACAACATCTCCTCCTAAAACTCCTGCAATGGCTGCGATTCCTGTATTAAGCGTCGCTGCTGTACTGCCATTATAAACTTTGTTATTAGCTGTTACGCCTGTTACTGTTATAATAATACCTGTTATATTGGCAGTAGCTGTCGGCTGTGTAAGAGTATAATTGGCAGCATCACTACCTCCGATAGAAAAGCCTGACATAGTTACAACTTTGCCCGTTCCAACATTCTTATTTGAAAAGGTTCCTGTTACACCCGTTGAGATAAAGGTAACCGCATCCCCTCCAAAAACACCCACAAGTCCGGCATTGCCAGTATTCAGAGTCGCCGC
>PLML01000224.1 GCA_003141525.1 Bacteroidales bacterium
TGATTGTTTACTTTTGTCTTTTATCTTTATTAATATTTTATAAAATCAACAATTTCTTTTTTTTACTATTTAAAGCCATAGCCATGAAAACAAAACAATCGAGAAGGGAATTCCTGAGATTATCTGCCACAGGAGCTCTGGGAGCAATCGTTATTTCAAAGAATGACTGGAAAACTTCAGCAGTACCTGCATCAGTTAAACCTATTGTTGACTTGAAGACATTCGGAATAGGACTTCAGTTATATACCATACGTGATGCCATGACAAAAGATGTTCCTGGTTCATTGAAAAAAGTTTCTGACATTGGTTATAAATACCTGGAACTTGCCAAATATGAAAACGGGAAATTTTATGGTTATCTGCCGGGCGAATTCAAAAAAATGGTAAATGACCTGGGAATGGAAATATTAAGCAGTCATTCAGGGGTTAATCCTAAGGGCATTACAGCCGATGAAGCTAAGAAAATGGCTGAGGACCATGCCAGCCTTGGTGCAAAGTATTGTATGCAGCCATGGATTGAGGAGGCTGACCGGAAATCGATCGCAGGATATCAAAGAATGGTGGCCGAATGGAACAAAGTAGGTAAGATCATGAAAGAAAACGGCATCCAATTCGGATACCATAATCATAATTTTGAGTTTGATACCGTAGAGGGCAAGGTTCCATATTTCGATGTGTTTTTGCCAGAAATGGACAAAGACCTTATGACCATGGAACTTGATCTTTTCTGGGCGACCAAAGCCGGTCAAAATCCTGTTGAACTATTCAAAAAATACCCCGGCAGGTTCCAGCTTTTCCATATGAAAGATATGTTGACTAAACAGGCGCCTCTTTTCACTACAAATGGTGTAAGTGATTTTGCTCCTGTCGGTTCGGGATTAATTGATTTCAAGAGTATACTTGCAGCAAAAAATATTGCAGGTATGAAATATATGATTGTTGAGCAGGACAATGCTGGCGATGACAAACCTTTTGATGCTATCAAGACCAGCATTACTAATTTAACGACTAAGATCCTGGTGTAAGTGGCTCAATGGTGCAAAGGCGCAGTGGATCAAAGGAGAACATTTAATACTCAACTCTGCGCCCTGTGCCCAATGCCCTGAACTTTTACCATCTCGAATCATACCATGATCTCACATCCGTGGCAACCATTCCGGCTCTTAATGCAGCTTCGATACCAAGGTCTCCATCCTCAAAGACTTCAATGAATTCCGGATCAATTTTCATGAGGGCTGCGCATTTGAGAAAGGTTTCAGGATGAGGTTTGAAATTCTCTACGTCGTTAGCCGTAATAATAATATCAAAAAATTTACGAAGGTTCGTAATAAACAGGGTCCGTTCAACAGCTTCCCTGTGACCTCCTGTTCCGACAGCCATTGGAAGTATTCCCCAATATTTTTTTACTATGTCAACTACCGGTTGGATGGGTTTGACGAGGTGTTGTTCCTTATAGAATTCAATAAGCTTTTCAGCCATAATCTGATTTATGGAAACACTTCCGTCTAATTTGCATTTTTTAATGATCTCATCAGCGATTATCCAACCTGGTGTACCGGTATGTTTCCTCAGAAAAGCTGTATCGATATCCGCTCCAAATTTCTGGCAAGCCATTCGCCAACCTTTAAAATGATATGGCATCGTATCGGCAAGCGTTCCATCGAGATCAAAAATAAGTCCTTTGATACCGGGTTTAATATCGTACTGCATTATTTTTTCGTTGCGGCAAAGGTAAAAAGAAATTGTTGAATAGGCTCAAGGGGTTGAAAAAGTTCAACTCCTTCAACCCCTTCAACTCTTTCAACTCTTCAATCTAAGCACTGTTTTTGGGTAATTGAATATGTAATTTCTGACTTTTTGTATGGATTTTCTTATCTTGTAAAAATTGAAAAAAACTGGTTACTGGAGACAGGAATGAATAAATTGAATCCATTATTTTAATTACTTATGAAAGCTGATCATGTTTTTAATAAATGGAAGGGCCGTGAGTTTATTAACCTGCCTGCTCGCGTTCTTATTCTGACAATTTTATCAATAATGGTGACCGATATTTTGGTTGCGTATATTGTAAAGAACCTGGCTCCATTACCGTTATTTGAAGAGCTGTTAATTGATTCATTTTTACTGATAATAATCCTCCTCCCGATCATTTACTACTTTGAATTTCGTCCTCTTGCCAAATCAATTGCTGATCTTAACAGGGAGAAGGAGAAAACTATGAGGAGCGAGGAAAAATTTTCCAAAGCTTTTATGAACAGTTCAGATTCAGTAAATATTAACAGGATGTCAGATGGAATGTTTATATCTGTTAATAAGGGATTTACAAGGATCTTAGGATTCACTGAAGAAGATGTAACCGGGAAGACCTCTCTTGAACTGAATATATGGGCAGACCCATTAAGCCGGGCAAAACTTGTTAAGGAACTTCAACAGAATGGAATCGTATCTGATTTTGAAGCCAACTTCAGGAGGAAAGACGGTAAAATAGTTAATGGATTAATGTCAGCATCAATTATTGAAATTGACGGTGTACCTCATCTTCTCAACGAAACAAAGGATATTACCCAGAATAAGCTTATTAGCAAAGCTTTTGAATTTGAACAATTCCTTGTAAATGCACTTATGAATAATATTCCTGACCACATCTATTTTAAAGACAGGGAAAGCAAGTTTATAAGAAATAACAAAGCTCATGCTATGTCTTTTGGATTAAGTGATCCGGATCAGTTAACCGGTAAGAGCGATTTCGATTTTTTTACAAGGGAGGCTGCACAACGTGCGTACGAAGATGAACAAATGATAATCAAAACCGGACAGCCTGTTTTTAAGGAAGAAAAACTTACCAGGAAAGATCAATCTGTTGCCTGGTTCTTTGCTATGAAAATGCCTCTTCGCGATAATAAAGGAAACATCATCGGTACTTTTGGCATTTCCAGGGATATTACATTGCGCAAAAGGACGGAACTGGAGAATGAGGTAATTTACGAAATTATACAGGGAATTGTTACAACCTCCAATCTCGATGAGTTACTTAAACTAATACATCATTCCTTAGGTAAAGTTGTTTATGCTGAGAATTTTTTCGTAGCACTTTATAACAATGAGATAGGACTATTCAGCTTTCCTTATTTTGTTGACAAGTTTGATTCTACACCGCTTCCAACCTCCATGGGTAAGAGTTGTACAGCATATGTGTTCCGGACAGGTAAACCATTTTTATTTACAAAAGAAGCGTTCGACCATCTTAAAGAACAAAATGAGATCACATTGGTGGGCTCACCTTCACCTTCGTGGGTTGGTATACCTCTTCAAACACCTTCAAGAATAATAGGTGTATTGGTGCTTCAGCACTACGAAAAGGAAAATACATATTCAAAAAACGATCTTAATTTTCTAATTTCCATTGGAAGTCAGATTGCAATAGCGATCGAACGTAAAATGTCTGATGCTGCACTTCGCGAAAGTGAAAAGGATCTGAATGAATCTCAGAAAATTGCCGGACTGGGTAGTTATAAACTTGATTTTAAAACAGGTATATGGACAAGCTCTCATATTCTTGATTCAATATTTGGAATAGATGACAAATATGATAAATCTGTCGACGGCTGGTTAGCTTTAATCCATCCCTCATGGCAAGAATCGATGAAAGAATACCTGAGTAAAGATATAATTGAATTACATAAAAAGTTTAACAAGGAATATAAAATAATTAGACATAATGACAAAAATGAAACGTGGGTACATGGGCGAGGCGAACTGATTTTTGACACAAACAACAACCTGCATTATATGGTTGGAACAATATTGGACATAACACAACAAAAGCTGGCTGAAGAGGAGTTAGTGAAGAGTGAAATTTTAAACCGGACTTTAATCAAGCATCTTCCACAGCGTATTTTTGTAAAGGACCCCGATTCAAAATACATATTATGCAACGACATATATTCAAGGGATTTAGGAATAAATCCGAAAGATATTGTCGGTAAAGATGATTTTGAATTTTTCTCTCGTGAATTAGCCGAAAAATACCAGACAGACGATAAAAGAGTGATATCAGAAGGTGTTCAAAAAGAATTTGAAGAAAAATATTCCATCTCAAACCAGGAACGTTGGACTCATGTCATTAAAGTTCCGTATCGTGATGCGAATGATCAGATAGTTGGAGTACTTGGCATATTTGAAGATATCACTGACCGAAAACTAAGAGAACAAGAAATTATTTTTAAAAATGACCTGCTACAGGCTATAAACGAAGAAAAAGATAAGTTCTTCTCAATAATTGCGCATGATCTGCGCGGTCCTCTAAGCGCATTTGTTGCAGCTACTCGGATACTTACTGAAGAGATTCAGACAATGAATATTGAAGAGATTAAGGAAATTACACTAAGTATGAAGTCATCAGCAACAAATATCTATACCCTGCTTGAAAACCTTCTTGAATGGTCCAGACTAAGACGGGGTGGACTCGATTTTGTTCCTGAAAAACTTAATTTAAAAGAAAAAGTCAATGATTGTATTGATGTCCTTTCTGAATCTGCCAGAAAAAAGAAAATACAAATAAACGTTTTGGTCCCCGGTGAACTTGAGATTTATGCTGATAATCATATGCTTGATACTGTAGTGCGGAATCTGATGTCAAATGCTATAAAATTCACCCAGGTTGGAGGCAAAGTCACGGTAGAGGCTTATTGCAGAGTTAATCATATTGTGGAAGTGAAAGTAAGTGATTCCGGTATTGGAATGACCCCTGAATTGAAAGATAAGCTATTCATACTGAGTGAAAAGACCAGCAGACCTGGAACAGAAGGTGAATCAAGTACGGGGCTTGGGTTATTATTATGTAAAGAATTCATCGAAAAGAATGGTGGTAAAATATGGGTTGACAGCATTGAAAATCAAGGTTCGACCTTCTATTTTTCATTGCCATATTAAGATAGCAAATTTCGGGAAATTAGTAAAAGAACAAGGGGCATAAGTCTTGAATTTTACGGATCAGGTTGGCTCAACCTGATTGTAATTTACCGGTTACTTAAATATAATTGAGGATATAATGATAAGCAAAAAGAATATCATAATGCCTGTCACAGGCATGTCATGCAGCAATTGTGCATTAACGATAGAATCGGGTGTCAGAAAACTAAAGGGAGTCACTGATGCTAATATTGATTTTGCCGGCGAGAAACTGAATATTGTCTTTGATCCTGAAATTATTACCGAAAGAGAAATAGCAGCTTTTGTTAAAAAAATCGGTTATGGGATTGCGACCGGAAAGCTTGAACTTCCCGTAACCGGCATGCAGGATAATACAGACGCGACTACATTAGAGAAATTGTTACTGCGTCAGGAGGGTGTACTTTTCTGTGGTGTTAATTTCAGTACGGAACATGTTTTGATTGAATATGTTCCCGGTTTGACAACTATTGCTGAACTTGCCGGCGTTATACGAAAAGCTGGTTTCGATATAGTTCAGGCAGGAGAAACTGAAGAGATTGAAGATGTTGAAGCTAAAGTCAGGGCCTCGGATCTTGAAAGACAAAGGCATTTACTGATTATCGGACTTATCTTTACTTTACCTTTGATCATTTTCAGTATGGCTCGTGATTTCCGGGTAGTTGGATTCAAATATGATCTGTTTGCAATGCTTTTTGCAGCAACAGTGGTCCAGTTTGTTGCAGGCTGGCAGTTTTATGTCGGTGCATTTAAAAGTCTCCGCTTTGGTAGCGCAAATATGGATGTTCTAATAATGATGGGCTCGTCAATAGCATATTTTTCGAGCTTATTTGTTACAATAGGTGTGATCCGCAGTCCTTACGTTTACTTCGAGACAGGAGCGGCAATCATTACACTCATCAGGTTGGGCAAGTACCTTGAAACGCGTGCAAAAGGAAAAACGTCCCGGGCATTGAAAGCCCTCATGGGACTTCAGGCCAGGAAAGCTTCAGTGGTCAGAAATGGAGTTGAAGTTGAAATCGGTATTGATCAGGTTGTCGTTGGGGATACAGTTTTAGTACACCCAGGTGAAAAAGTGCCTGTTGACGGTATCATTTCTGAAGGGCGTTCGGCAATTGAAGAATCAATGATAACAGGTGAGTCAATGCCGGTTATTAAGGGCCCTGGTGAAGAAGTAATAGGGGCAACAATAAACAGGGAAGGCTTAATAAAATTCGAAGCTACAAGGGTAGGTAAGAATACTACACTCTCACAGATTGTTCGACTTGTGCAGGAAGCTCAGGCAAGTAAAGCCCCGATTCAGAAACTGACAGATGAGATTGGAAAGTATTTTGTGCCAATAATAATCGGGATAGCACTTTTCACCTTTGCCGTATGGATATATGTTGCAAAAGCTGATTGGACAGGGGCTATGATGAATGCAATAGCTGTACTGGTTATAGCATGTCCCTGTGCAATAGGCCTGGCAACTCCTACAGCTATTATGGTGGGAACATCAAAAGGTGCTGAAAATGGTATTCTCTTCAAAAACAGTGAAATACTTGAACATACCGGAAGGGTTAATATTGTTGCACTTGATAAAACCGGTACAATAACACGTGGAGAACCTGAAGTGACAGATATTCTATCTCTGGCCAAACATGATTGCGATGAGATTTTACGTTTGTCAGCCAGTGCTGAAGGTGGATCAGAGCACCCGATAGGACGTGCAATTGTGAAGGCTGCACAGGAAAAAGGTTTTGCTCTTGCCGATCCTGTCAATTTCCTTGCTGTTGGTGGCTTTGGAATAAGGGCAATAGTTGAAAATCAAGCCATTATTATCGGGAACCTTCGAATGATGCAGAATGAAGGGATTAACACAGCTGAATTTCAGAGTGATGTTTTCAAGCTTCAGACCGAAGGTAAAACGGTGATGATTGTGGCAACGAAAAGGGCGAATAGTAATGAATCGGTTATCCCTGTGGGATTGATTGCAGTTGCAGACACTGTAAAACCCGGAGCAAAAGAGGCAATTGCAGAATTGCGTCAGCTTGGTCTGGATATAGTGATGATAACCGGAGATAACCAGTCTACAGCTGGTGCCATTGCAAAACAGGTGGGTATCAATCGTGTTATTGCGGAGGTTTTACCCGGAGACAAAGCTGAAACTATAAAAAACTTACAATCCTCCGGTTCTCCGCCAGATTTTGCACATCCGGTTGTAGCTATGGTGGGTGACGGAATTAATGATGCACCAGCACTTGCACAAGCCGATGTCGGGATAGCAATTGGAACTGGTACTGATATTGCGATGGAAGCTGCCGGGATAACTCTTATCAGTGGTGAACTTTCCGGTATAGGCAGGGCTATTTCATTGTCACGGGGCACCTCACAGACCATCGTTCAGAATCTGATCTGGGCATTATTCTATAATGTTGCATTGATCCCCATAGCCGCATACGGACTGCTAAGCCCGATGTTTGCTGCCGGAGCAATGGCTTTCAGTTCTGTTTTTGTCGTGACAAACAGCCTCCGTCTGAGGGCTTACAAAGTACAGACGTTTGCTCCGCGTAAGTCATTTTTAAATCAGGCTTTAGAACTTTTGCCACGAATTATTGTACCTGCAGTTGCGCTCGCGATTCTTATAATTGCGCCAATCCTGTTAATGCCCGGCAAAATGAAGATTCGCGGAGCAAATGCCGGTAATATGACTCCACTATTAATATGTGCGCTGATTTCTGTTATAACTGCTGTGACTCTATGGCCAATGTTGTCTAAACTTTTAAACAACCCGAATCCTGATAAAAAATAGGTATCATATGTTGGCCTTTAACCTTTAACTTTTAAGCCAAGCCAGATACTCCTTCACCCTTCTATAAACATTATCAGGTGTGAACCCTAACTTTTCATCGAGAATCCTGTATGGGGCTGAATAGCCAAAACTGTTCATTCCCCAGATAATCCCCTTAGGTCCGACAAGTCCCTGAAGAGTGACTGACAATCCCGCAGTCAGTCCAAATATCGGAATATCATCTGGCATAATGGATCTCTTGTAACTTTCTGGTTGATTTCTGAATAAGCCTTCTGACGGAGCAGAAATAATTCTGATATTCATGCCATCATTTTTTAAAAGCAATGCTCCTTCAACGAGTGTTGCTACTTCAGAACCGCTGGCGATTAATATAATGTCAGGTCTTCCCTTACAATCCTGAACAATATAGGCTCCTTTTTCGGATTGCAACGCTTCAGCATACCTGTTGTTATCTTCTGAAGGCAAATCTTTAATATTCTGTCTTGAAAGTATAAGAGCCGTAGGTGTTTTTTTATTCTCAAGGGCCATTTTCCATGCAACGGTTGTTTCGGCAGAATCTGCCGGCCGTAATACAACCATACTGTTCTCCCCGTGATGGTTTTTAAGATGCTCCATAAGTCTTAACTGTGCTTCCTGTTCGACAGGCTGGTGAGTTGGTCCATCTTCCCCAACACGGAATGCGTCATGAGTCCAGATGTATTTTACAGGTAAACCCATAAGACAGGCAAGCCTGACAGCCGGTTTCATGTAATCTGAAAAAACAAAGAATGTTCCGCATGCGGGAATAATCCCTCCGTGGAGAGCCATCCCATTCATCACGGCTGCCATTGTCAGCTCCGAAACGCCTGTCTGCAGAAAAGCTCCCGTGAAATCTCCCTTTGTAAATGCATGAGTATTTTTCAGGAAACCATCTGTTTTATCGGAGTTTGACAGATCGGCAGAAGCAACAATCATATTTTCATTTTTTTTTGCAAGGACACCAAGGACATCTGCTGAAGCTGCCCTGGTAGCTGACCCTTCCTTATGAAGGACAGACTTGTAATCAATCTCCGGAACTTCCTGTGAATAAAAGGAGTAAAGCTTCTTGTCCGGTTCCCTGTTTTTAGCTGCCCATTCATCTTTTAACTTTTTCCATTCTGAAGCAGTTTTCTTCTTATCCCTGAGTACTTTTACATAATGTTCCTTAACCTCTGGAAAGATTTGAAAGGGATCTGATATGTTACCGCCAAGATTGACAATTGATTTTTCAAAAGAACCACCGGCCTCACTTACAGGCATTCCATGGGTTGAGGTTTTCCTTTCAAAACTATTTCCTTCATTATCAAGAAGTCCTTTACCCATAATCGTCTTTCCGATAATTATTGTTGGTTTATTCTTTTGACTGATGGCAGAAGTTAGTGCCTTTCTTATCTGGATCTGATCATTTCCGTCAATTTGAATGACATTCCATCCCCATGCTGTGTATTTCATACCAGTATCCTCGATTGTGACAGCTTTGGTTTCAGTGGATAGCTGGATATCATTTGAATCGTAAAACATGATCAGGTTGCCCAGACCGAGAAAACCTGCCAGGCGGCCTGCACCCTGTGAGATCTCTTCCTGAACACCTCCATCTGAAATGTAGGTAAATATCTTGTGAGTAAATAATTCCCCGAACCTGGCTGCAAGAAACCTTTCTGCAATTGCAGCGCCGACGGCCATCATATGACCCTGTCCGAGAGGACCTGAGGTATTTTCAATCCCTTTTAGTATATTGAGTTCGGGATGACCCGGTGTTGCACTTCCCCACTGGCGGAAATTTTTTAATTCCTCAACTGTAAAATGACCGGTCAGAGTAAGGATCGAATAGAGCATAGGCGACATATGTCCCGGATCGAGGAAGAAGCGGTCACGATTGATCCACGAAGGATCATCCGGATCGAAACTCAGGAACTCGGAAAAAAGAATGTGAATAAAATCGGCACCTCCCATTGCACCCCCAGGATGTCCTGATTTTGATTTTTCCACCATCGACATTGAAAGAATTCGAATGTTATCGGCAGCTCTTTGATTTATATCAATGTTCATTATGTTTGTATTTAAAGTATGATTCAATATCAGCAAAAATATGATTATTCAACGAGAGTAAAAACAAATTTTTTCGTATATTTAACCTGAAAAGTCTAACCTGCCTGTTGTATGGAACGAAAGTTGCGTGCATTAGTCGTTGATGATGAAGATAATGCCCGAATATTATTAAATAAACTGCTTGAGGAAACACTTTTATTCGATGAAATAAGGTTGGCTCAGTCAGTCGATTCAGCCAATTTAGAGTTGACTAGATTTGAACCCGACATCATTTTTCTGGATATCAAGATGCCGGGTAAAGATGGTTTTGCTTTTATTCAGGATTTACCTCAGGGATACAGGTTGAAAAAAATTGTTTTTGTTACAGCATATGATCAGTATGCAATAAAAGCAATTAAAAACCAGGCATTCGATTATCTTCTTAAACCGGTTAACCGTAAGGAATTAAAACAATGTCTGACAAGGTTTATAGAGAGAAAAGATGAAGAAACTGAATTTATAAGACCTGTAAAAATCGTCGAATCACCTGAGAGAATAACCAGGATTCGGGTCAACACCCGGACAGGCACATTATTTATTAATCCTGCTGACATATTGTTCTGTAAGGCTGAAGGTAATTATACATCAGTATGTACCGGGAAAAAACATTATTTGTGTTCGATGAACCTCGGAAAAGTGGCGGAATTGCTTCCAAAGAACGGGTTTATACGAGTGGGTAGATCATATATTATTAATTTTGAATATATTACGATGCTCGATCGTAAAGAATGTTCGATTTTACTTATGCGAAACGGAGAATCAGCTACTATTAAAATACCCAGGCAGCATCTGAAAGATCTGGATATTATCTAAACCATGAAAGTTGGTCCCATATTAAAAAAAATCATCTATTCTTCTTTTTTTCTGGCGGGCTTCCCTGCCATTTTAATCATATTGTTTCTTCCACCTTTAGGTACTAAGTCCAGGTTGATTGTTGAACCTGTGGATAAAATCTCCTCTACCAATGTTTATGAAGATCTGAATTCAGACACCATTTCGGAAGTTATCCGTTCAGGGAAGGGACTTCCTTATTATCATATTCTGGTGATGGATAATGATATGCGGGTATATGATCAGTGGAATCTGCCGGACAGTATTGACTTGAATATGTCAGATTTTTTCTTCGGGAATTTTGATCATGATCGCTATAAAGAAATCTACATTTTTACTTACAAAGAAGATTCTCTTTTCCTTAATATTAATGAGTTTTTCGATCCAGAAGGAATCAAATCAGATCATATATTCATTACAAAAATCAGGGTTATAAATAAAAAGGTAACCTCTATTATATGGCCAGCAGGCTTTTATGATACGAACGGTGATGGGAAAGATGAACTTTTTTTCAGCATTCAAACAGGTTTTGGCGTCGAACCACGACGTATTTATTCTTTTGATATTGTTCACAGGGAATTGAAATCAAGTCAACAGACCGGTGTAATCAGCCAATTTCCAAAGATGGTTGATGTTGATGGAGACGGCAGACCGGAAATTTTCGGATTAATGGGTGCATCCGGAAATTCCAAAATATGGTTCCCCTTCAGTGACTGGAGTACATGGCTGATGGTTTTTAATGACAGCTTAAGATTCAAATTTCCACCTATCGAGTTTCCGGGACTAACAAATCTATTGGAAATATTCTCTTATACAAATAGAGAATTTAAGGGATATATAGTATCACATACTACAGGGTCAGCTGATACATCAGTGATAAAACCGAGAATAATGTTTTTTTCGTTAGAGGGAAAAAAGATCAGGGAACGTCTGTTCAGTGATTTAGCGCTGGATCGCTATACACATTTGGCTGTTTTAAAAAACAATAACAGAGACAGAGTTTATCTTTTAGGTAAGAAACTTCTTGAACTCAATGATCAACTGGTGGTTATAAATAGGGTCAACTCTCCATTCAATTCACCCTTAAGCTATTATTATATGGTAGATATTGATTTTGATGGGGAAGATGAGTTGGTTCTTTATTCGGGAAGTGAAGGAAAGCTGGTTATATATAATGCAGCTTTACAAAAGATTGCTGAGACAAAACTTAAAGGGACTGAACATATATTCAGATTTTCTCATTATTCATCAAGGGAGCATGAGAATAAAATATTTCTAAATGCAGGAGGAGGTTATGGTTACTTTCTGACGCTTAAAAGCAACAGCTATTATTACCTTGGATATATGGCATATCCCGGGATTTACTTTTTATTCTTCTTTTTTATAGTTCTTATAAAAAGGATAAATACTCTCCAGGTGGTTCAAAAAGAGAGTTTAAACCGCAGGCTGGTGACTCTTCAATTACAGGGAATTAAATCACAGCTTGATCCACATTTCACTTTCAACACACTGAATTCTATTGCGTCTCTGATTTACCTTGAGGACCGTCAGTTAGCTTATGACTATATGAATAAGTTCACGCAATTACTAAGGGGGTTGATTAACGATGCCGATAGGATATACCGGAGTCTCGGAGAAGAACTTGAATTTGTTACCACATATCTGGAATTGGAAAAACTAAGGTTTGGCGATAAATTTAATTATGAAATAATAATCGGGGAAAACGTTAACCAACGGGAGCAGGTTCCCAAGCTTGTCTTACATACATTTGCAGAGAATGCCATAAAACACGGGATCATGTCGCGTGCTGAAGGGGGGATTCTGAAAATAAAGGCTGAGAAGGATAAGGACTATCTGGTACTTTCTGTCGAAGATAATGGAATTGGAAGAGAGAAAGCTGAAGGGCAGAGTACGTCTACCGGCAAAGGCCTGAGGCTTACAGGAGAATTTTATGATATACTTAATCAGATCAATAAAAGACCGATACAGCACTTTATTATTGATTTACACGATGAAAAGGGAAAACCTCTTGGCACCAGGGTAGAGGTATGGGTGCCGGTGGATTAGACACAAGATAAAAGACAAAAGACCAAAGTCAAAAGTTAAAAAAACACAAGACTGCAAGACTGCAAGACNNCTGCAAGACTGCAAGACTGCAAATACATAAAGCTAATTCTAAAGATATTTCCTGTCTTCCTCCGGTATGTCAAAATATTTATTATACACCTTCACATCAGGACCTTTCTTTTCTTCAATTTTATTTCCCCTGATCTTAAAAGTACACTTTTCTCCGGCAATACCTGAAAAGTAAATGTTGTATTCCTTTCCATCGTCATCAATCATTATTATCCTTACCAAGTGATTATACTTGGCACTATTTAATTGTGAGTGACAGATAGGGCAGGTATAGATGTATTCTTCACCTTCGTTAATCTTGAAAGAAGGATGTGTTGTGGTTGTGTAGTTCCCGATCTCAGGATTCAAAAAAATCAGTCCTCTTGTAGAACTATTAGTTTTTGCGGCAGCAAGGACTATGGAAGTTTTAACTTTGAGATGGCCCCTGCAAACTTTACAAATATATTCTACAGCCATGATGCACCTCCTTTTTGTTTATTTGTTTAATAATTTTATCAGCAACTTTCTTTACAAGGTACGACAAATTTTCACCAAAGTCAATTTTTTCAGGTTGGATTCCAAGTACAAAAACCGGCATAGTGAAAAACTCCGATAATCGTTTAAATGATATATTATGAGTGTTAAAGGTCATATCCTGTATCTGCTTGAGTGATAGTAATTTAAATGTTCCTGTAATTGCCTTCATATCCACACAATCAATAAGTATCAGCATATCAGGATTCAGACTATTTATTTTCCCGATATAATTCTCAATGCTTGCCTCTACAGTGAGGGATAATATTGAATCGTTTGTTCTTATACTTTTACTTATATATACACCAACGCCATCATCCGTTCTGAGAAGATTTCCGATTCCTACAAAAAGCTTTTTTTTATCTTTTTGCAGCAGAATTTTATTCAGGTCTTCATGCATCTTTAAATAAGTATTTCACCTGTATTTGTCTCAGGCAGTTAGGGCATATAATATTGAACATATCTTTTCTTTTCAGATTATCAATGATTTCAAAATCAATTGATTGTCCTTCTGCCAGCTTTAATTTATCATTAAGCAGATTCAGATTCAGGATAGAAGAAAATGCTTTCGGACCAAGTTTTCTGTGCATAAAATAAAGATGCTCCTTGGTTGTTATTACTGCCTGGCAACTTTTACAAATGAGGAGTTCTTTTTCCTGGAATTCAACATTTTTTTTTCTGTCAAACACAGCCAGGTCAAAAATTTTATCTGATAATTTCACTCCTTTTCCGGTAATACAATGTTCCTGGCACTGCCCACAAAATATACACTTCCCGTAATCTCTTTTTATTGTCCTGATTCCCTTTTCTTTATCATCGACAAATGTTATTGCCTGCGGAGGACAGACATTAGCGCAGGTTTCGCAACCGACGCAATTCTCATTATCAACAACAGGCTTTCCCCTGAAATTTTCGAATGGGACATGTGGCTCTATCGGAAACTTTGATGTATAGGCCGGTGTAACAAGTGAAATTACAGCCTCTTTTATCTCCCGTAGCTTTGGATACTTCATTTTACAGCATCTTTATAGTCATCTTTAACACTTTTATCTCCAAGTTTGATCCCAAAATGATAGGTTCCCCTGATAAGTGCATGTGCCGCAACAGTAGATCCAAAGAACAGTATCGGGATTGCTATCAGAGCTTTTGTACCTGCATCGCTCAGTCCGAAATGGAAGACTACTCCAAGCAGTATGCTGCAGCATCCCAGGGTCACAGCTTTTGTTGCTGCCTGGAGTCTGTTGTAAGTATCAGGGAGTCTTATAATTCCTATGCAACCAAGGAGGTTGAAGATAATTCCGATTGTTATGAAAATAAGGCTAATCATACTATTCATTTAATTTTTTACCTGTGAGATATTTTGCAAGTGTCAATGTCCCGATGAAACTCAGAATGATCCAGGCAATTCCGATGTCAAGAATAAACGACTTTTCAGTTTGGATTGAGATAATAGCACATACCCCTACAACCAGTATTCCGAAAATATCCGCTCCTACCATCCTGTCGGGGATCGTAGGACCCCTGATAATCCTGTACATGCAAATCCCGCTCAGTCCTATCTGAATGTAAAGCAGTATATTAAGCCAGTTACTCATTCTATTATTCTTTTAATATATTTTTCAAATGCTCCGGTTATAATTCCTGTGTAAACTTCAGGATCATCTGAACTTATATAGATCCAGTGGATATAGAGGTAATCATCTATAATGTCTACAGAAATAGTCCCGGGTGTCATCGTGATCGAATTTGCAAGCAGCATTTTTGCCATATCAGACTTTAATGTGGTTTTCACTTTCACAATACCCGGTCTTATCGGCATTGCCGGATGAAGCACCCTGTAAGCAACATCTATATTAGCTTTTAAACATTCCCAAATAAAAACAACCAGATAGACTAGAAACCAGAAATATCTTTTTGGCTGAATCAGTTTGTAAACATTTTGGATAAAAAACCTTGTGAAAATTGCAGAAGTGATGAGAGAAGCTACTGCTCCTACTATAAGATTTGGAATAGTAAATTCGAAGGTTAACATTAACCAGAAGATCATAGATAATATAAAGACTGTAACGTATCTCATATCATTGAACTAATATTGATGTTGAATATTTTACAGGATCTGTCAGAATGTCGATTGCAGGAGTGAGAATCGCATGCCTGATCTCGGGCAGGACAAGCAAACTGAGAAGAACACAGATAATACTTAAAACAACCATACTGAATACCATTGGAAATGGGACTTCCCTTATATTCTGATTTTTATTATTATCTGATTTGTTGTAGAATGCATATCGCTGGAATTTCAGGAACGAAGCAAGAGTAATTATGCTAACTATAACTGCAAGTAAAGCAAGCAGATAGAACTTAGCCATAATGGCGGCAATTATGATTATCAGCTTGCTGAAAAAGCCATTAAAAGGTGGAACTCCTGAAATAGACATCGATGCAATAAAAGATGTTGCAGATGTTACCGGCATTGACTTCGCCAGTCCGCCCATCTCCTTAAGATTGCGGGTACCGGTTGTGTACTCAATTGCCCCGGCGTTAAGAAATAAAAGTCCTTTGAAAGCTGCATGGTTGATGAGATGGAAAATTCCACCGGCAATAGCCAGTGAAGCTATCTCTGATTTTGCTCCTCTGGAGAGAAGAATCATCCCTATGCCAACCGACATTACCACATAACCCATCTGGCTGATACTGTGATATGCCAGCAGCCTTTTAATGTCCCATTGTCCGATCGCCAGGAATACTCCAATTACCATAGACACAGTTCCAAGGGTTGTGATCAGTATCGCCATGCTCTCGCTTATAACGAACATGTTAAAAAATAATCTGATAATAACATATATTCCAACAGCTTTAATAAATATACCTGACAGCATAGCTGAAATAGGTGAAGGCGCCGATGAGTGAGCGTCAGGCAGCCATGCATGAAAAGGAATTATGGCAGCTTTCAGACCAAAGCCGCTTAATAATAGAATCTGAATAAACAGATAGGTTGTTTTATTATAACCACTGCTGAAGGCTTCTTTAATATCGGCAATATTCAGTGTTTTGGTTTTCCAATAAATGAATCCAATCCCGAACAGAATTAAAAATGAAGCAAGCCCGCCAAGTATCTGATATTTAAATGAGGCCTCAAGTTCATTACTTTCAACTCCGAATGCTACTAAAGCATAGGATGATATAACGGAAATTTCAAGGAATACGAAAATATTGAAAAGGTCACCACTGAGAACTACTCCGTTCATGCCACCGATCATAAGACAGAATAAGGCGTAGAAATAGTTTCCGGCAGTATATCTCTTAATATAAGAGATTGAGTAAAAGGCTGATAAGAAACCAATCAGGTTTATTATGCAAACGACGATTACAGTAAACCCATCCATAACCATATAGATACCGATAGGAACACTGTTTATTGGTTCCCATCCACCGACTTTATATACAAATATTTTTTCTCCGGTTGTGAAAAGGAAATAGAAACTGATACAGGTCAGGAAAAGAAGGACAAGGGAGGTAAAGTATTTGTTAAACTCTTCTATAAACCTTCCGATAATCATTATCAGGAAAGCTCCTGCCAGAGGAATAACAACAAATAGTGGTATCAGCGGATTCATATTTTATCCTCTTAAGTTTTTTATCTCTCTGATATCGAAAGTCCCATACTTTCTGTAAAGCCTTATAATGACGGCCATCAGCATCGCAGTTGTTGCCAGTCCGATTACAATGGCAGTAAGCACCAGCGCCTGTGGTAAAGGATCGACGTACACTTTGGCAGGATCAGTCNNACCAGAAACAATATGAAACACATTATATAAGCAATCATCCTTTAGACTCCTCCTTAAAGATTATCAGTGAAAGAAATATTATAAATATTGATGCAGCGACCTCAGTTCCAACAAAAATATTGTAAAGAGGTAATACGCCGGCACTTACCAGATGTCCTACAATTCCTTTAGGCAGAAAATTGTTAAAGAAGATTTTAGTCCCGAATAAGAAACCTGAAACAGCAATCACTATAACCAGGATGGTAGCTAAACTTTCGACGATAGTTGTCCCGGATTCTTCTTTCAAGAGTTTCATGAAATCGCCGCCATTAGAAAGTGTAACCAGGATAAAAGATCCTGCAATAACAACTCCGCCAGCGAATCCTCCTCCAGGGGTAAGATGACCATGCACGATGACATAAATTCCATACATGAAAATCATACCTGCTATAAGCTGGGTAGTCTTTTTTACTATTATTGTCATCCCTTTCATAAAGGTAAAAGTTTAAGTCAAAAGTCAAAAGTCAAAATCTCTGACTGTATCATGATCCAGCACCTGCTATTTCTTCCCCTTTATCCTTAATATAGTAAGCACTCCAAGCACCGCAGTTACAAGTACAACTGCTTCACCCATCGTATCGTAACCCCTGAAATCGAAAACTACACCTGTAACAAGGTTAGCACTGCCGGTTTTTTGTGTGGCACCTTCAATATAATGTTTTGCCATTCTTAACGAACTTTTTCCAAGAACATCAAGCGACTGAATTGAAACAGAATAAAAATACAGAAGCATCAGACCCAAAAAAACAGCAGTTATTGCAGAAATGTATCCCTGACTGTCGAGCTTAAAATATGATTCTTCACGGGAACTGTCGAGAACAACTGCAACCATTATTATCAGGGTTATTGTATCCACTACGATCTGGACGATTGCCAGGTCGGGAGCTTTCAGAAGTAAAAAGCATATTACCAGGCTATAACCTACCAGGCCACAAGCTATCACAGATGAAAGAAGATCCCTGGCATGGATAGCATACAAAGCCCCTAAAATCATGAATCCTACTATTATAGATATGGTCAGGTCCATTTACTTTAATAATTTATATCATAATCAGTAGCATAACTATTAATCCTGCGAAAACCCAGATAACATAACCAGGCAATACTCCTGCATGAGCTTCACTCAGCTGGTGACTGAGCCATAATACAAACTGTTTTGACAAGTCGTAAATATCAAACCATCGTTCTTCGGCTTTCCTGTAGATCCAGGAGAAGACCCGGAATTCGACAATCGTCTTAAAGAATTCCGTTGTGGCATAACTTGTCTGTTCCTGAATTTTTTCTCCGCCGATAAAGCTATCCTCAGTTCTGAATTTCTTAAGATTGAATACCAGGTAAAGAATTATTCCAAGAATTATTGAGATTAAAACAAGCAGTGATACAAATGATGAGTTCCAGAATCCCTTAAACTGAAATGCACCTGAGACTGGCATAAAAAGTTTTGGTACTATGAAATTTGTGGAAAACACGCCGAAAAAGATGCAGAACATGGCAAGAATAACCAGTGGTATCCACATAATAACCGGGACTTCTCTTACCTCCGCAAACTCTGGTCTGCGACGACCAAGAAAAATGCCGCCAATCAGTTTGATAAAGCTTGCAAGTGTAAGTGCAGATCCCAGTACCGCCAATCCCAGCCAAACCACCCAGAGTTTGTTAGCGATTCCGGTTCCGCTGCCAAAATCTATTATCCCCTGGTATATCATCCATTTGGAGGCAAATCCATTGAATGGAGGAACTCCCGATATTGACATGGCAAAAATCAAAGAAGCGAAGAAAGTAAAGGGCATTGCTTTTGACAGACCTCCAAGGTCATCAATATCTTCTTTCCCGGTACGATATTCCACACATCCGGCAGAGAGGAAAAGTCCACTTTTATATAAAGCATTATTGATCATATGAAAAAGACCCGCTGCCACACCTATCATCGAGCCGAGTCCGAAGCCAAGAATCATATAACCAACCTGCGAAACGGCATGAAATCCGAGTAACCGTTTGTAATTATGCTGGACAAGAGCCATCATAACAGCAGTTATTATTGAGATCACCCCGGCTGATAAAAGAAGAAGTGTCAGCCATTCATTCAGGATAAACATACTTGTAGTTATCCTGGCAAGAAAATATATGCCCAGTAGCTTATCAAGGGAGGCAGGCAGATAAGCAGATGAAGAGGCCGGAGCACATTTTGCATAATCGGGAACCCATGTATGAAAAGGGAAAGCGCCGGCTTTTGTAAAGCTGCCTGTCAGTAATGCCAGGAAAGAAACAACGGATAAAGCATTTGTAGTGGGTAATGAGATGCCTACCATGCTCAGAGAACCCGTAATCTTCCATATGATAGCTATGCCTATTATCAAAATGCTATCGGAAGCTCCGATCAGGATGAGTGATTTCTTTGCAGTAGCGGAGCTCTCTTCATCTGTGCCTTGTATCAGCTTATATAAAGTTATTCCAAGCACACCCCAGAATAAAAGGAACAAAAGCAGGTTATCAGATACCACTGCACCATACGCACAACCAAGAGTAATAAGAAAATAGGGATAATAATTTCTGACTCTTCTTTCTCTGATGTAGATCAGTGAATATAGTAGAATTAAAAAGCTAAAAAGACTGATAAACAAGATAATAAGTCTGCCCAGGTTATCGCAGTTGAATGCCATGTACTTTCCGGCATCGTGGAGAAGGTCAAAGCCAAAAACAATAAGTGTAGAACCGGCTGATAGCTCATTTATATGGTGAAGCTGACTGCCTGAACTGTAAATTACAATTGTCAGATAACCTGTAATTATGCTTACCAGAAGAGCAATGACACCTTTGATGGTTCTGAGTTTTTCCGGAACGAAAAAAAGCAAAAGGCCAAGAAATACAGGCAGAGTTATTATGCTGATTACCTCTATCATAGCTGACCGTTAAAAGTTTTCTTTATTTCATTAGTCCTCTTTACTGATTCATTAATCAGTTCATTAGCGTTCATTATTTTTTCTCCTGAGTTCAAATCGTAAGCCACAGCCATTCGTTCGGTACAGCAGTAACAAGGATCAACTGCCGCCAGAGAAATTGTAGCATCGGCAATTGTCTGACCGATACACGACTTTTTAAATGTTGCAATGTTGACATAGCTGGGAGCCCTTATTTTATGTCTTACAGGAGAATTAGAACCATCCGATTGCACAAAATGAAAAACTTCGCCCCGGGGCGCTTCAGCCCGGCCATTTCCGATTCCTTCGGGTATCTCTTTAACTTTTAATGAAATGTCTCCCACTTTTCCCTTTTTAAGACCATCGAGACATTGCTCAATTATTGAGATTGATTCGTACATCTCGAGTAATCTGACCTCTGCTTTAGCAAAAACATCACCGGCTTCTGCTGTTATCACTTTCCAGTTTACAAGAGGATAAGCTGCATAGGGATCGTCCTTTCGTACATCTATAGCCACACCTGAAGCCCTTGCAGTCGGACCTACTGCTCCATAATCAATAATATCCTGCTTTGTAAGAATACCAACCCCTTTGGTTCTGGCATGAATTACAGGATCATCCATTACTGCTCCTGTCAGTAAATCGGTCTTTTTCTTAATATCATCCAGAACCTTACGAATAACAGGAATTTTGTTCTCTTCAATGTCTCTTCTGACACCACCCACCTTGAACATTGCATAGCTGTTCCTGTTCCCTGATATCATTTCAAAAAGGTCGAGTACAGGTTCGCGATATTTCCATGCCCACATGAAAACAGTATTATAACCAAGGAAATGTCCAGCAAGGCCAACCCAAAGGAGATGACTATGTATCCGCTCGAGCTCTCCGATTATTGATCTTATATATTTTGCCCTGTCTGTAATTTCGATATCTGCAATTTCTTCAACGGCATTTGCAAAAGCAAAAGGATGTGAGTTTGAACAGATACCGCATATTCGTTCAACAAGGAAAAAAATCTGCTCGTAAGTCTTTGATTCACTTAGTTTCTCAATCCCACGATGATTATATCCGGTCTCCCATTTGACATCCTTTACAATCTCACCGTCACAATATAGCTTGAATAATTCAGGCTCCTCCTGAAGGGGATGATATGGTCCAATCGGTATGAGTGTTTTTTTGCTCATCGCAGTTAATCTCAGTTTATTACTTAAACTCCTTCCGTAATGGATAAACACCTTCGGCCCAGTTGCCTTCCGATATCAGTTTCTCCTGGTTGGGGTGATTCAGGAAATTGATACCAAGAAGCTCGTGCATCTCCCTTTCTATCCAGTTTGAGGCATTGAACATGTTCGAAAGTGATTCGATTTGCGGATTATCCTTATCCAGAATGATGTGTATGTTAAGTATCAGTCCGATAGCATCTTTACTAAAATGGTAATGAATTTCAAAACCTTTTTTTGTGTGTAGTGCTGAAGCAATAATAAACCTGAATCCTTCTTCCCTGTATAAAAAATCGGCAACCTTTACAATTGAATCCGGACTGATCGTAATAATCACTCGCTTTTGATTCTTTACAGCGATCCCAAGAATATCAGAATTTAATTTCTCTTTGAATTTTTCTATGATCAACTCTGCATCCATTTATCTTTTATGAGTTCTGAATAAGTTTAATAATGCCGGCAATAATGGCCTCGGGTTTCGGTGGACAACCGGGAACATAAGCATTGACAGGAATTATCTTATCAACAGGACCTGCAAATGTGTAACTTTCAGTAAAGTATCCTCCTGTACAACCACATGCACCAATCGCAACAACCAGTATCGGTTTTGGAGCTTGCTTGTAAACCTCTAACAGTCTCTCCTTATCACGTATATTTATAGAACCGTTAACAAGAAGTACATCAGCATGCCTGATACTTCCGACCAGAAGAATACCAAAACGTTCAAGATCATGCCGTGGTGTGAGGCAATCAAGTATCTCAATATCACAATTATTGCAGGAGGCTCCTCCAAAATGGAAGACCCAGAGCGATTTTTTAAAGCAATAATTTTTAAACCCCACGTTTATAAATATTTAATATCCAAATACAATCAATACCAGTGCAATGATGGCAATCAGGTTCATCCAGACTACAAAGAAGCTGATTGCCTGTTTAATCTTTACCCTTGGATTTGTGTTCCTTATCAGAGTTAAGATGAGTACAACTGCAACTACCTTTAGTATCGCCCAAATAATATGAATTCCTTCAAGCCTGAAGCCACTCATTAAAAGTGCAACCAGGAAAGCAGGAAGTATAAAAAACATGATATATTTTGTAAGTTTTATCAATGCATAGGCTGCCCCCGAATATTCAATAAAGATACCTTCAGTAATTTCGGCCTCTGCTTCAGGCATGTCGAAAGGCACAAGAGCCAATTTTGCCTGTATACAAAATATACCAACAACGAACAAAAGCACTCCTGAAATGCTTCCTATAAATGGATATCCTGCCTGTTGTGTTTTAATAATTGAGTATAAATCAAAATGTTGACTGCATTTCATAATAATACCTGCAATTAACAGGAGAAAGGTCATCTCGTAGCTTAGTATAAGTTTCATCTCTCTTGATCCGCCAACTGCAGCAAGCGGATTGCCGGAAGCGAGAGCACCAATAATATATGAAAAGGAAGGTATTGTCAGAAGGTAAAAGATTACCAGCAGATCTCCCCTGAAACCGGATGTGATATTTAACAGTGGCAGGAGGATGAAAACGCCTGCCATAGTAGCTCCAAAGACAGCAAAGATCGGTGCAAGGAGAAATATTAAGGGTGATCCCTGCTTAGGCAGTATTGTCTCCTTTACTAATAACAATTTGAAGAAATCATAGAATGGCTGTAGCAGAGGAGGCCCCTGGCGAAATTGTACCCTGGCAGTAATTTTCCTGTCGAACCACGAAAGGAAAGCTCCGGTNNTCCGGTTACAGCGGCAAAGAGCAGTCCGGGGAAGATAAGAAAATAAAAAATATTAACTGCCATATTGTTGATATTTACTGCTTTTCAGTTGTATATAAATAATCTTTTATGAGCACTTTTTCATTAAGACTATAAATATTTTTATCCGGCGACTCATCATCGTCAGTTATAGTTACAGTTCCTGCCGGACAAGCTTTGATAAATTCTTTCATTTCTTTTTCATCTCTCAGATCATAGTAGAGGTCTTTGTTCCTGTGGTGCTTAAAGAAATCGGTCATCATTGTTCCGAAGGGACATATTGTAACACACGATTTGCATGAAACACAAAGATTGGTATAGCGAACAACAACCCCATTTTCATCTTTTTCCAGGGCATCAGCAGGACATACATTGATGCATGGAGCATCCTCGCATTTCCTGCAGGCAAACCTGAAGGTTGCGAGCTCACGGATAGTCTTTAACCCGTTTACATTAAGTGCAGGATAATAATAAGCCTCAGGTACAGACAGAGTTGAGTCTTCAATCATTGCAGAGCGCAGCTTTATCATATCTATAAGTACTTTCCGGGCCATAATTAACAAACATAAACGGAATTAAATTTTAAACTACCAATTTCAAGTTATTTCGACCTATTTAAACTTATCTCCAAATCAGTTAAATAATCAATCATAATGTCATCTGGTTCATCAACTGGAACCTGGTATCGCTCAGACGATGAGAAATTGTCTGGGCAATTTTTGACATTGTTTTAAATCCGAATTCACATTTTTTATCAAATTCAAGAATGAGTTTTTTGGCATCAATGGCCATGACTTTTGTAGGACATGTGGCCATCACCCAGGCTGTTGAGATGTATGGGCTGAAAACGGCAGACCAGGAGAAGAGTTGACCCTCCTCCAAAGTGCCCAGACGTATTCTCTTTTCCTTTGCCAGGCTAATTCCCAGTGATAAGCATCCGGAAAGAAGTACATAGATCTCTGTAAGCTCATCATATTGTTCAAACAATATTTCTTTTACTTTGAATTCTTTGATGGAGCTTATCTCAATAAATATTTTCAACTGTTCATCCGAGTAATTGTCAAAAAACCTGACATTTTTCAAATCTTCAATTGTAAGTTTCATGATCTCTTAACTTTTAATTTTATAAAGAATGAGATAATACTTTGAATGCTAATCTCCTTATCTCCATATTTCCGGATTATGTTTTATCTCATTATACGTAAAGACAGGGCCATCTCTGCAAACGAAAAACTCACCCATCATACAATGTCCGCATTTTCCTAAACCGCACGACATGTTTTTTTCCATTGAAAGGTAAATCTGATTATCCCTGTATCCCATTTCAAGCAGCCTGATAGTACCGAATTTCATCATGACCGGCGGGCCACATACAACAGCAATAGAATTCTCTATATTGATTCTGATTTTATTAAGAAGAGTGGTAGCAACTCCTACTGCTCCATCCCAGCTCTCATCAGCTTTATCCACAGTGCGGTAAGCTTCAAACTTTTCAGTGCTGTTCAAACGGTCAAAAAGAGGTTTATAAATACAATCGGCAGGAGACTTTGATCCATAACAGAGAGTGACCTTAACCAGTTTATCTTTAATACTTTCGAGTGCATACAGAAGCGATCTGATGGGAGCAAGGCCACAACCTCCGCCCAGGATGAGGACTTCTTTGCCAAAGAATGTTTCGATTGGATAACCTCTTCCATACGGACCTCTTATCCCCATAAACACTCCGGGTTTCAACATATGCATATATTCTGTTACATATCCTGTTTTCATTACAGTAACTTCAAGTTTTTCTGTGACAAGAGGCGAAGAAGAGGGTGTAAAAGGCGCTTCACCGATTCCATCAACAGATAATTCAATAAACTGACCGGTTTTAAAAGAGAAATTATCTTCAGGTACCAGCACAAATGTTTTTATTGATGGTGATTCCTCAATAACATTTGTCAACATTGCCCTGACAGGTTTATATATGTTTTTGGTATCCGGCATTATCAGCTATTTTGTGAGTTCCATGAAAACTTCGTTTTTATTGATCTTTCCTATACAGGCATCAATGCATCTGCCGCAACCCGTGCAAGCGAGGGATCTGAATTTTTCAGGTTTCCATACATATTTGCACATGTATCTGTTTTTGAAACGATTGTGAAGCTCAAACAAAGCATCTTCTCCTCCTGCGACCCTTTCAAAACCGGGATACTGGCATGCGTCCATCTGTTTTATCTTCTCAAATCCCGGTTTATCAATAAGAAGAAAACATGTACATGTCGGGCAGATTGTGGTACAGGCTCCACACGAAACACAGCTTGCAGAATACTTTTCCCAGATAGCTCCTTTTGAGTTCATTATAAGCTTACCGGTCTTCTTATAATCAGGCAGCCCATTATTAGTTTTCGCAAGCAATGTTTCTGTTGCAAGATGTTCCTTTTCAATTATTGGAATAATATTGTTATCTACAGGGGATGTTATAGCGGGGAATTTAGTTATAAAATCTTCACCTTTTAATGATAATATTCTCAATAGAATTGTTCCATTGAGATTAATTGCTGCCAGGTCAGCATGATTTTCTGAATACGGTCTAATGTTGTATGATAAGCAGTGGCAGTGTTCCTGAACTCCAAAGCAATCGGATGCTATCAGCAATGTGTTCTCACGTCGCTTCAGATAAAATAAATCATTAAACTCCTTATCAAGATAGACATCGTCAGGAAGAAACAATCCTTCAATATCGCAGTTTGGGATACCCATAATGATCCTTGGCCTTTCCTCAACCTTACCTGACGTTACATTTTCTTTAATGGGAAGGAAGAAACTTTTAAGCGGTGTTGCAGGTTTGGGTTTGTTATAGGAGATTTTTACAATGTCAGACGGCCTGATTAATTCATAATCCAGTCCATACTCATTTTCGACACATGCAAAAATGGTGTAGGATAATAACAACTGCTCAATAGCCTTATCCCATTCCTCCTTTTTTATGCTTTTATATTGCATTTTTATGTGAGAAGATTCACATATAAAAATAGAATCTACGTATATAAAAATCAATTAAAAAATGTTGAATTTTTAAAATAAAAATTTACAAGATTTATAAAATGCAGAATATCAGGTATATAAAAATATTTTTTTATTTAGAAAAGAATTTTTTAACTTGCAAAATGAAATAAGTAAAATAGAAATGATGTGAAACAAATCACAAAAAGCGTAATTAAAAACAGTCTTAAAAGAATTTTTCTTTACCGTGCATGTATTGTACGGCTTAAGTTGATGGGAGTCGAAAAAGTCTTTTCTTATACTCTGGCCAATGAGACTGGAGTCACTTCAGACCAGGTCAGAAAAGACTTTTCAGAGTTCAGTATCAAGGGAAATAAACGTGGCGGATATGATATTAATGACCTGCTTGAAAAGATGGAAAAATTATTCCATCGCAATAAGGACAATAATATTGTACTTATCGGAATGGGGAACATGGGTCTTGCATTATCGAAATACAGCAAGTTTGTACAGAGACATATGAATATTGTAGCGACTTTCGATATTGATCCTTTCAAACAGAAAATGAGGTCCGGCATACCTGTATATTCAATGAGCCGCTTAAAAGAAATCATCGAGAGATTCAAAGTTAAGGTGGCTATCCTTGCTGTGCCGGAGATTTCTGCCCAGGAAGTTGTTGATGAACTGATCCGTCATGGTATAACCGGAATAGTGAATTTTGCACCGGTACTGCTGAAAGTGCCGCCGGATGTGATCATAAATAATGTAAACCTTTGTGATGAACTTGAAAGCGTTATATATTATGTTCACAAACAAATGAAAGTTAACGGACTTAAAAATCTGGAGCTATTATACAGGGATATGAAATATTGATCAGGGGATTGGTTCAGGGCGTAGGATTTCGTCCTTTTATCTGCAGAATGGCCTCTAAACATGGTCTATTTGGAGAAGTTGATAACAGAAATGATGGAGTTTCTGTTATTGTCCAGGGCGACATGAATACAATTGAATTGTTCGGTAATGATATTCTTCAAAATGCACCTCCCGCATCGAAGATAAAATCAATAAAAATAAGTCCCAGGCAAATCAATGGTTATAGCACCTTTAAAATTACAGAGAGTAAAACAATTGATAATCAGATAACAGAAATAAGTCCTGACATTGCTGTATGTAATGATTGCCTGGAAGATTTAGAAAATGATCCTGAAAGAATTGATTATCCTTTTGTGAATTGTACCAATTGCGGACCAAGGTTTTCAATAATTGAAGGATTGCCTTACGATAGACCAAAAACCACTATGAAAAACTTCATAATGTGCGATAATTGCACTTCGGAGTATAATAATATCCTTGATCGGCGCTTTCATGCCCAACCTATTGCCTGTAACTCTTGCGGACCTTTTTATCAGTACAAAGATCCCTTAAAAAGGCTGAGCGATATCAGGCTTATACTTCAGGAAGTTTCTATGCAGATATCTTCAGGGAAAACAGTCGCAATTAAAAGCCTCGGCGGATATCACCTGATGTGTGATGCGCTGAATAACAATGCTGTAAGTAAACTAAGGCATAAAAAACTAAGGGATTCAAAGCCCTTTGCAGTAATGTTCAGGGATTTATCCTCAGCAAGAAACTATTGTTACATCGACGAAACAGAAGAGAAAGAAATGAAATCCTGGCGTAGACCCATCCTGATCCTTAAAGAAAAGGAGATATTGTCTGCATCGGTGAGCAATGGATTGAATACAATTGGTGCAATGCTTCCGTATATGCCTTTTCATTATATGCTTTTCAAGTTCCTGAAAACACCGGCAGTAGTTCTGACCAGTGGCAACATTTCCAGCGATCCCATAATTATTGATGACCAGACAGCAGAAAATCAATTGATATCAATTGTTGACTCCTTTCTGAGCTATAACAGACAAATAAGCAACAGAACTGATGATTCAGTTGTAAGAATTATTGACCGGAAGATCAGTCTTATCCGTCGTTCCAGGGGATTTGTTCCCCGGCCGGTTGATTTAAAAGTAAATGTTGAGGGAATCCTGGCGTTTGGAGCGGAACAGAAAAACAGTTTCTGTATCGGGAAAGGCAACCAGGCTGTGATGAGTCAATATATTGGCGATCTGAAAAATCTTCCAACTTATGATTTTTTTAATGAGACAATTGACAGGTTTTCAAATATCTTCAGGTTTAGACCTGAATTTCTTTCATGTGACCTTCATCCTCAGTATTTATCAACTCACTCTGCTGAATTATTTGAAAATGAATTCAATGTGCCTCTCATAAGGATTCAGCATCACCATGCTCATATTGCATCGTGTATGGCTGAGAACAGATTGGATGAGGAAGTAATCGGTATTGCCCTGGACGGAACAGGTCTTGGTTCGGATGAGAATATCTGGGGAGGTGAGTTCATGATTGCTGATCTGAAAGGCTTCAGACGTTTTACCCATTTCGATTATGTCCCTATGCCCGGTGGAGAGAAAGCAGTTGATGAACCATGGAGAATGGCATATTCATATATTTTCAAATATTTCGGGGAAAATTTTGACTATAAATCCGTACCTCTCTTTAATTCAATTGATAACCAGGAGTTATCAATAATTAAGGAGATGATAGTTAAAAAGATAAATTCACCAATGACTTCAGGTGCCGGCCGTCTTTTTGATGCGGTTTCGGCTCTCCTGGGACTTTGCCCTGTGGCAACTTTCGAATCAGAGGCTCCGATGCGGCTTGAATCTGCTATCGATGATTTAACAGATGACTTTTATCCTTTCCAGGTGAACCAAACCATAATTTTCAGAGATACCATGAAGGCAATCCTGGCAGATTTGACCGGACAAAAAATTTCATTAATTTCAACAAAATTTCATAACACAGTAGCCCAGGTCATACTTGAAATCTCAATGCAGATCAGAAAAGATACATCTTTGGATAAAGTTATTCTTTCCGGCGGGGTATTTCAGAATAAGTACCTTCTGGAAAAATCTTTGTACCTTTTAAACCGGAACAAGTTTAAAGTCTTTACAAATCACCTTGTTCCGGCTAACGATGGAGGTATATCACTGGGACAGTTAGTAATTGCTTCAAAAATCAGAAAATAATGTGTCTTAGTATTCCGGTAAAGATAGTGTCCATTTATGGAGATATGGCAGATGTATCCGCCGGAGGTGCGATCTTTAAAGCAGGTCTGCATATGATCGAAAATGCAAAAGTCGGAGACTATATCCTTTTGCATGCAGGATTTGCCATACAGAAGCTAAGTGAAAAAGAAGCTGAAGAAACTCTAAGATTATTTGAAGAGATGAATAATTCCCTCAATGAATAACGTGCATGAAGTACATTGATGAGTTCAGAAATAAGAACCTCATTATGAACCTGGCTGTTCTCATTCGTAAGTCAGTTATACGCAATTATACCTTTATGGAGGTCTGCGGAGGCCATACAGCTGCAATTCATAGATTTGGCATTCCATTTTTACTTCCTGATAATGTAAGATTAATCTCTGGTCCGGGTTGTCCGGTTTGTGTAACGGGAACGGATTTCATTGATAAGGCGATCGCTTACTCTAAAATGGAGAAGGTAATTATTTGTACTTTTGGAGACCTTCTGAGAGTCCCGGGAACTGTTTCATCCCTTGAAAAAGAAAAGGCAGCCGGTGCAGATGTAAGGATTGTTCTTTCCGGACTTGATGCGCTCGATATCGCAAGAATGAACCCTGAAAATAAAGTAATTTTCCTTGGAATAGGTTTTGAAACAACTGCCCCCGGGACAGCCGCTACGATTAAGCAGGCTGAAAAGGAGAATATCGAAAATTTCTTTCTGTTAAGCGCACATAAAGTCATGCCTCCTGCGATGGAGGCTATAATAAAAGATGGAGTCAACATCGACGGTTTTATTTGTCCTGGTCATGTTGCCACAATAACCGGTTCTTCAATATTTGAATTCATTCCTGAGAGTTTCTATCTGGGCTGTGTGGTTGCAGGTTTTGAACCTGCCGATTTATTGCAATCAATATTGATGCTGATAAGGCAGGTAAATCAGAATGACCCTAAAGTGGAAATTCAATACAATCGGGCTGTTACATTGCAAGGTAACTTGATTGCTCAGAAACTTATGTCAGAAGTTTTTGAACCATGCGATGTGCCATGGAGAGGATTCGGGATAATCCCGTTCAGCGGACTTATGCTCAGAAAGAATTTTGAGAGATTCGATATTGAAAAAGAAGTACCGGTAAGAATTATTTTTCAGGAAGACAATGAGCTTTGTATTTGCGGAAAAATATTAAGGGGTTTAAAAACTCCCGGGGATTGTCTTCTGTTTGCAGAGATCTGTTTTCCTGAAAATCCCCTTGGAGCATGCATGGTTTCAATTGAAGGAGCCTGCAATACATGGTATAGATACAAACTAAATAAATGAATGATTTTATCTCTTTGAATCAGGGGAGTGGCGGAAAGTTGACTCATGAGTTAATCGAGCAGGTTTTTGTCGGTAGGTTTGGGATGGTTAAGCCTTTGACAGATTCTGCAATTCTTAAAGATACAAGGTGTACACTGGCATTTACAACTGATTCTTATGTTGTGGATCCTCTCTTTTTCCCGGGAGGCAATATTGGCAAGCTTGCTGTGTGCGGAACTGTAAATGACCTGGCAGTTTCCGGAGCAGAACCTATGTACATTGCAGTTTCATTTATCATTGAAGAAGGCTTTCCTGTAAATGAGCTTGTTGTTATAGCTGAATCAATGGCTGAAGAGGCTTTGAAAGCAGGAGTCAGGATAGTTACCGGAGATACAAAAGTCGTGGAAAAAGGGAAATGTGATAAGTTGTTCATAACAACATCAGGGACTGGAATTCTTAATCCTGATTTGGAGCATATCAGCATTGCAAGACAGGTAAAAACCGGCGATAAACTTATTATTAATGGCCCTGTAGGTAATCATGCTATAGCGGTTCTTGGTGCCAGAGACAGCTTAAGTTTCACCTCATCGGTTACTTCAGACTGTGCCTCATTGAATCATTTGATAAGAAATGTCACGCAAAACTGTAATGAGATTCATTTCATGCGCGATCTGACAAGAGGTGGACTGGCTACCGTATTAAATGAGCTTGCAGCGATGATTGGCGGAGGTATAGTTATTGAGGAAGCGTCAGTTCCAGTTGATGAACCGGTGAAAGGATTGTGCGAGATACTGGGTTTTGATCCATTTTATCTTGCAAATGAAGGGAAAGTCATCATAGTTGTTGGTGCGGGTGAAGAAAAAAGAGTGCTGGACGTTATGAGGTCCGATCCCCTGGGTAAATACTCTGAGATAATCGGGGAAATCATTCCTGATAAGAAAAAGCTTGTAGTGTTAAATACTTCAGTCGGAGGCCAGCGTATACTCGATATGCCTTCAGGACTGCAGTTTCCAAGAATATGTTAGGATATAATTATGCATGAAATAGGAATTGCTGAAGATCTTTCTTTGATCGTTCTTGATGCAGCGAGAAAGGAAAACCTGTCGAAAGTAACAAAGGTGAATATCAGTTTCGGACAGCTGGTTCAGATTGTTCCTGATATCTTTGAATTTGCATTCAGGGAAACAGTAAGGAAAACAGTTGCTCAGGATGCTGAAATAGACATAGAAATCATACCTGTGAGAATGAAATGCAAAAATTGCGGAACTGATTTTCAGGTGAAAGAATACTTATTTGCATGCAGTGTTTGCAGATCAACTGACGTTGAAATTATTAATGGGAAAGAATTATTTATTAAAAGCATAGAAGGGGAGTAGATATGGAAATAAAAATAATGAAGAATATCCTTGACAGGAATCAGAATAAAGCAGATGAGGTAAGGGATTTACTTTTCTCGAAAAAAATGTTGATGGTGAACATTATCAGCTCTCCGGGTGCAGGGAAAACAACCCTTCTGGAACGTACTTGTGAAAAACTTGGAACAACTTTCAGAATTGGA